>CAZGYJ010000029.1:1997-23580 GCA_964530345.1 uncultured Methylomonas sp.
TGAATAAAAATCAGGGCGATACATCAGTAGAAATTAATGAAAACCCATTATCAGTGAAACGTCTGGAATGGGAGCATCTGCAGAAGGTTCTAATGCAACATGATGGCAATATCTCCGCAGCTGCCAGAGCTTTGAACATGCACCGGCGCACTTTACAAAGAAAACTGGATAAAAGACCGGTTAAAGAATAACTATTTTTCTTTAAACATAACAAAAAATTGTATGAAATAGGAAATGAAATGTTTTGTCGTGTACAGAAACTATTTTTTCAAATTTTCCTTTGCCTCATCCCAATAAGCGTCAAGTTCATCAAGGGAGCACTCACTTAATTGCTTGTCGCTATCAAGCACCCGACGTTCAATATATTGAAACCTTTGTGTAAATTTTTTATTACTTTCTTTCAAAGCCGTTTCGGGATTTACTTTTAAATGCCTGGCAAGATTGACAACCACCAAAAGCAAATCCCCAATTTCTTCCTGAATGTGCGTCTGATCTCCGGATTCCCAAGCTTCCTTAACCTCATCGAGTTCTTCCTGGACTTTATCAAAAACAGGAAGGGCCTCTGGCCAGTCAAAACCATGGCTTGCTGCCCGATACAAGAGTTTTTCACACTGAATCAAAGCAGGTAAATTTTTGGCAATACCGTCAAGAATACTATTGTCTTCAACTTCTGACTTGGCTTTTCTTTCTTCAGCTTTTGCAGCTTCCCATGCTAGTTTTCGCTGTTCATCATTTGCAAATTCTTTGCCAGCAAAAACATGAGGATGCCTGCGAACCAATTTTTGGCAAACGGCTTCTGAAACTTGTTCAAAATCAAATATTCCCAATTCATCAGCTATTCTGGAATGAAAAACCACCTGCAGTAACAAGTCACCTAATTCAGATTTCAGGTCATCCAGGTCGTTCCTCTCTATGGCATCAGCGACTTCATAAGCCTCTTCAATGGTATAAGGAATTAAACTGGAAAAATCCTGTTTTAGATCCCACGAGCATCCCGTTTCTGGATGGCGTAATTGCGCCATTATCTCCAAAAGTCGCTGAGTGTTTTCCATGGTTAGAAAGAGGAACCAAAACTTTCCCGATATCGTTGTTTAAATCCTGGCATATCAAATGTATGATTTTGGGTGCCATGATGTTCAATTTTGATTGCTCCTAGCAAAGAAGCAATTCGCCCGGTCGTTTCCCAGTCATATTCATTCATCAATCCATACAGCAAACCTGCTCGATATGCGTCACCACAACCTGTCGGATCTTGTATTGCCTTGGGTTTTGCAGCAGGAATTTCCAGACATTGACCTTGGGTATAAATTTGTGAGCCTTTAGCTCCTAGTGTCACAATCAGAGCATCCACTCGTTGTGCTATGTCATCTAACGACAAACCAGTACGCTCCTGCATTAATTCCGATTCATAATCATTCAACGTCACCCAAGTCGCCTGTTCGATAAATTTCGACAGCTCCTCTCCATCAAACATTGGCATGCCCTGCCCTGGATCAAAAATAAATGGAATTTTTGCATCAACAAATTGCTGTGCATGTTGCACCATACCGTCTTTACCATCAGGTGAAACAATCCCAATAGAAATATTTTGATCTAATGGTACCACATTCAAATGCGATGAATTCATTGCACCAGGATGAAAAGCAGTAATCTGGTTATCATCTTCATCTGTAGTGATATAAGCTTGCCCGGTATAACAATCATCCAGAGTTTTGATTAATTCCGTAGAAATACCGCATTGTGACAACCATTGTGCATAAGGCTCAAAATCATGCCCCACGGTTGCCATAATTAGCGGATCTTCACGCAATAATTTCAGATTATATGCAATATTTCCGGCGCATCCTCCATATTCACGACGCATGACTGGCACCAAAAACGATACATTCAAGATATGAACCTTTTCCGGCAAAATATGATTTTTAAATTGGTCATGAAAAACCATGATTGTGTCATAGGCCATTGACCCGCATATTAAAGCACTCATTACTAACCTCTTAATTCCTATATAAAAAAATGTGCGTGATAACAGAAATCACAAAAATAAACTGATTCCAGCAAATAAATGATTCAATTAATAAATCAGAATAAAATACCAGCTAAATGCAGCCCAGACTAATGTTAAAAATACTGCTGCTGAGCCAATGTCTTTTGCTCTGCCCGATAACTCATGGTGATCATGGCCGATCCGATCAACAACCGCTTCGATTGCAGAATTTAACAATTCTGCAAGCAAAATCAAAATCAGACTACCAACTAACAAGATTTGATCGGTTTTTGTTTCCCCGAACCAAAAACCGAGCGGTGTAAAAATTAAAAAAAGTAAAAGCTCCTGCCTGAATGCCGCTTCATTAACCCAGATTGCTCTAAAACCCTTCATCGAAAAGAAAAACGCATTATAAATACGTTTAATACCAGTTACTTTCTGATTTGCCATACTTCCCTTAAAGTTTTCAATGACCTAATTAAAAAAATAGGTAACTATTCAGCGTATTTATAGATTCAATATCAGTGACTTATTTCAGAAGACGCCATAATTACGTCCCTGTAGGCTTGATTGTGTCATCCATGACACATACACTTCTTCCATAAGGCACTGATATTGAGTGATTTTAGCTAAATTAAATACGCTGAATAGTTACAAAAAAATAGTAAAAAACTAAATAAATCCACAGCAAGTTGTTTTTAACTTTTATTCAAAGAATATTTTGGAAATAAAAATATTCTGCAGTATAAATTGGTTAAAAAAACACAAAAATAAAACAGCCTATATTTAAACAAAACTTATAAGTTACTGATATAAAATTATAAAATAATTTGACAAGCAACCTGTGTTGTGTAAAAAATAATCATTGTATAAAAAAAATACATTTTAAGTAAGTCTTAACAGAAGCAAGGGTTTGGAGGTACTAAAATAGACTTATTCACAGAGTTATCCACATAAACTGTGAGTAACTGAGTAGAAATGTTAGTCACTTATTATCGCTTTATATTCATCAGAATTCATTAATTGATCTAGCTGAGATGGGTTGTCTGCCTTAATACAAAACAACCACGAATCGTAACTATCTTCATTGATTCGCTCTGGCTCTTCAGTTAGCGCCTCATTTATTTCAACAATCTCTCCATCAACAGGACTGTACAGATCAGATGCCGTTTTTACAGACTCCACAACTGCACATTGCTCACCAAAAGAAACCCTTTCCCCCACTTTTGGTAATTCAAGGTAAACTAAATCCCCCAGTTCTTCTTGAGCAAAATCAGTAATACCAACACGCACTATTTGATTGTCTTCCAATTTTGCCCACTCATGGCTTTTTGCATACTTTAAATCAACAGGCAATTTACTCATTAGATTTGTTCCAAATAGACAAATTATACCCTTGCTCTTGATTCACTAGCGACTGTTTTTCGATGTGTTGATTCATTTGCTGGTTATAATATCCGGAATTTTGCATTCATAATCATTATTCAATGTTCTTTAATGGAAAAACAACGTAAAAAGCTGGCAATAAATATCTTGATCTGGTCATTTTTGGCTTTCTTTAACTGTCTTGTTTTTGCCGATATGGATACTCCAGATGAACAAGAACAAGATTATCATTCAGGAGAAGTTTTTGTTGATCAAAAACAACTTGAAAATGCCGGCATCGAACTTCAAACCTTGAACAATATAAAATTTACACCTGAATTCATCTGTTTTGGTGAAGTGATTGATATCACCCCCCTGATTAAGGCAAAAATAAATTATCAACTAGCCTTAGTGAAAATGGAATCGGCGGCTAAAAGCTTTGCTTTTCACCAAAAAAATCTCAATCGAGTCCAAAAACTGCATCAAAACAAAGCCATTTCAAAGCGCAAAATGCAAGAACAATTGGAAAAATGGCGTCTAAGTAAAATGCAATTACATAAGACAAAGCTGGGACTGGAATTAGCAAAGGAAATGATTATTCTTAACTGGGGTGCAGACCTTTATGATTGGGTCAGCAAACAAGAGCATGCGGAATTAAGTTCAATAATTGCAGGAAATAAAAAAATCATTCTGGTATCCCTGTCAGCCAATGGCACATTATCAACAACATCCAAAATTTTTATTCATCAAGCTGGCATCAGAAACTTGGCAATTATGGCAGAATTAATAGGTTCATCACCTAAAATACGCGGTTTAACTCAAGGTGAAAGTTATTTTTTTCTGGCAAACGACCCCAGATTAAGAACAGGAATGCAGGTAACCGCCTGGATACCAAAACAGACACAACTTTTTGGAGTAATGATCCCTAACAGCGCTTTGGTGCGGCATCTTGGCCAATCCTTTGTCTATCTGGAAGCTACTCCGCATTACTTTATTCGTTACCAAATATCTGCTCCAGAACTGTTCGGCAATAATTATTTTGTGGCAGATACCAAACTGGTTGGAAAAAAAATAGTCAAAACTGGTGTTCAGCTCCTTCTGGCAGAAGAATTTCGTGACCAAATCCCAGAAGAAGATGACGACGACTAAATTATGATTGCCGCATTAGTTCGTTTTTCCATCAGCCATTCCGGTATCGTTTTAATTCTGGCATCATTGCTCTTAGGATATGGCGGCTACAGGTTTTATCATGCCGGATTGGATATTTTTCCTGAGTTTTCACCTAACCAGGTGACTATTCAAACTGAATCATCAGGATTTTCTTCGGAACAGGTTGAAGTTCTCATAACCCAACCAATTGAAAACAGCATAGCTGGACTGATTGGTATGAGATCTATTCGCTCCGAGTCCATCCAGGGGCTTTCGATTATTACCGCAATTTTTTCTGATGATATTGATATTTATCACGCACGACAGCAAGTTAGTGAAAGACTGGCACATCTAGAGGGACAATTACCCGAAACCTCAAAATCGCCAATTGTCTTACCCTTATCATCCTCTTCTGCAACAGTTCTTACTATTGGACTAAATTCCGACAGCAAGAGTCTGATGGATCTACGCAGCCTGGTTGACTGGACAATTGTGCCCCGACTTCTTACTGTTCCTGGTGTCGCGGATGTTAATGTTTTTGGTGGTGAAATTAAGCAACTACAGATCCAAGTCACACCAACCCAAATGCACCGATTTAATCTTTCTACCTCAGATATTATTCAGGCTGTTAAACAAGCCGGAACAATTCAGGGAGTAGGATTTCTGGAAAATACTAATCAACGCTTCACTCTACAAGTTGCTGGCACCCCAAAAGAACCAGCGCAATTCAAAAAAGTCATCGTAAAACGTATCAAGGGTAAACAAATCACCCTTGCAGATGTCGCAACTATTCAATTTGCACCAGAGCCTCCTATTGGTGCTGCTCAAATAATGGGCAAACCCGGAATCGTAATGATGATCATTGGCCAATTTGGAGCAAATACGCTAACCGTTACCCACGCAATAGAGCAAGTGTTGGAAGATTTTGAAACGATTTTTTCAAAGAACAATATTACTTTCTATCCTGATTTATTTCGTCCGGCCGATTATATTGAAACATCGTTCCACAATGTTTCCGAACATTTAATGCTGGGAGGGCTTTTTGTTCTTATTGTTCTCTATTTGTTTCTTTATAATTTTCGTACAGCAATGATCTCTGCTCTGGCTATCCCTTTGTCGCTGATTGGCGCAATTTTAATTTTGCTTGAAACCGGAACTAATTTAAACATTATGGTCTTGGGTGGACTGGCCATTGCCTTAGGGGAAGTAGTCGATGATGCAATTATCGACACTGAGAATATTTTTCGTCGATTACAGGAAAATCTGTCAAAAAATCAACCGCAACCAATTAAACAGGTTATTTTTTCTGCCTCCATGGAGGTTCGCAGTTCAGTTGTTTATGCGAGTTTTATAGTAGCTTTGGTGTTCGTACCGTTACTTTCGTTATCAGGCGTGGCTGGCAAGTTATTTGCCCCATTAGGTTATTCATATATTATCGCCATTTTTAGCTCATTGTTGATTGCGCTGACAGTCACACCGGCACTTTGTTTTTTGCTCTTCGGTAAAACCTTCCAGGAAAAAAAACATTCTCCGTTACTTCAATGGTTAAATCCTATCTATAACAAAATCATGTTGCTAGTTATAAAAAATTTTAAAATTTCACTGAGTATCAGCCTGATTTTATTTTGTTTGGCGCTTTTACCTTTGTTTTCTCTTGGAGGAGACTTTCTCCCCGACTTGAGAGAAGGCCATTACATTGTCCATACTACCAGTATTCCAGGTACTTCTTTACAGGAATCAATTCGAACTGGAAA
This sequence comes from uncultured Methylomonas sp., assembly GCA_964530345.1. Classification (GTDB taxonomy): domain Bacteria; phylum Pseudomonadota; class Gammaproteobacteria; order Methylococcales; family Methylomonadaceae; genus JALSJK01. The sequence goes on from CAZGYJ010000029.1 coordinate 8,253, forward strand.
AATGCTAACCCGGCAATTTCTAAAAATTCCTGGTGTCAAATCCGTTTCTCAGTGGGCTGGCCGCGCTGAACGGGGAGCAGATACTTATGGCAGTCATTACAGTGAATTTGAAATTCGTTTAAATCCTTCATCAGGCTCGCAACAGCAACAAATTCTTGAAAAGATCAGGGACGTTCTTGAAAATTTTCCAGGTATTGTTTACGAAGCTAATACTTTTCTGACTGAACGAATTGATGAAACAATTTCCGGTTATACGGCCCCTGTAGCTATAAACATTTATGGGAATAATCTGGATGCACTTGATGACAAGGCCCGACAAATTGCAGCACTTGTAAAAACCGTACCTGGCGCCCAAGATATTCAATTACGCTCGCCACCAGGCACATCAGTTATACAAATCCATTTGGATCTGGACAAAATGGCTCTCAGAGGAATCCAATCTGCTGACGTATTTAATACCCTTCAAGCAGCTTATGAGGGACATATATCGGGGAAAATTTATCATGGAAATCGTTTCCATAATATTTCCGTCACCCTGCCTCCAGCATTTAAAAAAAAATCAGACCTGATCGGACAATTACCGATTCGCACAATGGATGGTACATTAATCCCCCTGGAAGAAGTCGCACAAATTAATTATACCGAAGGGCGATATAATATCCTTCACCAGAATGCTCAAAGAAAACAAACAATAACAAGCAATATTGTTGCGCGGGATGTTGAATCATTTGTCGATGAATTAAAACAGCGAATTTTTTCCGAAATTTCTTTTTCGGACGAAATTTACCCTGAATTCACGGGTGCCGCTTTGGAGCAATCTCAAGCCAGAAAAACTTTGATCATTAATGCACTATTAGCTGGTATTGGTGTATTAATCCTAATCTATCTGGCGATAGGAAATTATCGCCATGTATTATTAACACTTGTTAACTTACCTTTTTCCTTGATTGGCGGCGTAGCTGCAATTATTCTAACTGATGCTACATTATCAGTTGGATCAGTCGTTGGTTTTATTACCTTATTTGGAATTACGGTTCGAAATAGCATAATGTTACTATCACATTATCAATATCTAATCAGTCACGAACTGAAGAGCTGGAATCAGAACACAGCCATACAAGGTGCACAAGAGAGATTACCTTCAATTTTGATGACAGCATTAGTCACAGCACTTGCAATGTTCCCCATTGCTTTTAATAGCGATAACCCTGGGCGAGAAATTATGGGACCAATGGCAACGATTATTATTGGTGGACTGATTTCCTCAACTTTGCTGAATTTATTGCTTCTTCCAGCCATTCTTTTACGGTTTGGCGTATTCAAAAAATAACAGACTAAAGGAACACAAAGGAATTTAAACGGCGAAGCTCTCTCCACAGCCACAAGTATCTTTCACATTTGGATTATTAAATTTGAATGCTTCATTAATACCTTCACGACGATAATCTACTTCAATGCCATCGAGAAATTTCAAATCTTTTTCATTGATAATAACCTTGACATCATTTTGCTCATAAACAATATCACCTTCATCCAGCCTATCTGCATAATCCAGTACATAAGCAAAACCAGTACAGCCAGCTTCCTTGACGCCCAGTTTTAAACCAAGCCCTTTGCCGCGAGCCGATATTTGTTTTTTAATTTGCTTTGCCGCATTTTCAGTTAATGAAATTGCCATATTGACCTCTTGAATTAGTTAAAAATCAATGATTTTAGGGTTTTAATAAAAATATTTATTTCATCCCGGGTATTTTCATCACCCAAGCTGATACGTATTGCACTTTTTGCCAAAGATTCGTCAATTCCCATTGCTTTCAGTACATGGCTTGATTCACCTCCACCACTTGCACAAGCGGAACCACTAGAAACAGCAATTGCCTTTTTATCCAATTGCATCAATAACATTTCTCCATCTACTTGTGGCAAACCGAATTGAACCGTATTTGGCAAGCGTTTTTGATCTTCTGAAAAAATTCGAATTCCTGGTATTGTCTTTAACTCGGACTCCAAATAATTCCTGAGGTTTAATAATTTTTCATGCTTTGCCTGCAAACTGTTCCTGGCCATTTCAGCAGCGCAACCAAAACCGATAATTGCAGCAACATTTTCAGTACCACCACGCAAACCAAACTCCTGGCCACCGCCAGATAATAGTGGCTGTATTGTTAGCTCATGGTCAATGATTAAAGCTCCACATCCTTTTGGGCCATAAATTTTATGGCTGGACAATGACATCAAGTGAGCGCCAATTTTATGAAAGTCAGTTGGTATTTTACCTATTGCTTGTACGGCATCAGTATGAATTGTTACCTGATGTTGTCTTAGAAAATCAGAAATTTTTTCAATATCCTGTATTACCCCCGTTTCATTGTTTGCCAGCATTAAAGAAATCAATTCAATGCCGTTTTTTACCTGACTTTCAATTGCTCCTATTTCAAACAAGCCATCCTTATTTACAGATATTTCTCCAACAACTTTTTTGCTTTTCTGTAATGAGAGTGCCGTCTGTAATACTGAAGGGTGTTCAATAACGGAGACAGCGATTTTATGGATTGAGGCCATACCCTTAATCGCCAGATTATTTGCTTCGGTGCCACCACTGGTAAAAATAACCTGTGATGGCTTTACGTTGACCAACGCGGCAACCTGTTCCCGAGCAACATCAATTGCGCTGCGGACTACTCGTCCCGCCCGGTATAAACTGGATGGATTAGCATAAAATGTTTGCAAAAAAGGAAGCATTGCTTCCATAACCCGCTCGTTGAGTGGGGTCGTTGCATTATGATCGAAATAGATCAAGGGTAATGGAAACTCAGGTAATCAAAAAATGTGATTAGGTTACGAATTTTGCAAGCAGACATCAATCAACCTATTAGGGTTGAAAAAAATTAGGCATTTTCCAATCTGGTTTCTCGGTAACGCAGAGTCGTATCAAGAATTTTTTTCGCATCTCCTTCCTGGCGTTTCGCAACTTCCTTCACGCTGCTTTTTTGCAATAAATCACCAAGACTGATACCTTCAAGATAATTACGAATCTGATCACTCAAACCTATCCACAGCTCATGGGTCAAACAAGCCTGATTGTTCTGGCAATCCCCTTTTCCACCACATTTTGTTGAGTCAATTTGTTCATCAACAGCGGCAATAATATCTGCGACATTGATATCTTTCGCCTCTCGGCTCAGTTTATAACCACCCCCGGGTCCTCTAATACCTGTAACCATTCCAGAACGACGCAGCCTTGCAAATAATTGTTCAAGATAAGATAAGGAGATGGTTTGTCGTGTTGCAATATCAGTCAGTGTAACGGGAACTGCCTGACTATGAATTGCCAAATCCAACATTGCTGTCACCGCATAACGGCCTTTCGTTGTTAATCGCACTGACTATCCTCATCATTAAAGCTAATAAGGTTAACTATACTTAACCTAGCGAATTAGTCAACTATTTATCATCATATTGATTTATAAGGATATTTATATTTTGAGAAAAAAACTAAACTTTACCCAACTTTAATTATTGAAAACAGATCAGAACTAAATTTTGAAAATTCAGCGATCAGGCGTAAGAAAATTAGCCTTCCATCTGTACAGTAGGAAGGCTATACTTCGCGCGGTTACGAATGCGGATCAATCGCGAAGACGAAGTCGACTTGGAACTTTTTTAGGAACTGTCTTACGTAAATCCAGACTATTAGGGTCAGTCAATGCATGTAGAAAAGCCATCAAATTCTGAAACTGTTTCTCAGAAAGATGAATTGGTGATAGTTCACTTGCATTTGCAATCTGTTCAACCAAAGCTGGATTATCCTGCACCAGAAAGTCAATCCGATCCAAATCCTTTCTGGAAGGTAAAGACACTTGATCTTGATCGTAGTTGTAAATGCCATTTACCGAATCCAAATGATGTCTAACCATTGCTTCCAGGGTATCATAAGCTCCATCATGGCCATACGGTGCAGTCAGAGCAATATTTCTCAAACTCGGTGTTCGGAATTTAAAACGATCACCTTCATCTTCGGTAACGGCTTCTCGCCCAAAATCTTCATGGCCTGAATCCCCATGACCCTTACCCGGTCCAATTTGTGGCATGGCGATCGCATGAAAATCCTGATCTGTTTGGAATTTTCCAGAATGGCAAGTACTACATTCCGCTTTGCCATAAAATAAACGCATGCCTTTTTTTGCCTTTTTACTTAAAGCTTTTCTATCGCCTCTTAGAAATTGATCGAAAGGGCTGTTATCGGCACGGAAAGCAACAGCTTCATAAGCAGCTATTGCATTGGCTGCATGGACAAAAGTAATATCTTTGTTTCTACGAATTTCTGGATAAGCTGCTTTAAACAACCTAACATATTGCTTGTTTTTTCTTAACCTTTTTGCCAACAGACGCCAAACTTTGGGCAAATTGCCATTGGCAGTTGTATTGGCAATTTTATTTTCACCAACTTGACCAGCCATCTCAGTCGGCGATGTTACTGGAAACATAGCCTGACAAGCCAAAACCCCGTCAAGACCTTCCGGAAGTTCATCACCTGCAGGAGTTGAACAGGAACTTGGAAATGAAGGATCTATTTCGACCCGACCATCATAAAACATGGCCGCAAATTCATAAGCGCCCAGATTAAACACTGGCGGCGCATTTCTCGGAACTCTTTCATGAATTTTATAACGTCGTTTACCGGTATTTCGGGTTATTCCCAAGCCTTGGCCACCCTCACCTACCGGTAAAGAAAGACCATCGCCAGTATCAGTTAATCCATGATGACAAGTTGCACAGGATATGTTTTTATTTCCTGACAAAATTTTATCGTAAAACAAAAACTTACCTAATTCCACTTTCGCGACATTATCGTTTTCATTGATGTAATAATCACTATTTGTGACTGGGGCCGGTAACTCCGATAAGTCTGGTTTTCTACGTTTCCTTTTAATTTTAAAATCTATCTCTCTTGAATCAGCTAGCTTGGTAAGAAAGAAATCTTTATACGGGCCAATATCAACAAGGAATGCGGGTATTCCTTGTGCCATCGCATTTGTCACACCCTGCGTTAGCAGTAGTGACGTACATAAATAAATTAGTTTTTTGTTAAACATGGCTAAATTATCCTTTTTCAAACATTAATAAATTATTAAATACTTAATTTTAGGAATGGTTTTATCTTTTTCTAAACTTATGAAAAAAGAGAATTAAATCGAAACCAAACCTATACTTGAATTCGTGATGAATCAAGAGCTTGCCACCTGGTATCCGCATTGAAATTACGGATTCAGGCTAGATTTATTCTAAAAACCGAGGGATTTGTTTTCGAGTAAATATGTAACTACATATCTACAAACAAATACCTTGACTTCATCGAAAAAAATCATATTTATAAATTAAAAGATTATCAGCCTGCCAGAAAAATAAACATTGTTCGTATAGACAATATTCATGCCACAACAATGTTTGATACAAGCTTGCCTGTATTCACTAGTAGAGTGCAGCGGCTTCCAAAACAAGACCGATAACACTGTCATTAAAATTCCCAATAACAGTAGTCTTAAGCCTACATTAAGAAAAGAATCTTGTAAAGGATTTCAATTGCTTTGAACTAAATTGATGTCTATTTTGATAATAAACAGACATTACTTTGATTGGATTCAGTGACAATGTTTGTTAAAAAATGAATCAACTCGAAAGTGTTTAAATTATTATTTTAAATAATTTATCAGCTTTTAATATCCATATTAACATTATGAAATATGTGGTTTATATCGTGAAGATAAAAGCAATAGACAAGCGAAGAAGAACTCGTTCTTTTAAATGCAAATTGTCCAGTTCTACTACTTATTACTCCCATCTTCAATTTCACAACCATCCAATTCAGGAAAAGGTTGTTCCTCGCACTCGATGCCGGCTTCATTAAGTGCTTTGGTTAAACATTCCAAGCGATTATCCATCAAATGGATATGATCCAACATGTGATTGATAGCGCGTGCGATCGGATCGGTCATATCAGCAGTAGCGCCATAAGCATCAAAACCAATTTTTTTGGCGATTTTTTCTCGTTCAGACTCGACTTTTTTAGCATTTGGGTCAATTATATGCCCCGGAATGCCAACAACTGTTGTTCCTGCAGGAACTGGCTTGACAACGACAGAGTTAGAACCGACTCTGGCTCCTGCACCAACATCGATGGGACCAAGAACCTTCGCGCCGGCGCCAATTACAACGCCATTATGTAAAGTTGGATGACGTTTACCCTTCTCCCAACTGGTTCCACCTAACGTTACCCCATGATACAAGGTGCAATCGTCACCAATAACAGCTGTTTCACCAATAACTACACCCATACCATGATCGATAAAAAAACGCCTGCCAATTTTTGCACCTGGGTGGATTTCAATTCCGGTTAACCAGCGGCCAATGTGTGAAGTAAACCGGCCGGCCCAGCGGAAACCATGTTGCCACAGCCAGTGTCCAATCCTGTGAATAATCAGCGCATGAAATCCCGGATATGTGGTAATAACTTCAAAAACTGTTTGTGCTGCAGGATCGCGCTCAAACACGCAATGAATATCTTCCTTTAGCAAAAAAAACCAATTATTCATTCAACTTATTTCCTTGAGACATTCTCAAAATACCTCTTAAAATATCAACTTCTTTACTATCGAGTTGAGTGCGGTTATAAATTCGGCGTAAACGGCGCATAACAGATTTTGATTTATCTGGATGCATAAACCCAATATCGATCAGTGCTTGGTGCAAATGTTGGTAAAACAACTCCAATTGCTCCGATGTTGCCAATACTTCACGTTCTGTTTTGGCAATGTTGAACTCTTGTTTCTTCTCAGAAGCAACGAAAACTTCATAGCCTACAACTTGCACAGCCGCTGCCAGATTGAGCGAACTAAAACCCGGATTACATGGAATTCGCAGCAAATATTGGCACAAATCCAGTTCCTGATTCGTTAGTCCTGAATTTTCTCGGCCGAATACAATTGCCACATTTGTTAAATTACTACCTGAAACGATCTTTTCCGCACAATCTCTGACAGTTAATGTCGGCCAACTCAAGCTTCGATTTCTGGCGCTCGCTCCAAATACCAGAGTACATTCGGATATTGCCTCTTGCAAACTATCACAAACCTGAGCTGCGGCCAGAATTTCATCGGCCCCCGATGCCCTTGATGTAGCATCGGCACTAGGAAAAATCTTTGGAGAAACAAGATAGAGCTGATTCAGCTTCATGTTTTTCATGGCTCGCGCAACACCACCGATATTCCCTGGATGAGAAGTTTCAACTAAAACAATTCGGATTTTTTCCAACAATTTATTGATCGTAGTCTGGATTTTAAAAACTAACGAATTCTAACAAAATATTTGTTATCCTATCCTTCTTTCTGTTCTGTAAAAATTTTCGTATGCACCCAATGCTTACCATTGCTATTCGTGCCGCTAGGAGTGCGGGTAATCAAATTCTTCGTGCTGTTGACAGTGTTGGGCAGCTGCAAATTGATCAGAAAGGCAAAAATGATTATGCCAGTGAAGTGGATCGACAAGCAGAAAGTGAAATAATCCGTATTATTGGTAAAGCTTACCCCAATCACGGTTTTCTGGCCGAAGAAAGTGGCCACCATAAAAGTGACAGTGATTATATTTGGGTTATTGATCCATTGGATGGCACAACCAATTTTTTACATGGTTTCCCGCAATTTGCCGTTTCCATCGCTTTAAAACACAAAGGGATTCTTGAAGTTGGCGTTGTTTATGATCCGCAACGAGATGAACTGTTTACAGCGGAACGCGGTGGAGGAGCGATGCTGAATAACCGGCGCATTCGCGTCACCCGACAAACCAGATTGACTGGATCATTATTGGGCACAGGATTCCCTTTTAAGAAGCAACAGCATCTTGATTCTTATCTGGGTATGTTTCGGGCATTATTTATTGATTCGGCCGGTATTAGACGGGCTGGCGCGGCAGCACTGGATTTGGCTTATGTTGCTGCGGGAAGACTTGACGGTTTTTGGGAAATTGGCCTTCATGAATGGGATATGGCAGCAGGAGTACTATTAATAAAGGAAGCTGGCGGCGTGGTGACGGATTTTTCTTTTAACGATAAATTCCTGGAATCAGGGAATTTAATTGCCGGAAATCCCAAAATGCATCAGATCATGTATCAAGCTATTGAACCGCATGTAACTGACAGCCTGAAATAATGCTTACATTTTTTCCTGGTTGCTGCTGCCTGGCTTAATAAAGCATAACAAACGCAAAACCTTATTTTAAAAAAACCTAACACGTAAGAATTACACACTTCCCTGTGTATCAACATTGTTTGCAATCAATTCAGTCAGGAAACTCCCTCTATAAACTGTACGCAAAGAAAAATTCAGTTCTTATTTACCAAAACCTTCAAAGTAAGTCTCCTGTCCCTTAATCTTCCTGCTTTTGCGTTGGTCTCATTACGATATTACTAAACAAGGCAGAAGACGCAAAAACCATTGTAGAAATTATGAATTGTCCGGATATAAAACTCCAAACGCCTGCAACAATTAACGTTCCGATTATCACGTCTCTAGTAAATTCGCTCATATTTTTCCTCTCGAATATTGAATTAAAGTTACAAGAATAGTGATTTATTACTACATTTATATGAACAAGCTCAAAATATTCATATAACTGGCACTTAATTTTCAGTTATATGAACACCATCACATTTTTTTACAACAAAAATCTAACCAAGCCTGGCTTTTAGCAGGCTATACGACCCCAAAACCAAAAAAAAGTTTCTTAGCCAAAAATGCTACTTTATTAGCTATGCTATTTCTGTACACGACAAAAATTTTCATTTCCTTTTGGGAGATAGCTTAGCCATTGAAAATTTTGAACATGCATTAATACATCCCTGTGGTTTTCAATCACATCCTTGCGATAGAAGGTTTATATTTTCAATGATGTACCTCATTTTTACGATTTTTTTCATATACAAAGCGCAGCTATTTTAAACAATGATGTCTTTAACTAACAATAGAACTTTTTTTTTCAGTTGTCTTCTGCTTATTAACTTTAATGCTTGGTCATCAGATAGGTTACGAGAACGTCAGTATGCAAAAGAAATTCTCCAAAACCTTAACTCCGGTACAACAATCTATCTTGGAGAACAGCAATTCCTTGCGCTTTATAATGAAACTGAATCAGCTGAAAACAGAGGCACAGCTATTTTGTTGCACGATGCAGGGCAACACCCTGATTCAAAACCGATTATTCATAAGCTAAGAGTCCGGTTGCCTGATCACCAATGGGCAACTTTATCATTACAACTACCTGTCTACGAATATGGCGCTAAAACCGATGAATATTTTGAATTATTTTCGGAAGCCTTTAAGCGTATCCAGGCAGCTGTCGATTACTTGCAGAAAAATGACGTAAAAAATATTGCTTTGATTGGCTATGGAATGGGTGGATTAATGGCGGTTTCTTATGTTTTTGAATCAAAAAATACAGCAATCAGGGAGATTGTCGCAATCAGTCTGTCTACTCCTGAAACAGAAAATAAATTTTCCAACACATTGAAGTTTTTACAGAAAATTAACCTGCCAATACTCGATATTTATGGTTCGGCAGATATAGCCTCAGTCAGCAAGAATGCAAGAAAAAAACGTATTGCCGCCAAACACAATCCACAATACCGACAAGTTATGATTAATGAAACCCGACGTCCATACCAAAATTATCAAGAACTTCTGGTAAAGCGTATTTATAGTTGGTTAATCCAAGCTTCAGACAATTAAAAATCAATCAGAATACAGTACTCTGTCGTGGTCAGAAGAAGCAATAATTTCACCAACGCTGTAGACAGTCTCCCCTTGACTCATTAAAACTTCTTTAGCTTGCAATTCCTGCTCTTGTGGAACACAAATCATCATGCCGATACCACAATTAAAGGTTTTCAGCATTTCACTCTCTTCAAGTTTTCCTTGCTGTTTTAACCATTGAAAAACCACTGGCTGTGACCATGAGTTCAAGTCAATTGAGGCCGATAATCCTTTGGGTAAAACTCGGGGTAAATTTTCGGTAATTCCTCCTCCAGTAATATGTGCCAAAGCATGCACTGAAACAGACTCTATCAAAGCTAATAATGATTTGACATAAATCCTGGTTGGTTCAAGCAGTAACTCACCAACGGTTTTATCATCAAGGGGATCAGTCAAAGCCACATCATTATGTTCAATAATTTTTCGAATCAATGAATAACCGTTGGAGTGAGGTCCAGAAGACGCAATACCAAGCAATTTGTCACCTACATTAACTCTTGATCCCTCGATTACTTTGTGTTTATCAACAATACCAACACAGAATCCTGCCAAATCATAATCACCTTCGGTATACATGCCTGGCATTTCAGCCGTTTCTCCTCCAACTAATGCAGCGCCAGCTAGTTGGCAGCCTTTTCCAATACCTTCAACAACAGAAGCGGCAACATTGACATCTAGTTTTCCACAAGCAAAATAATCCAGAAAAAATAGCGGTTCAGCGCCTTGTACAATAATGTCATTGACACACATGGCTACCAAATCGATACCAATGGTATTATGAATATTCATTTCAGTTGCGAGTTTTAATTTGGTGCCTACCCCATCGGTGCCAGAAACCAGTACTGGATTTTGGAAACGATCCAAAGGCAACTCAAACATTGAACCAAATCCTCCAAGACCTGCCAAAACACCATGTGTACGGGTGGCGGCAGCAATAGGCTTGATTCGGTCAACCAGAGCATTACCTGCTTCAATATCCACACCAGCATTTTTATAACTTAAACTTTGTTGGTTTTGTTCACTCAATGTTATTCTCTAACTGCTAAAATTAAACCAGAACCGGTAGTTTCGAAAATTATCAGATACCGATAAACCACTGCAAGCGCATCATAATGCAAGGTGGGTTCATTATAAATGACTGACTATTAAACGAGCACTGGGAATTTTAATGGCCCCTAATAATGCGGGCACCGGTTGCTTGGTGCTCTATTGTACAAGACAAAATTATTTCGTGTGAGGTTATGCAACGACTTTTTATAATATTATTATTTCTTTTACTCATCCACGCTGAAATCTCGCTTGCTGTTGAAGTGCAAGGATTGTTTGAAGCTGAAGTTATTACCCAAAGCCAGTCTCTAAAGGACCGAAATAAAGCAATTAAAGATGCTTTGGCCATTGTATTTGGAAAAATAATGGCTGGGGAAAATATTTTTGATGACCCCACTGTGAAAATGGCTTTGGAAGATGCTCCTCGGTACACCACAAGATATCGATATTCACTCATTCCTTCAAATTCTGATGAAAATTCTGCAAGATTAATGCGTGTCGAATTTGACCAGAATGCGCTGCTGGAACTCTTGCGCGCAAGTAAACTCGGTATCTGGAATGAAGTTCGTGATGAAACCCTGATCTGGTTGGTTGTGGAAAAAAATGGTAAAAAACAGATTTTTGATGAACAACTCATGCCTGACATTGCCAATGCATTGACTAAGGCAGCCAAACGCAAAGGGATCCCTTTATTGTTTCCTTTAATGGATTTAGAAGAAAGTCAAAAAATCACCATTCCTGATATATTAGGGGCCTATTCTGATAAACTACTTGAAGTTTCAAAGCGTTATGCAACTCCAGCTATTTTAGTGGGGCGCTTAAAAAAATATAAAAAATGCTGGAAAACTGAATGGGCGCTGTATTTTAATAATGACATCAAACAATGGAATAGTGAATGTGTAACTTTGGATGAAGCTATCCTTTCAGGCATGGAAGGAACATACGACAAGCTTTCAAAATTTTATGCAGTCAAGCCTGATACATTAGAAATTGATACTGTCATTTTAAAAGTATCGGGGGTAAAAAACATGACTGACATGAGCAAAATAACGGATTATTTGAATTCTTTACCAATGACAGAATCAGTCAATTGGTTAAAGGTCAAATCCGGCATTAATTACTATAAAGTAAAAACATCTGGTAGTCGACGCGCCTTTATTGATGCGGTTGGACTAGGGAGAATCCTCGACCCATTAGATCCTGAAGATTTACAGGAAGAGAATGAGTTAAAATACCGTTTGCTACCGGACACTGCCCGGTGACATTATTGAAGCCTGAATCCGTGACTTCACTACGGCACTGGTCGCAAGCTCTTGATTCATCACGGCTTGAAAAAATGTCCGCTTAACCTAAGGGTGAAGCAAAGATTTTTTCAAGTCCCGTGATAAACTAATATCTTGCCCTCTGTTATCCGCATTGAAAACACAGAGCCAGGTGAAAATCTCTGGATAATTCTGAGATTCATATAATTAAAAAATGGCAATAGGAGGGATATTCCAATGACAACTAAAAAAAATACTTTTTTGCATCTTTTTTCAATATTATTTCTCATGGCAAACTTTATTTTTTTCATTCAACCGGCATTAGCCTATGAGGACGATGAAAAAATAGAATGCAAGCCCCCCAGGCTCCGAAGCATTAAACCTGAAAGTTATACTAAAAACCATTCTGAAGTTCCGCCTGAAAGTGAATTTTCATTTACACTGCCTGTTTGGACTGACCCTGAGAAGGTAACAGTGACAGTTAAAAAAATACCTACAAAAGTAACGGTGGAAGATCATGGGAGTTTTTTTCTGGTCAAAGGAAATCTTCCTGCGGAATTGGAAAACACCTATGCTCGGGTTAGTGTCAGAGCTGTTGCCAACCTCGGGTGTTTAAAACGTGACGGATGGCTATTAAAAATTTCTGAACGAATTGTTGCTAACCCGGAGCCTGAAAAAGAACCTGAGCTCGAATCCAAGCCGGAAAATAGTTCTGAAAAGCAACAACCGGCTAAAACTCAATAAGGGATTTTTCCAGGATAAGTATTCCAGGCTTGAAAAGGTTTATTGGCATCTGCAATTTCGATTTGTAACATCGGTATTTTTCGTTGCTCGGGCGCTAGTTGAATTTCTTCGTAAATGAAGCTGTCATCAAAACCTGCTTTTGCAGCATCTAAGCGATTGCAAGCAAAATAAACCTCTTTCAGTCTGGCCCAATAAATTGCCCCTAAACACATTGGACAAGGTTCGCAACTGCTATAGAGAACACAATCAGTCAATCGAAAATCATTAATTTTTTGACAAGCAAGACGAATTGCAAGAATTTCAGCATGGGCTGTTGGATCATTATTTTTGCTAACCAAATTCGCGCTACTGGCTAATATTTGTTCATTGTGAACAATAACGGCCCCATAAGGGCCTCCGCCATTTCTTGGATTTTCGATTGCAAGATCAATAGCCTGCTGTAAAAATTCTATTTTCACTAATCCAAACCCAGAGGGTTCTCCGGGTCAATACCATCCATAAACGGTAAACGTCGATCTTTATTGGTAATCTGGTAAACCTTTCCTAACCAGTTATTAATCACTGCCTTGGCCGTATCTCGCCAGGTATTATCCAAATTTCCAATAATTTTTTGTTCAGGAAAGATTTCCAGCTTGGTACCCAAGCTTTTAGCTTCAAGCACATGGTTTTTGTAATCCAACAAAACTTGTTGTGTCTCCTGATTAAAATAATGCTCTGGAAATGGCGGGTAATCTTCTCTTTCATTCTGAAAAAAACGTATGACTTCCCGTTTATATTCTTTCATCAGACTGATTTCGTCATATTCAGGATGGCCTTGAAAAAAAACAATTCTGAAGCCATCTGGACTGACCGCCAAATGAACGCCTGCTTCCTCGCTGACGGCCAATACTTTAAGTTTTTTATCCTCCATGTCTTGCTGGAAGATTTCGTTATATCGTGAATGTGGCACATCAAATCGGGTGTTAATCTCCGCAACTAAAGGGTGTCGCCGATCCAGCAGTTTATGTGGATAAACTCCCCAGCGTTTGCCAGTGGGCAGTGGAGTTCTTTCAATGCCATAGCAATAATGAATCAACGCATGTGTTGCCAGACAGGAACAAAGAATGGATGTCACATTTTTTTTTGCCCAATCAAAAACTTCAGTTAGAGGTTGCCAGAAATCCTCTTCAGGAATGTGTGGGTGGGTGACATTTGCACCGCTGATAATCAAGGCATCCAGGCCATCCTGCTTGATTTTTTCAAATGATTCATAGTATTTTTCGATATGTGCCTTCGCATCATCGCCACGTTCCAAACCCTCAATCGTAAACGGATGGACATGAAACTGAGCAATTTGATTACAAGCACTAACCAATCTGAAAAACTGCCTTTCTGTCGCTTCAAGCGCTGAATCAGGCATCATATTGAGCAAACCAATGTGAATTTCCCTGATATCTTGATGACTGGCCCGATCCGGTTGTAATATTTCTTCACCTTCATTTCGCAAGCGCTGAAAAGTAGGCAAATCAATATGAGCAACAATTGGCATATTCTTAGCCTCCTTTATTATTTCGATTGATCATCAATCGCATTTGCGATTAATTGAAGAAAATCTTGTTCACCTTGAATTGTTGCAGCCTGCCCTGCATCAATTGTGTAACCATACTGCTCAGCGATTGCCTGATAACGAGGTAGCCGGGATTTAAAAAGTTCAGGGAAAACCCAGCGAACAAAATCATCCGGGTCAATTTCATCAGTACCACTAAGCTTATTCAAGTTTAAATAATCATCCAACTTTTCATCAAGAAAAGCCTCCCGGTAATACATCGGTTTGGGATCGGTTACTGCACGGTCAATAATCGTTTGTTCAAGGCTTTCCGGGATCTTGAGGTAGACGATCAAGGTATGCTCAGCAAGGACAGACAATGTTTCTGGATCATCCAGTTCGCAAACACTACCGCCTGCATCATTGATAAAATGTTTATAACCGTAAATATCTTCAGCTTTATGGATGAACTCAGGAACATCGTGCATCGCCATAATTTCAGCATGCCGGTGAAGATGCTGCCGTCTTTTAAATTCATTTAATGCCAAGCCGCCCAATTCAGGACTGCCAATTTTCCCCAAAAAACTGGAAACAGGCGTTAGATTGTCAACAGTGATGTTATTGCAAATATAGATAGAATCTGAAAGCAGTAATTCCCGTAGAAAAGGTACATCCATCGCTTGGCGTTTAATATTATCGAGAATCGGCTCTTCAAGATATTTAGTGCCAATACGGTAATCACCGGAATAATGAAACCATTTTTGTTTTGGTAATTTATTGGCTAATGTCGTTTTCCCAGCCCCGGACATGGCCAATAAGGTGATTTTTTTTGATTCCCAATCCAGGAACTGCTGGGCGCTCATTTTCATATCTTAGATTTTCTACTTGGAAAGTACAAAGAGGGTTATCTTAACAGGGTCATAAAAAAGGAACGAACATGAAATAAC
>CAZGYJ010000030.1:0-13860 GCA_964530345.1 uncultured Methylomonas sp.
GGATAAATTATATCATAATCAACGACTTAATGCTTAACTTAATGACATTGGGGTCCGCCCCACTTTCTAATCGGCCTCAAGTGGGCCATGATGTTAGTTTTATAGCAAACATCAAAACAGAAGTGAGGCAGACCATTCCATTAGGTAAAATTTAAGCTGGTTCAGTTTGGGAGTTTTTTACTGTTCTTTCCCCGGATGGGTAAGGGTCACTACCATTAAGTTAAGAGCATTTGCAATTTTGTTGGTCGGGTTAACGGTAGCGTAATCTGACAAAATCTAGAAAATGTCGGGTAAGGGTGAGGAGAAATAAGAGGTTTCTCCTCATTTTATTTTTTTGGATGCGATATTTCATGGTCTTTATTGACCAATAGACCTGATCGAAAAAAACTGTTGCAATAGACCATTTTCAGATAGCCCCACCAAAAAAAGGTGATTTTCATCAACAAAAACTCCATCAGTTCCGGAGATCGACCACCTTTGAACGCCGCTAACTTTTTCCTGAAAACTAATCTGATCTGCCGTCGCAGTTAATAGTATAACCCCTGCGGGTTCAACCGCTTGTGCGATAACCACTTTTTTACCTCGTTGTCGCTGAATAATTTGCGCTTCACGCATTACAGGGGGGAGCTTTTTCAGAACATTTATCAATTCTCCAGTTTTGGAATATAGTTGGGCAAATCCTTCGCCTTTACTATTAGTGCCGGAGACCAAAAAACGATCCAGCGCTGATAAGTAAGCTACGTTATAGGTATAGTATTTAAGTTTGTCGGCAATTTGTATCGGTTTTTTAAGCATCTCGCCCGTTATTGGGTCAAGTACAGCCATCATTAACTGGCTCCAGGTTTCTTTATCAACAAAGCGCTGCCAGACCAGCATTGCTGTTTGTTTCGATCCAGCGGTCAATGGCCACCAGTCACGTGTTTTTTTTCCAACTGCAACAGCGACAGTGTGTTTAAGTTCTCCGTTACTACTATAGATTTTCGCCAGAACATCATTACCGGAACCCAGATTATCAACGCCACCACCTGTCACCCATTCGTCAGAATAAAAGACAACAAACCGATTTTTGACAGCTGTAACGTGACCAGAATGGCCGCCGTCATGCACCAGTTGGGGATAGGGTTTTACCGGTTTTAAAACCGAATCATAAATTCCGTATCGTTGTGCCACATTTCGCTCGGTATTCCAGCCATCTTCCATGGTAACCATGATATGACCATCATCTGTTATTGCAGAACTGGCTGGTTCCTGAGCCTCAGGGTTGGAAATCAGAGTGGTTGGACGAATAATAGGTTTTTGTGGGTTAATTAAGGAATAGTAAATATCATGTGTCCAATTACTATTTTTGTCCTTTCCAGTGGGTGGGTTGCCCGAACTGGACCAAATCATAAGCCATTGTTGGTCAGGGCGCTGCAAAAAATTAATTCCATGTTGAAAGGAGCGGGCATCTTGGGCCGAGCTGCTATTTTGGAAACAAAACAACAGGATGAAAATGGAAATTAGTTTATCCGGAAACATTGAAATAATTTGATGATGTTTCATAAACAACAATAGATTTTTTATTCAGTAAAGGAGAAAACGTAAGAGATATTGGATGCAAAATAGTTCAATAACTGGCACTCAAGTAGCAGAGGCATTAGCCGTGACCAAAACAAAATCGTGGCTAAGGCCTCTGCTGCATAGAATCAGCAAGTTTTAGTGCAGTCTGATAGAGCGTTCTTTTTTTTAAGCCGGTTAATTCAACAGCAATAGCAACAGCTGATTTGATGGAACATTCTTTTAATAAAGTGCGTAGTAGTTTTTCATGTTCAACCGAAATATCCTTGTTTTTATCCTCGGTTTCTGCACCAGCAACTATTATGACAAATTCGCCTCGAAGCATGTTTTTGTCTTGTTCAAAAAGCTCAACGGCTTGACTGATCGTGGTATTGGCTATGGTTTCATACATTTTAGTCAATTCTCTGGCGATTACGATGGGACGTCGAGCAGGTAAAGTTTCTGCCATATCATTCATTGCTGCCTGAATACGATGACTTGATTCATACACAACCCAGGTGTAAGGATAATCCAGTTTATCCTGAAAAAAACTTTTACGTGCTGAAGAAGTGCGAGGTAAAAAACCATCAAACATAAATCGGCTGACAGGCAAGCCTGAAGCTGAAAGAGCAGCGATTAATGCACAGGCACCGGGTATGGGTGAAACAATAATTTCAGCTTGATGCGCCAGCTTGATTAATGGCAGGCCAGGATCACTGATTAATGGTGTACCCGCATCTGAAACCAGGGCGATGGAAAGCCCCTGCTGCAATTTTTTAATTAATATTTTGGAAGCCTCAGCTTCGTTATGTTGATGCAGGGAAGTCAGTTTGTTAGTGATTCCATAACGCTGCATTAATTGGCGGATATGCCGTGTATCTTCAGCCGCAATTAAATCAACTGATTGTAAAATTTCAAGGGCACGATGGCTAATATCAGATAAATTGCCTATTGGGGTTGCAACAACGTATAATTTTCCGTTTTGTACTGGCATTGCCATAGTATACTTCCTGTGTCCAACTTGTGCGTAGCTGCTGTTTGTTAATTTTTATGAAATCTCTTTATATTGTTATTTTTGCGTCATTTTTTTTAGTTATTTCCGGATGCGCAAGTTCGTCTAAAAAACTGCCTTCTTCAAAAGAACTAGCAACTGCCGAGAAATTGATGCGCAGTGGTAAACCCAAAGAGGCAACAAAATATTACCAGCGGCTTGCCGATCAGCAGTCCCCACATCAGAATCAATATCGTTTGCTGGTTATCGAATCCTTAATCAAATCAGGTAAATCTGATGATGCGCTGGCCTATGCAAATACCATAGATGCTGCACGATTAACCCCGCAAGCGCAAGATAAACTTAAATTACTATATGCACAAATATATTTGAGTTCCGGAGATACTGAAAGAGCTTTGGCAATGCTGGATAAAATTTCTTTGCAGAATTTTAATCGGGATGACCAGATCAACTATTTTCAATCCAGGGCTTTTGCCTATTCTTTGGCCGGGGATTTGCTCGCGAGTGCCAAAGAGCGAATCAAGCTGGCCGAAATTCTTCAGGATCCACAGAAGATTTATGAAAATAATACTGCAATCCTTGAAACCTTAAGTTTACTACCATCACATGCACTGCAAACAACTGATGATTCGCATGATACTTTGAGTGGTTGGATAGCCTTGACACGGCTGTTAAAGCTTAGACATTCGCCCGATTTCAATGCCGCCCTCAATGAATGGTATCAAAAATATCCGAACCACCCGGTGACCAACTCTGCTTTTATTGAGGAATATCTGGTAAGTTCCAAACACGTTTTTGAATTACCAAATTCAATTGCTATTTTACTTCCGGAATCAGGTCGTTATGCCAGAGCGGCTCAAGCGGTCCGGGAAGGTTTTATGGCTGCGTATTATAATCAACCAGATAATGGCGATAAGCCAGATATCAGATTTTATGATACTGCAACAAATAACATTGTTGCGATTTATCAGCAAGCGGTTGCTGAGGGCGCAGAATTAATTATCGGCCCTTTAAGCAAAGATAAAATCCAAACTTTAGCCTCATCAGCCGACTTGACAGTGCCAATTCTGGCCTTGAATCATATTCCTGGCCTGCATCATCCTCAGTTATATCAATTCGGCTTGAGTCTACTCGATGATGCCGGTCAGGTTGCAACCAAGGCCTGGCTGGATGGTCATCGAAAAATACTTATATTGACTTCAAATACTGGCTATGGGCGGCGGATTGCTAAATATATTGCTGGGGTCTGGAAAACTATAGGCGGTACGGTTCTGGAATCCCAGACTTACGAATCGAAACAAACAGACTATTCGAAACCAATTAAAGCCTTACTCGATCTTGATGAAAGTGAACAACGATATAAGAAAATTCGGCGGTTAGTTTCTACAGTCCAATTTACTCCCAGAAGGCGGGCTGATGTCGATGCCATTTTTATTTCAGGTTATCCACGATCTGCACGGTTGATTAATCCACAACTCAAGTTTTATAGAGCCAAAAATATACCAGTCTATGCTACTCCCAGAGTCTACAATGGCAGACCTAATCCAGGCCAGGATAGTGATTTGGATGGCGTCCAGTTTTGTGATATTCCCTGGTTACTTGATGATGATTTTGAAGGCGAACTGAGTATGGATACTTTACGAAATACCTGGAAACAATTTCCCAGTATTTATTTGCGACTGATTGCGATGGGTATTGATGCGTACAATATCGTTGCTCACTTGGGGAAAATGGATGGTATTCTCTATCAGGGCGCCACAGGAAATCTGTTGCTCACAGGAGATAATCGCATCAAAAGGCAGCTAATGTGCGCAACATTTATTGATGGTATACCTCAACAAATGGAATTTCCTGACAATAGCAGCATCTATTATGAAAATATTTTTGAACAGACTGAAACAACTGAAGCTGTTCCACAGGATGAATGACAAACCGGCACATCTTGTTCAAGGTGAAAAGGCGGAACAGAAGGCACTGCAATATTTGCAAGATCAAGGTTTGGCAGTCGTCGGCCAAAATTTTCGATGCAAGCAAGGTGAAATCGATTTGATCATGCGCGATAATAATTTTCTGGTTTTTGTTGAAGTCAGGTATCGTAAGAACAGTCAATATGGAAATGCACTTGAAACTGTAACCCCAAAAAAACAATCCCGTATAATAGCAGCGACACAACATTACCTTGTCAAAAACAATTTATCTCGGCAGTCGGTTCGTTTTGATGTTGTGGCGATGACGGGAAATAATCAATTGAATTGGGTGAAAAACGCCTTTCAGGTAAATTTTTAACGAATGAGCATACAAAACAGAATCATCAACCACTTTTCCGACAGTATTCAGGCCAAGCAGGATTCCATGGAGCATTTGCCGGAAAGTATCGAATTTGCCTCCCAAAAAATTGTCAATGCCCTGCTCAATGATAAAAAAGTGCTGTGCTGCGGTAACGGTGGTTCGGCAGGAGATGCCCAACATTTTTCTTCAGAAATGTTAAACCGCTTTGAGCGGGAACGACCGGCATTGCCGGCTATTGCCTTGACAACGGATACTTCCACCATAACTTCGATTGCCAATGACTATCATTTTGATGATGTTTTTGCAAAACAGTTAAGGGCGCTGGCGCAGGATGGAGATATTTTGCTGGTTTACACGACCAGCGGAAATTCCGGGAATATTGTCAAGGCAATTGGGGTGGCCCATGAAAAAGAAATGAATGTGGTTGCCTTGACCGGTAAAGATGGCGGGGCAGTTGCAAATTTGCTGAATGAAAATGATATTGAAATCAGAGTGCCGTCGCTTTCAACGGCTCGAATTCAGGAAGTACATTTGCTGATTTCCCATTGTTTATGCGATTTGATTGATTTTCAGCTATTTGGTGGCTAATACGATGAGGGCGGTATTTTTATTTTTGATGCTGTTATTGTTATCGGGATGTTCTTCAATTGTTGCTACTGGCAGTGCTGAAGCAACAGGGCTTGCTTTGTTACATGATCGCCGTAACAGCAACGCAATACTACTTGATGAAGCAATTGAAATGCAGGCAGATATTGAGCGTAACAAGCAGGAAGTATTACGAAAAAATACCCATATTAATGTCACGGCATATAATGGCAGGGTATTAGTGACAGGTGAAGCGAATAATATTAAATTGCGGAATCAAGTGATTAACCAGATTCGCCGTATCAAGGGCGTTAAAATGGTTTACGATGAAATTACCATTGAACCCTCCAGTTTTCTAAGTGCTCGTAGCCATGACGCTTTTATCACCACAAAAGTAAAAAATGCAATAACACAAATCAAGCACCTACCCGGTTTTGATGCAACGAGAGTTAAGGTAGTCACTGAAAAAGCTGTTGTTTACTTGATGGGCTTGCTCCACAAAAAAGAGGGCAAAGCTGCGGTCGAAAAAGCGCGCCGAGTCGAAGGTGTAAAAAAAGTCGTTGCTGTTTTTGAATATATCAATTAATTTTTCCGGAAATTTGATTATTGCCACTTTCTGTACACGACAAAAATAATTGTAACTATTCAGCATATTTGATTTATCAAAATCACTCAATATCAGTGGCTTATGGAAGAAGTGTATGTGTCA
The DNA here is from genome assembly GCA_964530345.1 of uncultured Methylomonas sp. Classification (GTDB taxonomy): domain Bacteria; phylum Pseudomonadota; class Gammaproteobacteria; order Methylococcales; family Methylomonadaceae; genus JALSJK01. Next base: position 6,132 of record CAZGYJ010000030.1, read on the forward strand.
TGGATGACACAATCAAGCCTACAGGGACGTGTTTACGGCGTCTTCTGGAATAAGTCACTGATATTGAACCAATAAATACGCTGCATAGTTACAAATAATTTATCTGCTTTTCTGCAACTTTTGTCATACACAAAGTCACCGCGAATCAAGAAAATTCATTACCTCACGCCACCAGGTGTTATCTGGAGCAAACGGCAGGGTATTGTGCCCCGCTTCGGGGAATGTCCAGATTTTTTTAGAGGCATGAAGTGAGTTGTAAAGATTTAATGTGTTGGAATTTGGGATAACTTCATCCTTTCCAGCCATAATAACGGCAATTTTCTCATTAAAGTGTTGAAGATTTTTAACACTGTTGAAACGATCCAGTAGCAGCACTTTTGGTAATAGAAACCAGTAATGATGTTGGGCAATATTTGCCATGCTGTCAAAGGGAGTTATTAAAGCAATTGCTTTTACCGGAACCTGTATTTTTCTGACAAGTTCTGATACAACGCCAGTACCCAATGACTCTCCCCAAAGAAAGAGTGGCCCATCGAAATCATCAATAGCTTGTTGGACTGTCCGTGTGGCTTCCTCAAGTATCGTTTTTTCTGATGGTGTTCCGGTTTTGGCGCCGTAGCCTGGATATTCAGCCAGGATAACTCGATAGCCTATTTTTTCCAATGCATCTCTAAAGTAAACCCTGCCATTGGCTGAGCCAGCATTGCCATGAAAAACGATTATCGTTCCTTTGTATTGATTAAGAGGCTCGGCAGAAATCAGGCCAAAATAATTTTCATCTTCCGTTGGCCATAATTTAAGTTGTAATTCTGATGTTAGCTGTTTTTGCTCATTGATAGTCAGCGTTTGCGGGAAATAAAGGATTTTCCTTTGAAAAATAAAGACAAGCAACAAGCAAAGTAAATAAGGAAAAAGTAACGATAATACAAATTTCACGATACTGTGTGGTACTTCTGTTTGGCTCGGGTTTGCCAAAACTCTCTGGCTAAATCTAAAGCATGTTTCTGATTGTCAATTTTTCCTAAGGCTTTTAGGGCAATGGCTGCGGTGGAAATAATGGCCGATTCACCATATTCATCTTTTTTTGCACCTTGCCAGATGTATACAAGATCAGAAGGGTCAAGATGTTTTGGTTTAATATGTCTTCGTTTGAAAAGTGCAGGCCATTGCTCATCAACCATGGTTCCTCTTTCCACACTCTGGACAAGGGTATCCACATCGGGATTACGTTCTGCTTCTCCGCCTTCACCTCTAAACACAGTGATGTTATCGTCTAAAAGTAATGCTGCCTGTTGATGAACAGGGCGATAACCTGGATGAAATATACCTTGTATACTGGCCTTAGCATGTAATGGGTTAAGCATTCGTGCTAGGGTATGTACCGGTGATCGAAGTCCCATTAATCGACGCAATTCAATCATTTCATTAAGCTTGGGGCAAAAATGTTTGAGGCTTAAGTAACTGAAATGGTTTTGTTTTAGTTGATTGGCCGATTCTTGAAAAGAACGAGCTGGTTTGATTCCAAATAGCGGCAAAATGTCTTCGGTATAGATTCTGTTTTCACTATGGCCTGATGCCCCGTGCATGAAGACGCCAATATTATTGTCAGCCAATAATAAAGCAGATAATAAAAACCAGGGTAAATGACGTCTTTTTCCGGCATAGGAAGACCAGTCCAGATCAACGCTTATAGATTGGCCGGGTTGTTCAAAAGAATCTCGTGCTGCTTTGACAAAGCCAGCCAGTTCTTCGGCAGATTCTTCCTTCACTCTCATTAGCATCAAGAAAGCGCCTAATTGTACTGGTTCAACTTTGTTGTCCATGATCATGGACATGGCGGCGTAGGCTTCTTCGTGAGTTAAAGAGCGTGAACCTTTTTTCCCTTTCCCGAGAACTCGAATGAATTGTGCGAATGGATGTTCTTGGTAGTGATTAGTCATGAGACAAATATATCAAAATGTACTGGAATGGACTTTCTTTTCTTGACTCTGGAATTGATTGGCTAAATTTTATACACTGTTGTTTCAAGATGGTTAGAAATAGTAGCAATGTAATAATAATTTAAAGAGGGTAATAATATGAGAACAATTATTTTAGCAAGTTTTATGTCAGTATCTTTGGGAACGGCCAATGCTGCAGTATATAAATGTGAATCAGATTCTGGCGTAAGTTATCAGGATTCACCCTGCATTGGATATAAAAATTCAAAAAAAATCACCCTGACTTCGATTGATCCAAAGATTGTAAAACAAGCTCAGGTGAAGCTTGAAAAGGAATTGAAGCAGCAACAGATTTTAGAGCAGCAAAGAGCAGATGCGGAAAGAAAACAGCGAATTTTAAGAGCCATGGAATTAAAAGCCAGCGCAGAGCAAGATCTGGTTTATGAAACTCGTATGCAAACTTACGCGATTAATGACAATACCCGCGCTATTGACCGACATACCCGAAATCAGTATCGGGGTGGGGTGATTTACCGCAGTTATTAATTAAGTCTTGAATTCGTGACTTCACTACGGCACAGACGGCAAGTTCTTGCCTCCTGTTATCTGCATTGAAGTCACGGATTCAAGTAAGTTTTAATGCAGAAGAGAAAAACACGTAAGCGTAATGATCAATGAGTAACGCAGCGAATAGGATCATTAAATAGATAATTGAAAATCCAAAAGTTTTCATGGCAGTTTTATTATCCTTTTGACGCATCATTTTTATCGCATAGTAGATAAAAATGATGCCGAGTGGTACTGCGGCTGCCAGATAAATCAAGCCACTCATGCCGGTTAGGTATGGCAGTAGCGTTACGATAAACAACAGGATGGTGTAAAGTAAAATCTGTAACCGGGTAAATTCGACGCCATGAGTCACTGGTAGCATAGGAATATCCGCCTTCGCATATTCTTCTTTTTTGGCAATCGCCAAGGCCCAAAAATGAGGTGGAGTCCAGACAAAAATAATTAAAAACAACAGCAGTGCATGTGGATGGACCTCTCCTGTTATAGCACACCAGCCTAAAACCGGTGGCGCAGCTCCTGCTGCGCCTCCAATAACAATATTCTGTGGCGTAGCATGTTTAAGGTAAACGGTATATAAAATGGCATAACCGACCAAAGATAAAAAAGTCAGGATAGCTGTTAGCATATTAACTTTGGTGACCAGAATAACCATGGAGACTGCCCCAAGAAGCAAGGCAAAACCAATAACTTTTCCAGAGCTGAGGTTGCCTTGTGGTAAAGGCCGGTTTTCGGTTCTTGCCATTTCAGCATCAGCTTTTTGATCAAGATAATGATTAATCGCAGCTGCCGATGAAGACGCCAGGGCAATTCCTATAGTACTCCAGATAAAAAGATCAAGAGGTGGTTGTTCAGGCGTTGCCAATAACATGCCGACGATGGCAGTAAACACAATCAATAACACAACTTTGGGTTTGCATAGTTCCAGATAATTTTTCCATGAAAGCGCCGCAGTTTTATTTACCATCGTTTTTTAAACAGATTCCAATTTTTATTGTATAGAATAGACAAGGGTATGCATTTTACTTCAGTTTGTTATATTGTTGACTGTTTTTCCCAGGAATTATTTGAGATTACCATAGTCTCATCGCACAATGCTATTAATCAAGGTTAAAGGAGAACATATGAAGTTACAACGATTCATCATCTTATTGCTGATGTTTCCTGTTTTCAGTCAGGCGGCTGAAGTTAAAGTACAGGAACACATGCTCAATAACGGCTTAAAAGTATTGGTAAAAGAGGATCATCGCTCGCCAGTTGTGGTAACACAGGTCTGGTACAAAGTCGGTTCCAGTTATGAGCCTGGTGGCATTACAGGTATTTCACACATGCTGGAGCATATGATGTTTAAGGGTACAGATAAACATCCAGTTGGGGAATTTTCTCGAATAATTGCCGAAAATGGCGGTAATGAAAATGCTTTTACCGGTCGTGATTATACGGCCTATTTTCAAACTCTTGAGAAATCCCGTTTGCCAATCAGTTTTGAACTCGAAGCGGATCGAATGCGTCACTTACATTTGCTAGAAAGCGAATTAGTCAAGGAATTGCAGGTTGTGACTGAAGAACGCAGGATGCGGACTGATGATAAGCCCAGAGCAAAATTACAGGAACATTTCAGTGCAATGGCATATTTGAACAGTCCTTATAAAAATCCGGTGATTGGTTGGCCGGCAGATATTGCAGCTTACACCGTAAAGGATCTTCAGCAATGGTATGAACGTTGGTATGCACCGAATAATGCGACTGTCGTGGTTGTGGGTGATGTGGTTCCTAAGGAAGTTTTCAAATTAGCAGAAAAATATTTTGGACCATTGAAACCCAGTGAACTTGACCAGGTAAAACCACAAACAGAAGTCAAGCAACTTGGCGTGAAGAAAATGACGATAAAGTTGCCAGCAAAGCTGCCGTATATCCTGATGGGCTATAAAGTGCCGGTTTTGACAACAGCAGAAAATGAATGGGAAGCTTATGCTCTAGAAGTTTTAGCAGGAATTCTGGATGGAGGAAATAGCGCACGACTTCAATCCCAATTGGTGCGAGGGCAACAAATCGCTGTGGCGGCAGGAGCAAGTTATAATTTAACAACAAGGTTGTCGAATTTGTTTATGTTGGATGCTACACCTGCAAAAGGAAAAACTGTTTATGATATGGAGTTTGCTCTGAAGCAACAAGTTTCTGATTTGAAAACCAAAAAAGTAACTTCGGAAGAATTGGCTAGAATCAAAGCTCAGGTATTATCTGGGGCAATTTACGAACGTGATTCTAATTTTTATCAGGCCATGCAATTAGGGATGTACGAAACAGTTGGTCTTGGTTGGCAAAAAGTTGATGAATATGTTTCCAAAGTTAATCAAATTACCGCAGAGCAAGTTCAACAGGTGGCTCGGAAATATTTAATTGATAACCGTTTGAGTATTGCTTATTTAGACCCTCAATCCATGAAAAAAAATCAAATTAATAAAACTATGACAGGAGGTCGTCATGCGCGCTAAATTTTTGTTGTTGTTTCTTTTTGTATTTAGTCAAAACAGTTTTTCAGCCGCTAAGATTGAAACCTGGAATACCGATAAAGGTAGTCGGGTTTATTATGTTCACACTCAAGGGCTGCCAATGGTTGATATCCAGGTGGTTTTTGCAGCGGGTAGCGCCTACGACGGCAAACAGTTTGGTGTGTCTGAATTAACTTCAAGTATGCTTGAAACGGGCGCCGGGAACTGGAATGCTGATGAAATAGCCCAGCGTTTTGAAAATGTGGGTGCTCAATTTGCTGTTGGAAGTTCTGTGGACCGGGCCTGGTTATCTCTACGTACTCTAACTAAGCCTGAATTGTTCAATGAAGCATTAACTACCATGCAGACAATTTTGACTAGCCCCACGTTTAGTCAGCAAGATTTTGACCGGGAAAAGAATCGTACCCTGGCAGGTTTAAAACATCGGGAAGAATCACCAGGTGCACAGGCGTCCATTGCCTTTAACAAGGCTTTGTATGGCGATCATCCTTATGCACACCCGGGTACTGGCTTTATCGAGACTGTGCAAAAATTTGGGGTGGAAGATTTACGAAATTTCTATCAGCAATATTATGTTGCAGCAAATGCTATGGTTGTGATTGTTGGAGATTTGACTCAACAACAAGCCAGAGAAACAGCCGAAACTCTGCTAAAAGATTTGCCGGTCGGGACAACGGCTGAACCGCCTCCACCTGTTTCGATGCCTGGCAAAGGCAAATATCAACATATTGAATTTGAATCCACTCAAACCCATGTGCTTTCTGGTTTACCTGGAATGCACCGAAAAGATCGGGATTATTTTCCATTATATGTTGGAAATCATATTTTGGGTGGCAGTGGTCTTGTTTCCAAGCTTTTTAAAGAAATCAGGGAAAAAAGAGGTTTGGCGTATAGTGCGAATAGCTATTTCTTGCCCTATTATAGAAAAGGTCCATTTAGAATGAGTTTGCAAACTCGTAATGACCAGGCTCCAAAAGCCCTGGAAGTGTTGAATCAAACGATACGTGATTATGTTAAGCAAGGTCCAACTGAACAGGAACTGATTGCCGCCAAGAAAAATATCAAAGGTGGTTTTGTAATGCGTTTTGATACTAACAGCAAGCTGACCAGTTATGTGTCCATGATCGGGTTTTATCAGTTACCTTTGGATTATCTCGAAACATTCCCGGAAAAGGTTGATGCCGTCACAGTGGAATCAATTAGAGATGCCTTTCAGCGCAGAATTAAACCGGAATTACTCCAGACGATCACTGTCGGGAAAAGTGAAAAATAAACTGCGAATTATCGGCGGACAGTGGCGTAGCAGACAGTTAAAATTCACCGAAACACCGGGGTTAAGGCCGACCCCGGCAAGGGTTCGGGAAACCTTATTTAACTGGCTGCAATATGATGTCGCTGGAAGCCGCTGTCTGGATTTGTATGCTGGAAGTGGCGCTCTAGGATTTGAAGCCGCCTCCCGAGGAGCAGTTAAAGTTGTACAGGTGGAACAGGATAGGGATGCCTGTCGTCAATTACACACTAATGCAGAAGCATTGGCTGCACAGCAGGTGAAAATTATTAATTCTGAAGTTTTCAGATTTTTGGCCGGGAATGCGGAGGTTTTTGATTTGGCATTTCTCGATCCACCTTTCGCCAAGGGTTTAGCAATCCAGACTTGTCAGTGGTTGGAGGATAAGGAATGGTTAGCGGAAAACGCTAAAATATACCTGGAGACCGAGCAAAATTTGTCTATACAAGACATTCCTGAAAACTGGCGATTAAAAAAGGAAAAGCAAGCCGGAGAAGTTAATTACCGACTATTTGAGCGAAATTAGCTGCTTTTTATCTTGATTTTAGTATAGAATTAGCCACTTTTTTTCAGTCGACTAAAGTTTTATGCAGATAACCGCTATTTATCCAGGTACCTTTGATCCCATTACCAATGGTCATCTGGACTTGATTGCAAGAGCCTCAAGAATCCATTACAGGGTCATTGTGGCCGTGGCAGAAAACAAGGATAAGCAGCCCTTGTTTTCTTTGCCGGAGCGAGTAGAAATGATAAAGCAAGTCACGCGGGAGTTTAACTCGGTTTCAGTTTTGGGGTTTGATAATTTATTAGTTGAATTTGCCAAGCAACAAAATGCGGACGTAATTCTACGAGGTCTTCGAGCGGTTTCAGATTTTGAATTTGAGTTTCAGCTCGCTGGTATGAACAGGCGGCTTTCGCCTGAACTGGAAACAGTTTTTTTAACGCCTGCAGAACAATATGAATTTATTTCATCCAGTATGATCAGAGAAATAGCCAAGCTTGGAGGTGATGTTTCCAGCTGCGTACCGTTGACGGTACAAAAAAAATTAACCCAGAAATTTAGTGAGAAATAAATATGGCTTTATTAATTGATGATGAATGTATCAATTGTGATGTTTGTGAACCCGAATGCCCAAACGGCGCTATATCGCAGGGTGAGGAAATCTATGTGATTGATCCTGAGTTATGTACAGAATGTGTTGGTCATCATGACCTGCCACAATGTGTTGAAGTATGTCCCGTTGAATGTATTGATAAGGATCCTGATGTGGTTGAGGACAAGGATACGCTATATCAAAAATATATAAAATTGAGTCAATAGCCACGTTATCAAAAGTTCCTCTTCTGAAGCAGGTTTTCTGCTTGGAGTTATTCTTTCTTGGGTAACTCTAATCCCAGCATCACCGCATCTTCCCTGCCAT
>CAZGYJ010000030.1:13960-15942 GCA_964530345.1 uncultured Methylomonas sp.
AGTTATTCTTTCTTGGGTAACTCTAATCCCAGCATCACCGCATCTTCCCTGCCATTTTCGCTGGGATAGTAGTCCTTTCTAATACCGATTTCATTGAAACCTAAACTTTGATACAAAGCAATGGCCGCTTCATTGGTGGGCCTGACCTCCAGGAAAATACTTTCCGCCCACCGCGATTTTGCTTGATCGATAATATGTTCCAGCATGAACTTGCCTATCCCCTGTTTTTGTTCTGCGGGGTCAACACAAATATTCATGATGTGGAACTCTCCAGCTGCTGTAGAAACAATGCAGTATCCTAATACCTTGTCCAGTTCATCGCACACCCAACAGCTATACCTAGCCTTGAAGCAATCATTGAAGATTCCTTCGCTCCAGGGGTAGTTGTAAACTTGTTTCTCTATTGCCAATACTGCGGGGAGGTCTGATTCGCGCATTTTGCGCATACGGAGCAGATCTTTGCGGTCTACCGTGCCGGGGAAAACTCGGGCATAAAAGTCTCTGTCGGCATCGTAACTAACTTTATCTTTAATTATTTCGTATAAATCTGAAAATTTCATAAGGCTTTATATTTCACGGTATGTTTTTAGTGCCAATTGCAAATCTTGCCAGGCTTTACGTTTTTCTAATAATGAGCGCAATAAATACGCAGGATGATAAATGACTATCACTGGAATTGCATCTAAAAAATAAACTTTCCCTCGTAATTTTCCGATTGGCTCTGTAGTTTTTAATAGTTGCTGCGCTGCGATTCTGCCGACTGCAAGAATGATCTTTGGCTTTATTAAGTCGATTTGACGTTGCAAAAAATCAGAGCAAGCCGATACTTCTTCCGGTTTTGGATCACGGTTGTTGGGCGGTCTGCATTTAAGAATATTGGCAATGAAAACCTGTTCCCGGCTCAGGTTGATTGCCCGCAGCATTTCATTTAACAATTGCCCGGCTTTGCCGACAAAAGGTTCTCCTTGCAGATCTTCATTTTGTCCAGGCGCTTCGCCTATTAATAACCAGTCAGCATGAGTGTTGCCAGTGCCAAAAACTGTTTGCGTCCGGGTTTTATATAAATCACAAGCCTGACAGTTCGCAACTTCTTCACGTAACTCCTGCCATATTTCAGCTTCTGATGAGGGGGAAGAAAGTAACGGCTTGTCTTTTTCCGGGGCATGTTCAGTAATGGACGCCTCATGATTTGTTTTTGGCAGCCAAACATCAATTTCCATTGCCTCAAGATACAAAAGCCGTTTGCTTTCATTCGTCATGCTGACTCCCTAAACATCCCCAGTTGCTTGAGGGTGTTGTTTGGCATTGGGCATCAGTAACTTGTTTGCCGCATTGATATACGCTTTTGCCGAGGCAATGACGATATCAGTATCAGAACCCATGCCATTTACGATACGGCCCGCTTTTTCCAGACGTACCGTTACCTCGCCTTGAGAATCAGTGCCGCTGGTAATATTGTTGACTGAATATAGCTGCAAATCAGCGCCAGTTTTAACCAGTGATTCAATGGCTCTTAAACTGGCATCAACAGCGCCGCCACCCGTAGCCGAACCGGTTAACTCCTGATCATTAATTCGGATGGTAACTGAAGCCATGGGCGTTTCGCCAGTTTCTGAACACACTTTCAGGGCGACCAGTTTAATGTGCTCTTCGTTTTCAATGCTGGCATCTGAAACCAGAGCTTGTAAATCTTCATCAAAGATTTCATGTTTTTTATCAGCCAACTGCTTAAAACGAAAAAAAATGTCATTGAGTTCTTCTTCAGTTTTAAATTCAATTCCCAACTCTGCCATGTGAGTTTTGAAAGCATTGCGGCCTGAATGTTTGCCAAGCACCATTCGATTGGCAGACCAGCCAACATCTTCAGCACGCATGATTTCATAGGTTTCACGGTTTTTCAATACACCATCCTGATGAATACCTGATTCATGAGCAAAAGCATTTGCGCCAACAATGGCTTTATTAGGCTGCACTGGAAATCC
>CAZGYJ010000030.1:16042-18238 GCA_964530345.1 uncultured Methylomonas sp.
GCATGATCGATAACTTCATCAGGAGTCATCTGCAGCTTCATTTTCATGTGAATGGGTGAAGTAGCGATAAAGGTATGAATCCGGGATTGATTGGCATTGGCCAAAGCTTCACCGGCTCTGTCAATATCTCTGTCCAGGGCTCTGGCAAGGCCGCAGACGATGCTATCAGAGACAGCATTAGCAACGGATTGTACCGCTTCAAAGTCGCCAGGACTTGCAGCCGGAAAACCGGCTTCGATAACATCCACTTGCAAGCGTTCAAGTGCTTTGGCAATTCTGACTTTTTCATCACGGGTCATGGATGCGCCAGGGCTTTGTTCGCCATCTCGCAAGGTGGTATCAAAAATAATTAATTTATCTTTCATAGAAACTCCATGTAGGGAGAGTTATCAGCATTAAAAAAACTGACAAAAAAGGTGATTTAGTAGAAGAATATAGAGTAAATTGATGCCCGCTAGGGCAGCAATTTTAAAGAAAGGCTGAGTAAAACGCACAACCAAGCAACAACACATTGATGTGTGTTCGAAAATTGCCGAGTTGAAATTTGCGTATTCATACTAAATAACTATACGCTATGAAAACTTAAGCGACAAGTAGATTTTAAGTTTTCCTGTTGCGGCGTTTACGCTTAAGCATAATCAAAGTGACTGCCGGGCCTGAAATAGCGTATCCTAAAAACAACACAAACAAAATGGTTTGCGGGTGAATCATAATCAGGGAAATGCCCAGCATAATCATGATCGTGGCAACGAACGGAACGCGGCCTTTAAAGTCAATTTCTTTGAAGCTGTAATATCGAAAATTACTCACCATTAATAAGCCGGTGCTGATAGTTAATATCAAAGCCAGATATTTTAAATCCTCACCGACATAGCCGTATTCAGTACTTACCCAAATAAAACCGGCCAGAATTGCAGCAGCAGAAGGACTCGGAAATCCCTGAAAAAAACGCTTGTCTTCAGTGCCAACCTGGGTATTGAATCTCGCCAGACGCAAAGCACCGCCAGCGGTATGAACAAACGCTGCAAAAAGGCCAAATTTTCCAAGATTGGTAAATGCCCATAAATACATAACCAAACCAGGGGCGACGCCAAAGGAGACCATGTCGGAAAGGCTGTCATATTCAACACCAAAAGCACTTTGGGTATTGGTTAAACGGGCGACACGGCCATCAAGACCATCCAGAATCATGGCTACAAAGATGGCAATGGCCGCTGTTGCGAAACGGCCATTGATTGCAGAGATGATGGCAAAAAAACCGGCAAACATTGCGGCAGTGGTGAAAAGATTGGGCAATAGGTAAATACCACGCCGCCGTTTGGTCATATCGGTTTTATTCATTAAAATTAAAATAAATTTGAGTTAATGGCTAACCTCAACTTTTGCACCCTTATTCTGGTCAATTTCTGATAGGGTTTGGGTAAACCAGTCAGTATCAATATCGAAAGGTTTGCCGCCTTTAATACGAGGAAATTCAATGGCTCTTAAAATATTGTTGTTATCCTCGTCATGGCCAATAACGCCAGGTTCGCGTTTCAGTGCGCATTCAACCGCTAAGTCGGCACAAGATTTGATCAGGCGGATATCATCGGCATTGGCAACCGAGGCGCGGGCAAAATATCCTGATTTTTGGACCAGGGTTTTTTCTGCTCCAATCATTTCAGCAAATTGTTCACCGAACCATTTTCCAGGGTTAACTGCATCCAGTTTAATATGACCAAAAGCATCGCGTGGTACTTCTTCACCTTTGGCTTGCATTTCAGCAACAATAGCATCAACGCCAGCGCCTTCTGAAACGAAAATGTTGACACAATCAACTTTATCCATAACGGCTGTTAGCCTTTCAGCTTCTGCTTTCAGATCAATTTCCATTTCTGGAACAAAAACTGCGTGAACCTCGAAAGCATTTCGATCCAGACCAATTTCAGGAAGCCATTCCTGACGGTCCAGAATTTTGCGATATTCAACGGCAGTAGCAGCAGTCAACCAGCCGCAGTTACGGCCCATGACTTCATGGATAATCAGCATGCGTGGGTTGGAGTTATTTTCCGCAACAACATTTTTAAAGTATAAAGCGCCTTGCTCGGCTGCCGTCCAGGCGCCCAAAGATTGCTTGATGGGGAAAACATCATTATCAACGGTTTTTGGCAGGCCGATAACAGTTAAGCCATAATCATTTTCGGCCAAAAATGCCGC
>CAZGYJ010000030.1:18338-22229 GCA_964530345.1 uncultured Methylomonas sp.
GATAACAGATGATTTCAATGCTGGGGTCAATTTCAGTATAACGTTCGATCAGGCTGCCGGTTGCAGAACTCAGGCATGGCGCCAAGCCACCTGCGGTAAGAATTGCGACTTTTTTTGGTTTGCTCATGAGATTTACTTAATGAATGTAGTTAAAAAAATGAATCAACAAACGCTGTTGTATTGGCTCAAAATTTTAACATATCAAAAATGATTATCTGCTTTTTTATAGTTTCCGCGCTCAAGAACTTGTTTGCTGTGTTCTTGAGCGTGAACTATGAGGCAGTTGGATTGCTTGAAAAATTTGATGTGAATAATTATTGAATAAGTAGATCCCGCATCATGCCCATATCTTCATGTTCCAAATTATGGCAATGGTACATGAATAAGCCTTTGAAATCATTGAATGGTTTTAATATGGTTACTTTTTCACCCGGCATGACTAGCGCAGTATCTTTCCAGCCGCTTGAGATAAGGCCTTTTGTGACTGTTGCGTAAGCCGCTTGATGTCGGGAATTTACTTGTCTGTTAATGATCTGGAATTGTTCTCCATGTAAATGCATGGGGTGGGGCATCGCCATGCCGTTCATGCCATGAAAGCCATTATCAAACTCCATAAGCTGAAGACTGTTAACAGGAATGATTTCATCGGGTCGAATATCATTCATTTTATATGACCGACCATTCAATAAAGCGGACATATGACGCATCGATAATCGAATTGTCCTTGGATGACCAGGATTTGCCGCATTTGAAACTTGAAGGGTTGTTATTTTAGTTAATTGCTTTGGTAATATTTCTTTGCCTTGTTCTTTTCGGTCAATACGAACTTTTAATACTGAAAAATCACTTCCATTAGGTATTGCGCTATTGGACATCATGCCGCCACCCATCATGCCCATACCCATTCTTCGTCTGCCTCCCATGCCGCCCATCATACCCATTCCACCCATCATTCCCATGCCGCCAGCAGAAAATTCAAGGCTTCTTAAAGATAATTCTGTACCTATAGGTTTGTTACTGAAATCAACCCAAAGTTCAATTCGTTCAGCTGGAGCAAGCATGACATAAGGATATGTTTCCGGTTTTTCCAATAAACCACCATCGACCCCAATCACAGTCAGTGGCGTACCGTCATCCCAGGCCAGCTTGTAGATTCTGGAATTTGAACCATTTAGAAATCTGAGGCGATAGGGCCGAGTTGCCACTTTGAGAGCAAAATCTGGCTGACCATTAATCATGATCTGATCTCCAAGAAATCCTTGCATGCGCTGCATCATATTGTTGGCATAGACAAGTTGATTCTGGCGATTAAATGTTCGATCCTGAATAACGATGGGGAGGTCATATTGACCGCTGGGTAATCCGAGCGATTGTTCTTCCTGGTCATGCACAATCAATAAGCCAGCGAGTCCCGAATAAACCTGTTTAGCGGTTACGCTATGGGTATGGGCATGATACCAATAGGTTCCGGCGCGGTTTAAAATTTCAAACTCATAAACATAGGTTTCTCCATGATTAATGGCATACATTGGATTGCCATCCATTTTCGAAGGCACATGTAGGCCATGCCAATGTAAAATACTTTCGGCATGCAGGTCATTTTTTAGAAAGATTCTGATTTTTTGACCTTTTTGAAAACGTAAAATTGGACCAAGATAAGTATCATTCAAGTTGACAACGGACTGTTTAGGGCCTTTCAGAACTTCGCCATAAATCTTCCAAATTCGAGTTCTGGGGCCATCAAAAATTGGCATCATGATTGATTCCATTTTTAACTCAATTTCAACGTCAGGATGAAAATTTTCTGAAGCAGTGCTTTTGACTTTAGAGTCCATTGCCTGCAAGAACCCAGGGAATGCAGCGGTTGTCAAAGAAAAGCCTGCAAATTTAAGCAGAGTTCGTCGCTTTGCGTTAGTTGTATGTTTCATTTTGTTACCTCCACAGAAATATAATAGCAACATTAACATATTCTAATATGTAAGTGTTATTAAATGTTGTCTGTTTAATTTGATAAGAAAAAATAATTTTTTATGTGGCTATCAGCTTGCTTCTATGGGTAAAATTACAACAGCTTAGGTTTACAGTGGGGTATGAAAATGAAAAAATCTGATCAAAGACAGATAGTTCTTGATACAGAGACAACAGGATTAAACCCGAAAGAGGGGCATCGCATTATCGAAATCGGATGTGTGGAGTTAATTAATCGTAGATTAACGGGGCAGCACTTTCATGTGTATTTGAATCCAGATCGTATAATTGATGAAGGTGCTATTGAAGTGCATGGGATTAGCAACGAATTTCTGGCGGATAAACCTCATTTCAAGGATATTGTAGAAGATTTTGTAAGCTACATCCGTGATGCAGAATTGATTATTCACAATGCCCCATTTGATGTCGGGTTTATCAATCATGAGTTTGCATTACTGAAAAATGGAGTGGGGACGGTTGAAAAATTTAGTACGATCCTTGATACCCTGGAATATGCTAGAAAAAAACATCCTGGTCAAAGAAATAGTCTAGATGCACTTTGCAAACGTTATGGCATAGATAATAGTCATCGTGATCTACATGGAGCTTTGCTGGATGCAGAAATACTGGCTGATGTTTATTTGCTGATGACAGGAGGGCAAACATCTTTGTTTGCCGAGGACGAGTTGAGCCAGGATAATTCAAGTCAGTTGCAGAATAGAAAAATAGCAACTGATCGCCCAAAATTGAAAATAGTGACTTGCTCAGAAGAAGAACTGCGCTTGCATCAACAGCGAATGGAGGCAATTGATAAGGCAAGTGGGGGTAGTGTGTGGAGCCGGCTTTCTGAATAATTTACCCGAACTTGATTTTCTATGACGGATTCTAAACAACAGTCGTCTTCAGAGCTTTGTAAAGCATACCAATCGTTAATTGCTTCACAAAAAACGCTGTTATTATCAACAGTTACCGAGACCAATCAACCGGAGATAAGTTATGCGCCTTATGTTCGCGATGAGCAAGGCTCTTTCTATATTTTTATCAGTGAATTAGCAAGTCATACGCGGAATTTACTGAGAAATAAAAATGCATCAATCATGTTTATCAAGCCAGAATCTGAAGTTCGTGAATTGTTTGCCCGTGAACGAATCATTTTTAATTGTGATGCTATTGAAATAGCACCTGAGGACGTGGTTTTTGAACAACAACTAAATTCATTTCATAGAAATTTTGGCGAAATTGTCACTCTTATAAAGTCACTGGCCGACTTTCATTTGTTTGCTTTAAAACCAGTTTCTGGTCAATATGTTGTGGGCTTTGGCAAAGCTTTTAAAATTAATATGACTGATGGTTCGTTATCAGGGTTAGGTCAAACATAGAATGCAATGGCAGGGGATTTCTTTTTTGGATGCTAAGGTAGCCCATGCTGATTAATCTGATTTCAGTTGGTACCAAAATGCCGGCGTGGGTGCAGCAAGGTTATAACGAATATGCTAAGCGTATGCCCCGAGAGTGTGAATTGGTTTTACGTGAAATTGCGCCGGGTAAACGAGGAAAAAATGCGGATATTGCAAGAATAGTACAAGATGAAGGTCAGCGTATGTTGGCAGCCATTCGGCCTGGAATGCATATTGTAACTTTGGATGTTAAAGGGAAGGGTTGGTCAACAGCAGATCTGTCCAAAGCTATGAAACGTTGGCTGGAAAGTGGTCAGCATGTAGCATTGCTAGTTGGTGGCCCAGAAGGGTTGGCTGATTCTGTTCGAAAATCATGTCATGAGTCCTGGAGTCTTTCAGCAATGACGTTACCACATCCGTTAGTCAGGATTGTCGTTGCAGAACAAATCTATCGGGCCTGGAGTATTTTGAAAAACCATCCTTATCATAGATAGATATACCAGCCACGATCAATAACAAGCCTCGC
>CAZGYJ010000031.1:0-21345 GCA_964530345.1 uncultured Methylomonas sp.
AGGTCGGGTTAGCGATAGCGTAACCCGACTGATGGTTTGGGGCTGATAATGTTTGTATTCACGAGGGAATAGGGTGTGAATGATTTTTTTGTCGGGTTACGCTGTCGCTAACCCGACCTGCCGGAGTGGCTCCAGTCACGACTGGGATAAGAAAAAATCGTGGCTGAAGCCACTCCTACAATTTTTGATTTTATCGCATCAAACTTGCTATCAGTAAAACAGATAAAAGCATCAAGTCAATCCCTGTTTTTATTTTCAATCCTTGAATTAGGGTTGTTTGATTGATTGGGTTAATATCTGCTCCTAAAACAGGTTTATGTTTTATTTTTCCATGATAGCTGGCGTCGCCGCCCAGTAGAATGCCCAAACTGCCAGCCAGGGCAGCAATGGGGAAGCCGGCATTTGGGCTTTCCAACTTGTTGCCGTCACGCCAGCAACAGTGCCAGGCCAGGGCTTTGTTTTCAGTTAGTGTCATAATCAATAGTGCGGTTATTCGCGCTGGAATGAAATTAGCAATATCATCCAGCTTAGCCGCTGCTTTTCCGAAATAGAAATAGCGCGGGGTTTTGTAGCCGATCATGGAATCCAGTGTGTTGATGGCTTTGTAAACGGCAATACCCGGTAGGCCAAACAATATTAGATAAAATAATGGCGCGATAACGCCATCGCTGAGATTTTCTGCCCAGGTTTCAAGCGCGGCCTTGATGACTTCAGTTTCGTTCATGTTCAGTGTATCGCGGCTGACTAATTGAGCGATTGCTTTGGCTGGGTCATCTGCCGTCAATATCGAACTGACGCTTTTGTGCAACATATTCATTGCCAAACCAGTCGAGGCGGATAATGCTATAAAAACCATCGCAAGCCAGGATGGAAAAAATTGACTGCAATAAACCAGCAACAGGCTGATTAGCAAAGTCAGCAAAATCAGACTGGTGACTAACAGGACGCCGTTGACAATACGGTTACGGTAATAACGCCGTTCAAATGCAGAAATGAACTCACCCATCCAGACCACTGGGTGCTTAATGGGTAATTCGCCAAATAAATAGTCAATCAGATAAGCGAAAAATGCCAATTCATAGTACATTAATGAGGATCAATTGCTTGTAAAATGGCTTTAATATCCAGGTGTTGTTCGACCATTGAAGTAAAGTTCTGAATTTCTGACTCCCGGTAAGCCTGATAATCATAGCCTTGATACTCGGGGCAAATAGCCTTGAAATAATCGCGTCGAAAATCGTTATGATCGAAAATCCCATGAACATGAGCGCCGGCAATTCTGCCTTTCTGGTAGTAAAGGGGGTATTTTTCCATTTGACCGCAATGAATTTCATAGCCGATGATATCGGTTTTTGAAAATAATGGATATTTGCCTTTTTGTAATATTTTCGGAGCGTAATATCTGACCTTGTCATCAATAAAGCCTAAGCCTGATTCGGTAATGGCCTGGGAATGTTCGACAGAATCCGGATCTTGCAAGGATTGACAAAGCATCTGATAACCGCCGCAAATACCAAAAATGGCTTTGTCGAAACTACAGATTTCCTCAAACAGACCTTGTTCTTTTAACCATTGTAAATCCCGAATAACGGTTTTACTGCCTGGTAATAAAATGACATCAAAATTTTTCAGACATTGAGCTGAACGGATCAACTCAATTTGAATTTCATTATCGGCCATCAAAGCATCTAAATCATTGTAATTACTCAAGCCGGGATACGCGATGACAGCGATGCGGATTTTGGTATTGGCGCTTCGTTGCTGATAATTCTGTAACGACTGTGAATCTTCCATGTCGATATTGAATGGTTGAAAGGGCAATACACCAAAAACAGGAACGCCGAATCTTTCCTTGATGATTTTTTCGCCTTCAACAAAAAATTGTCGATCACCTCGAAATTTGTTGATGATAACCCCGATCAAATTCTTGCGCATTAATGGATCAAGTAGTTCCAGTGTCCCGTAAATACTGGCGAATACGCCGCCGCGTTCAATATCGGCAACCAGAATATTTTTGGTTTTGAAGGTTTTGGCGACGAAAGTATTGGACAGATCTTTGTGTAATAAATTAAGTTCAACCGGGGAACCCGCACCTTCTGCAATAATCAATTCATACTGCATTTGCAAACTGGAAAACGATTGTTTTACCTGATGCTGTAAAAAATCGATCTCCTGGTAGTATTCCGAAATAGGTTGGTTTTTGTAGACTTCGCCATTAACGATTACTTGCACATGACCGTTACCGTGTGATTTCAACAACACCGGGTTTAACATAAAGCTGGGTTCTATTTTCGCCGCTTCAGCTTGTAAACATTGGGCACGGGAAATTTCCCGGTTTTCTTTGGTGACAGCCGAATTGTTTGATACATTTTGGGCTTTGAATGGCGCAACACGGATGCCACGATCTGAAAAAATCCGGCATAATGCCATCACCAGCGAAGTTTTACCGGCATCGGAACTGGTGCCGAGTATAGCTAAAGGATGCATTTAATGTTTGCAGGCAGCCAGCAAGGTTTTAAGTTTTTCTTCTCCTAATGTTCTGGCAAGCTGAATATTGTTCTCCGGAATTTGCTCGGGATTAGGATATTTCAGTAATGCTGTTTCCATCCGGTCTTCCCGTAATAAATGCAGCATTGGATAAGGTGAGCGATTGGTATAGTTTGCAGGGTCATTGTCGGGTTCTTCAGCAAATTGATAGTTTGGGTGAAAACTGGCCAGTTGATAAATACCCTGATAGTTTTGTTGTTCGAGTAAGGATTCGGCAATGGCCAGAAAATCCAGAAAATCTTCAAAATGATGCCACTGATCTGGATAAATTAACAGACTGGTAGCGATGTCCTGCTGTTGGTCAAGAAGCTGACATTCCAATAGTAATGATTCCAGACAGGATTCCAGATTTCTCTCATGCACAACTGAATAATGAATGCTGTCTCTTTCCAGCTCTCTTCTGGCAAAAGGACAGAAATTCAAATCGATAACAACCGAGGTCAACCATCTTCGGGTTTGCTGGATTATACTCTGATCAGAATGGCTCATTGTTTTTTAAAGTGATGAACCCATACTTTAGCGTTATCATCCCAGGTCATCCCAGGATGCATTTTCAGGATCAGGTCTTTGTAGGCTTCCAGGCTCGGATAGCCTTCTGCTTTGGCATCGTCATCTGTCATATCAGCCAGGGTTTTGCGTTCCAGTGCGGTGATAATAAAAGCGACGCCATCCAGCTCAAATGTCTCGTCAGGCCAACCATAAACGCCATCGCGTCTTTGTTGGGTTTTTTGTCCGGCGATTGCAGCCGCAACCAGTTTTGGATGGCGAACCAGACGGTCAATTTCACAGGTTTTTTCGGGGTAATCAGTCATGTTGAATAATGTATGTGTTGTTAAAATGGAGTCAGATTGTAGCAGTTTCAGTTTGAATCTTGAAAGGACATGGTTTCTTCCAATTTTTATGGTTGCTGAAATATTACCTCATGGGTGGTTGCCTGATAATCCTGTTATAAGGTTTTCACAAAACACTTCAAAACTGGGTAAAGATAAATTTCCCTCTCTCTGTTTTTCTCCCCACATGCTTTCGGGAAAGAAACTGTCTTCTTTAAAACGGGCCATTATATGCCAGTGAACTTTTGGCAAATAATTTCCGAAGCTGCAAATATTGATTTTTTCCGGTTTGTAATAAATCAACATCTGCTTTTCAATTTTGTGCAACAGCATATAAATTTCCTGTCGAACTTCGGGAGGAACATGACTCATTTCCTTGTAAGGCTCTTGAGTAAAAATTTTCAGCCAAGGGACTTCAGATTCTTCGGTTTCTATGCTAATGGTTTCATTTGTATAGATAATTGTCATTCACTATTCCTCCTGCTCTGATCAGACAAGATGTTTTTCCAGATGATCTATTCCTTTTTCATCCTTGACAGCAAACCTGACATGCCATTTATCCAGCCCGGTAAAATTATCACAAATACGAATTAATATCCGGCCGGGCTCCAGTTGTGCCTGTAATTGATAAGCATCCATGTTTTTTAATTGTGCCAGTAGAAAATTCGCTTGCCCTTGATAAATTTTTTTGAATAGGCCTGAATTTTGTAGCACATGAAAAAGCTGTTCTCTGTTTGTATTGGTCTTTTCAATAGTTTGTTTAACGAATATTTGATTTGCCAAGGCTGTCTGTATGTATTCCATATCGAAGCTGGAAAGTTTCCAGGCAGGTTCGAGCTGTTTTAGAGCAGCAATGTTTTTTAAAGAAGCCAATATGAAACCAATTCGAATGCCGGCGCAGCCATAAAATTTACTCAAGGATTTTATAATGAACAATTTTTCGTATTGGGGGATTAACCGGGATGAGGATTCAGTATCACAAAAATCCAGAAAGGATTCATCAATAATGATAGTGCATGATTTTTGCCGCCATTTTTCCAGTAGTTTCTGCAAGTTATAGAGTTTGCCATCCGGTGTCGATGGATTAACGAAAATGACTGTACTGTTTTCTGGTATATCATTAGCCAAATCAGTAAATCGATTAATATTCTGTACTGTACATTGCAGTTTACTGGCAATAGTTTCATATTCCCCATACAAAGGGGAATATAATGACAGATGTTTTGGTTGTAGCCAGCGAAGCAAGGAGAAAATTGCTGCACTGGCGCCGTTAAAAACTTCACAACCAATGTCATTGCTTATGTGATAACGCTGTTTTATTGCCTGTTTTAAATCAGAATATTCAGGATCAGCATAAGGCGTTAGCGTGACATTCTGTATTGAGTCTGGTTTGACGGCTTGTTCTGGATTGATATTAGCAGAAAAATCAATAATCTGATTTGACCTGCAATTCAGTTTTTTTGCAAATTGATAGATATTTCCGCCGTGTTTCATTGTCGGTGTTGAAGCAGAATATTTTTGAAAGTTGATGGATTTTTGGTTTGCGTGATCTGGCCCGGTTTGGGGTTTAGTTGATGGTCAAGCCTGGAAAGCCAGAATCGTAAAGCAGCCCGCCTGAGGAAAACTGTCAGATTTTGTTTTTCAATATCATATAGTGGCCTGATTTTTTCATAGCCAGAGACTAGAGCGTTGACTTTATTGGAATTTATTTTACGATTTTCCAGGCACCAGTCATTGATGGTAATGGCAATATCCAGAAGTAAATAATCTGTACAGGCATTATAAAAATCCAGGATACCGCTGATTTTTTGGTTCAGAAAAAAAACATTATCACGGAATAAATCGCCATGAATTATTCCTTCGGGCATTACAGGGGGTGAAAAACATAGCTGAAAGTCAATTTCATCCCGAAGTACCAAGCAATCTTCCTGGTTCAGTTGGGTTTGGATGGTAGTCCAGGCTTTTTCGCACCAGAGCAAATTATGATTATTGTTAATCGGGAAAGGATGGTTCAGGCAGCAAAGATGAATCTTTGCCAACTGTTCACCTATTGCATGGCAATGATGTACGGCAGGATTAATAATCGATGCACCAGGAAGACATTTGAAAATGACGGCGGGTTTATTATTCAGCGATCTCAGAAATTCGGACTGTTTATTGGCTAAGGGAGCAGGGCAGGTAAAATTGTTTTTGTCCAGAAAAATAAGAAGATTCAGGTAATCAGGAAGCTGTTTTGAATTGAGGGATTCAAACAGGGTCAGAATGAAATTTCCCAGTGTGGTGGAAATCAAAAAATTTGAATTATCGATCCCATTCATGATTCCTTCAAAACTGATCAGTTGACCTAGATTGTAGTTTTGAATAAAGTCTTCCAGTTGCGAATGGGTAACGGGGGTATAAACAGCCATTCAGAAATTGATTACTGTCGCTCGTGAGGTCAGCAGGGTTTGTGAGTCTGCTGTAATGATAAACTCATAAACGGCGCCGGTGTCGGTTTTGACTTCTGCCTTGGTGTTAATGATAATTTCAGAATCCAGATTATCGATGCGGTCAATAAAAAATTCAGCATGACGGATTGCAGCCAAAAATCCGGGTTTTTTGGCTTTGCGTAATAATCCTCCATGAATTGCAATGCTTTGGGCGCCATATTCAATCAGGTGAATTGAGGATAATTGACCATTCATTCGAAGTGGATTGTCAGGGTTTAAGTGGCTTCGGCTACTACAAATTAGGGTATTTAGGTTCCATGTGTCCACCTGATCAATCAGACACATTGCGCCATGATGGGGGATCAGCTTTTCAATTTCTGATTTATTGATCTTCTTGCCAGTAGTCATAAAAATTGAACCAGTTATAGGGCGCTTGTTTAATATGCTTTTCCATAATATCAGCATATTTTTGCAGCCACATTTGAATGTCCTTTTGGCGGTGGTTTCGATCTAGGGTAATATTATCTGAGAGTCGTTCAAAATGGATTTGATAACGATTGCCGCCCAGATAAATTCCAAAAAACACAATAACCGGAACTTTCAGTGACGCTGCAATCAGGATTGGCGCTGAAGGCAATTCTATTTCGCCTCCTAACAAAGTACAGCGTGCGGTTTTGTTACTATCCATCTCCATAATGCGATCTCCGAGCATGCCGACAGCATTTCCCGCATCAACCGCATCTTTAACCTGAAGTAAGCTGTCTGGCTTGCCCATTGGAATGACCATGTCCGATACATCAGGGTTAAGCGCATTAAGTATTTTAAGAATCATCGGGCTGTGCGCTTCGTACATCAGAATTTTGATGGGTAACGGGCATTTTCTGACTGCATAGCTTCGTAGTACCTCAAAACTCCCAATATGGCTTCCCAGCAAAATACATCCTGTTCCTTGCTGTGAGTATTTAAGGGGCATATTTTCTTTGG
Source organism: uncultured Methylomonas sp. (assembly GCA_964530345.1). Lineage (GTDB taxonomy): Bacteria > Pseudomonadota > Gammaproteobacteria > Methylococcales > Methylomonadaceae > JALSJK01. The sequence goes on from CAZGYJ010000031.1 coordinate 6,791, forward strand.
GAAATGTGACATCCAGTTTCTCAAATTGGCCGGTCAGCAAGTAAACTCTGTCAAGTATGGTTGAAGCGAAACAGTGAATGTGTTTGGCAACATCCAGTAAAGTTGGTTTTCTGTCCAGAACACGATTTAGATAAAGCAATGAAGCTCTGCGTTGTTCCGTCGCAAAAACCAGATAATACAAGGTAATTGGATAAAGCAGCAGTCTGGCAACAGGTCGCCCCATGTTCAGTGCGACCCAGCGAATCAAGCGTAAAGCCAATGTGTTACTTTTTTCTCCGAGAGAATGCCAGGATTTAGTCATGGAGCTGATGAATGGTTAATTTTCCAGAAGCTATTTTTTCAGAATTTTTCAGGCACTCAAATTTAAAGCCATCAGAGCTGATTTTTTCAAGATGAATAAAAAATTCCTCGTCTGGTCTTAATGGCTGGTGAAATTTTGCCTGTGAAATCATGCTGACAGTACATTCAGGAGCATGTTGTTTGATAAATTCACTGACGTAGTCCAGTAAAACCACACCTGGAACGATCGGGTCTCCAGGGAAATGGCCTGCTAGACAGGGATGTTCCGAATTGATTTGGTAGGCTTTGCTAACTATTTTTGTCACGCTGCAAACTTTTGATTAATGCATTGAGTCTGGATTGCATTAGTTTACCAACTTCATTTCTTGGTAGCTGGTTAATGAAATATAACGGGCGGGGCAGAAATACCGGATCAATTGATTGTTTAAGTGCATCACGGAGTTGTTTTTTGGTTAGTTGACTAACCACTAATGCACCCAGACGTTCGTTTTTGGTAATAAAAAAAACACCATCTTGAACTTCTTTAATATTTTGCAACAATGTGTTTAATTGCAGTAGCGAAGCGCGTTTTCCGGCAATTTTGATAAGGTCTGTTGACCGGCCAATTACATTGAAATGACCATTGTTCTCAATTTTAAACTGGTCATCCAAAACAACTGGTTTTTCCAGATGACCACCGGATACTGTAAATTGTCTTGCTTGCTGATTAATAGTAATTCCTTGATATGGACGCCACTTCGGGTTTTTGGTTATACGTCTTGAGGCATAGGATAATGTTTCAGTACTGCCAAAAATTTCGTAAAGCGGGGCATTAAAGCAGGCTTCTACTTGTTGTGCAAGTTCCAGCGACATGGGAGCTGTTGAACAAACAATCCGGTTCACATTTTGCCACTGTAAATTGGCATCCACGCAACTTTTTAAATGTTTTGGTGTGGTGACCAGAAGGCAGGGAGTTTTTGCCTCTGATATCTTTTTTCTGATATCTTCTGGAAAAAAAGGCCGCTGACTTTCTACCATTAAATTGGAAAACAAAGGCCAAAACAGGCCGGTTTCAAGGCCAAACATATGTTGTGGCGGAACTGTAGCGATGATCGAAAGCTCTTTGTTTTCCAGTTCAAGTTGTCGCAGCGCCAGTTGTGCTCCCATTTGAAATTCTTGCCAGGTTTTATGGATGGCTTTTGGCTGGCCGGTACTCCCGGACGTAAATGAAATGCTGGTAATCTGATCAGGCGTACAAGAGAGGGTCGGTGTTGTTTGTAATTCTGGATGCCAGGCATCAATTTTAAAAGTATTTTTTTCACAATCATGCTGATCAGAAATACAAATGCTGTCAGGGTATTGTTGTAACAGTTCTTGAATTGTGCGGTTTGCTTGATTGGGTGGAAGTAAAATAGGACGTTTGCTTAAAACACCGGCAAGATAAGCGACTGCAAAATAGTAACGATCATGGCAAAGATTAATAAAGAACTTTTTTTCGCTAAGTGTCTGGCTGATGTGATGAGCGTGATTGAATAATTGAATATTCGAAACCGCTTTGCCTTTGAAAAAACAATAGCCAAAGTTTTTTTGTTGCGATAAGGACGAATCCAGCGAAACCAGGGGAGGCGACATTCCAAATACAGTTAAATGCAAACTGTCAATTATAACCTTTTAATATTTTTTTCTATATCTGATTACAGAATACTTTTAATTTTATAGAGGCGGCTGATTAATATGTTAGATTATGTTTGACGATCAAAAATAAGAGGAAATTTCATGAGTATCTCAAGAAAACTGGTTGCAGAATTTATTGGAACATTCTGGTTGGTTTTGGGCGGCTGCGGTAGTGCAGTCCTGGCATCGGCTTTTCCTGATGTCGGAATTGGTTTATTAGGGGTTGCACTGGCATTTGGTTTAACAGTGTTGACGATGGCATTTGCCATCGGCCATATTTCTGGTTGCCATCTTAATCCAGCGGTATCAGTTGGGTTATGGTGTGGGGGGCGTTTTTCTTCGAAGCAACTCCTACCTTATATTTGTGCCCAGGTTTTTGGTGGGTTAATCGGGGCAGCGGTATTGTATGTAATTGCCTCAGGTCAGACCGGGTTTGATGTTAGTTCAGGTTTTGCTTCGAATGGCTATGGCATTCATTCTCCTGGCGGATATGGCTTAATGGCGGCGCTGACCACTGAAATAGTAATGACATTCATGTTTTTGTTCATCATTTTAGGGGCCACCGATATACGTGCTCCGCAATATCTTGCTCCAATTGCAATTGGATTAGGGTTGACTCTAATTCACTTAATCAGTATTCCAGTCACCAATACTTCGGTTAATCCCGCCCGAAGTACAGCAGTTGCTATTTTTACAGGAGATTGGGCCTTGGCGCAATTGTGGTTATTTTGGGTTGCACCAATGATAGGCGCAATTTTTGCCGGTTTGGTTTATAGATGGCTGGAGCAGGAAGATATAGATGATTATGAGGAATAGCAAAAAAGAATTTTGTTTCTTGATGTCAGAACTCGTGGCGAAGTTGCTTATACTGGCATGCCAACCGTAGCCGCTGCCAATGTGCTTTTAAAATTTACCAGCAAGAGATACTAACAAAAAGTGTTTGGTAAAATTGATAAAAAAACGATGGTATTCTTGATGAGCAAGAATTGAAGGCTCATAAAATGGATATGAAGAAAGACAAGAACAAAGGAAAAATGTAGTTGCTTGGAGGTTGCCGGGTTTAGGAAGATTCTACTTTCAGGAGCAGAGAAATAATTTTTTTTACTCCTGAAAGTATGGTGCTTAAACCACTATTTTATATACAAAGAACATCGACCTGGTTCGTCAAGTCCACCGAGTGGAGGTAAACCGTCCTCAAAGTCAATAACACATGATGTAACACAGCTTTTTACAACATTTTTTCCGTTTGTTGATTGACCGGGTAGCGCGCCACCATGCAGCCATAATTCCAGTTTGGGATAAGTGCAACCAATAGGTGTCTTACACACTCCATCCTTGGATTCATAACCTTTTGGGCAGCTTCTAGAAAATTTCGATAAAGGCTGGACAGGTATATATAACTGATCAGCTATAAAGTTGATTCCAGTCCCGGCAATCCCTTTATATTCTTTATTAATCCCTGAAGCAAGAACAACGCCGCCATTTGCAATAGTTGAATATGCTCGCTCTAATTGTTTTCGTGTGGCTCCGGTTTTTTCCAGATTGTAATTTGAAATCATGCGGATTTCATCATGGTTCAAAATATATTGATCGATGGAAAAACAAGGTTCAGTAACACATCGCATGCCATTATCTTGCAGACCAACAAATACGCCACGAGGACTTTTTGTCGATAGTGGGCGGTAAGCAGCTTTAGCGATAAAAATACCCAAAGGTTCTGATGAAACAGAATTTTTTGAAAAATCCTGGTTAGTTAAAGCAACTGAAGGCGCAATTTTAATTTCACCTTGGAGTAGTATTGAGTGTTGAAATTGAATGCTGTTCAGGCGAATTTTTTCATAATTAATCGAACTAACATAACATTCCTGTTTGAATTGACCGTTGGCGCATTGGCTGTTTCGATCATTTACTTTTTTAACGAAATATCCACCGCATTGAGGTGATGGGCATTTTCTTAAATCATGGCGAACTGTGTAAAAATCGTACTGTTCAAATTCCTGATATGCATTGATTGTTACCTTTTTGGCGATCAACGAGTATTTTTCCATTGGCCCATCGAAAGCTCGGGAGTCAACAATTCCGGAAACAAATAAGTTGTCACCGTCAAATTTAAAATTTAACTCGTGAATTGCAGCATTGCCGCTAACGCCTTGGTCAGGAGGAAGTTTGAAGGATAATTCTGGTGCGGTTGAAACATGAATGCTTGATAAGTGGATCGATTTGTCGGTAATCTCTGCAGTAAAAGTACCGAATAACCTAGCTTTTTGTCTTTCGCAATTGTCATCAAGACAACGGGCGGGTGTTTGCAGTATTTTGCCGTTTGTAATTTCAAATTGATGAATTTGATTGGCGTATGAGAGCTGTAATATTGAGATAAAGCTCAAAAATGCCAAAAAAAGCAATCTGTTCATTTTCATATTTCCTTTTTTTGTTGAAATGGAGCTGGGTTTTAGGAGCGAACACGGAATAAATTTGGCAACTGGCGCCGTATTTTTATTCGTATTCAAGGCGTAGAAATAGGCGCATAGCCAGCTATGTAACTATTTTTACAACGCAGAAGACGGATAAAAAGACAAGCTAGTTGTTAAAGTTATTTCATGTTCGTTCCATAGTGGGTACCTAAAGCCTCTAGCGATAAATATAGTCGAAACTAAAAAGAATTATTTATGGTGTAGGTATTCGCTTAAGATATATAAGTAAGTATTTGCTTAAAATATTCTTAATATTTAGCAAGTTTCTCATAAAAAAAGTTGTTTTAAAACTCTTTTTTGATTGATTTTATTGGGATTTAATAAATTAATCCGAAAGTTGGATAATCTGAGGACAGTAATATAAAGTAATTTATAGCTTACGGATATTGAAAGTATTGATGTGGTGTATTGATATTTTCAAAACAGGTTTTTTTTGAAAAGAAGCGATATTGCTAAAAACAGCCATCTTGGTAGAAGAAAATGACTGAAAATTTATTTAGATAATAAAAAATATTGCAATTCTAGTTATCTAGTGAAAAAACCATATTTAAACAAAACTTAGGACAGACACCATAGATATTGTTAAGGTAGCGGGGCTTTTTTGATTTCATTAATCTAAATTTTTCAATGAAAAGACTTTATGAGGTGTTGATCACCGTCATTGCGCTTAGTTATTTGACTTTTTTTGGTGTTTCGCTCTCTTTAAGCAGTCTCTTGCTTCTGCCTTTCTGGAAACAATTATGGTTTCAGCAGGTAGGTCGCCGTGTTTTACATCAATTACTGGCGATTTTTTTTGCGGGATTAAAGTTATCCAGATTATTGATTGTTGACTTTTCGGCGGTGGATGCGCTGAAAAATGAGCCGGCAAGGATAATTGTAGCTAATCATCCTTGCCTAATGGATGCGTTGTTTTTTAGCTCAAGGCTTCCTGATCTAGTCAGTGTCATGAAAAGTGAGGTTCTAAAAAACCCGATATTTTTTGGAGGGGCAAAGCTTTGTGGCTTTATACCAAGCGATTTGCCTCGGGAATTTATATCGAGTTGCTTTGAAATTTTGAGAAATAATGCACACTTATTGCTTTTTCCGGAAGGAACACGTAGCAAAACCAATCAGGTGAATACCTTTAAAAAAGGCTTCGCTTTGGTGGCTAAAAAAGCCAATGTGCCTGTGCAGGCAGTATTTATACAGGCCAATACTGGATTCTTAGGGAAAGGTTGGTCACTTTGGCGGAGACCACACTTTCCTTTACAATATCGTGCTTTTTTAGGGGAATGTTTTTATCAGGAACAGGATGAAGACTATAAGCAATTTGCATCCAGGGTAGAGCAATATTTCAGAAATCATATTCCAGATTATCAAAGTCCGCCAATTTAAATGCCGCATTTATCAAAAACCCGTTTGCTATTAATCCCTAGCTACAATACAGGGAAAATTGTTTGTGATGTGGTCAGGGAGGCATTAAATGTCTGGCAGCCTGTTTGGGTGGTTATTGACGGAAGTGACGATGGCAGTGGTGAACAACTTCAAAACTTGGCAGCAAGCGAGCCTGGTTTGCAGGTTATCATTCTTGAACATAATCAAGGCAAGGGCTCGGCAGTCTATCACGGCGCCAAAACGGCTTCTGAAAAAGGGTTTACCCATATTTTAACTATGGATGCAGACGGTCAACATCCTGCGGAATTTATTCCAAGAATGATGGATCTAGCCAGCAAAAATCCAGAGGCGATGATTCTTGGTGAGCCGATTTTTGATGACAATGCGCCTGCGTTGCGGGTCCATGGTCGGAAAATTTCAAATTTCTGGGTCAATTTTGAAACTCTTTGGGCGGGAATTCATGATTCTCTTTTTGGCTTTCGCGTTTATCCCGTTAAGGATTTACTGGCAGTAATGAATGAAACGCATTTTGCCAGACGTTTTGATTTTGATCCGGAGGTGGCTGTTCGAATAGCCTGGCGCAGTGTGAAAATTATAAATTTACAGGTGCCAGTACGTTATCTTTCTGCGCAGGAGGGGGGTGTTTCCCAGTTTAGATATTTTCGGGATAATAGTCTTTTGACCTGGATGCATTTGCGTTTGTTATCAGGATTTGTTTTTCGATTTCCCGGTTTATTATTTCGGAAGTTAAAATCGAGGCATTCTTGAATACGAAGTATACCAATTTAATAAGTTTATCTTTACAAGCTCCTCATCCTCGCCTTCTCCTTCAGGTGAAGGAATGATAGAAAATTTTGGGATTGGTATTATTTTTTTGAGTGTAGAATTTTCTTTTCTTGCCTCTCCATAATCAGATCCCATAAAACCGGCACGATAAATAAAGTCAACATAGTTGAAGCGGCGAGACCCGAAACGAAAGTAGACGCCATTGTACCCCAAACAATTGAATCCTCCGGAAAACCAAGAGCCATGGGCAACAGGCCTAGAGTAGTTGTTAAGGTGGTTAGTACAATGGGACGCAGCCGGACTTCGATTGCTTGATGAATGGCTGCCATTCTGGATTTTCCTGAGCGGTAAAGTTTATTCATAAAATCAACCAGAATCAACGCGTCGTTCACCACGACACCGGCGACACCAATAACAGCAATAAAGCTGTTGATAGTAAATAATGATTGTGTCAATAATTTTCCAAAAACCACGCCAATTAAAGAAAAAGTAATAGCGGAAAGAATAATTCCGGGTTGTATATAGGATTGAAACTGGCTGGCAAGAATGATGTATATGATTAAAATAGCAATCAGAAACGCGTAACTGAGTGAGATAAATGAGCGTTGGGTATCTTCGTGTTCACCACCATAAATCAGGTTCGCATCAGGGTATTTATCTCGAATTTTCTGATAGAAAGTATCGACTGCTGCTATAACAACCGGGGATGATATTGGTGCTCCGGATTTGATATCGGCTTTGATATTAATTGCGCGTTGACCTTGAAAACGGTGTAATTCGCCAGGTTTGAAATAAGAGCGCAAGTTGACGACATCTCCTAATTTTATCGGGCTGCTGGCATGTTCAACAACGGGAATTGATAAGGCGTCATGAGGGGTTTTTAAAAACTTTGGTGAAATCATTAGCTTCAAGTCAATTTCTTCATCGTTGAGCCGGTATTTTCCTGCGTATCTACCATCGAGGATGCTGCCAGCTAACTCGGTCACCTGGGTGCTGTCAAGGTCATATTCATTGACTTTTTCATGATCGATATCAAAACGATAGATTCTTTTTGGTTTGCCGCGGCTGTCTTCAAGGTCAATCAGCCACGGGGCTATTTGCTTGTTTTTTTTCAGGAAATTCATTATTTCATCCGCCAGTCCTGAGATGGCCTGATATTGAATGCCAACACTTCGAATATTGATGTCCCTACCCATTTGAGGGCCATCATTCTGGGCATGTACTTCAAGTGAAAACCCCTGTTTTTCAAAGTTTTTCTTTAAACGCTTGCGCATGTTTTCCAGGTGAGATATTGGATGATCGAAAGCTTGCAGATTTTTGTCCGGAAGCGTGACCATGACAGTTCCGAAGTTATTGCCGTAGACCGGTTCATAATCATCATTAATATAGAAACCGGCAAAACCAGCTGCTGATTTTGCAAACCCTGGACCGTCAGCCATGATAAAGCGAGCCATTTCCCTGACTTTTTTATCAATTTGTTCAATCGACATTTCTGGAGTCCCTTTGAGATCGGCATAGTAAATTGAATAGTCTTCTGGAAAGAATTTGATATTGATGAGTCCTATTTTTCCAGTAACAGAAACGGTCATAATGACAATTGCGGCAATTAATAATGCAAAAACACCCAAAACACTGAAAACACGATGTTTTAAGGTAAATTTCAAGGCATAACGGGTGATTGACCGACAAAATTTCAGAATCAAGTTTTCGTGAATCAGGTGTTTGTCAAGCTGCTCTGGCTTACGTGGGCCAAAGTCAAGATAATGGATGGGTAGGATAAGCAAGCATTCAATCAGTGATGCAAATAGGGCAAAACTGACAGCAATCGGAACCTGGGCAAAAAAATCGCCAATCGGTCCGGTCATTATCAGCATCGGTAGAAATGCGGCAACCGTGGTTAAAGTCGATGAAATAACGGGCAGTCCCACCTCGGAAGTTCCATTTACAATGGCATGATAGAGGTCATTTCCTTCCTGGATATGGCGAAAAATGTTTTCACAAACGACAATTGCATCGTCAACAATAATTCCTGTGACCAGAACAAACGCGAACAAACTAAGCTCATTGAGACTGTTGCCGGTAAAATACATTAGTATCAAGGTCATCATGAAAGAAAACGGGATGCCAATGGTAATTAGGCCGGCATTACGAATGCCCATGAAATACCAGATGATAATTGAAACCAAAATCATACCAACCAGCATATTGAGTCCAAGGGTGCTAAAGCCATCCTTGATTTTTGCTGTGGAATCCTGAGTCAGAATAACTTCCAGGCGTTCCTGTTTTAGCATTTTGTCGAATACTTTAAGGGTGTCAAGCGTTGCCTGTTTAATGTCGATGGCATTGCCAGCGCGAGTTTTGATGATTTTCAGACCAATAACGTCTTTACCATTGACTGATGAAATGAAAGCTGGATCTCGATAATCCAGATCAGCGTGGCTAATCAAGTTTTCCAGGCGAATAAAACTACCGTCTCCATCCCGTCGAATAATGGTTTTTACTACTTGCTCGCGATTGTGAAACTTTTCATCGACTTTGACCAGGTAGTTACTGTTTTCACCTTTAAATTTTCCGGCTGGTATGGAGATATTAACGGCTTTCAAAGCATCATAAACTTCGTTAAAACTGACTCCAAACTGGGAAAGTTTGTTTGGGTCCAGATGAATATGGAATTCCCGGATATATTCGCCGCCAATTTGAATTTCTTTGATTTCCGGTATTTTTTCAAGGCGCGCCTTGATTTGTTTGGCGATAAGCGCCAACGCGCGATTGCTGCGGTCTCCAACCAGATTCAATATGATGACCGGGGCAAAATCATTGGCAGTAATGATGTTGATTTGAGGTGGGTCAGTCTCATCAGGTAATTCACCCATGGCATTAAGAATTTTCAGGCGTATTTCGGTATAGAGGTATTGGTAATCCGCATCATCTATGAATTTAACCCGGATTTGTGAGCGTTCCGGGTAAGATATGGCATTAATCCAGTCAATGTTTTCAACTGTTGAAATTTGTTCTTCCAGTTTTTTGGTGACCAGGGTTTCCACCTCAATGGGGGAGGCACCGGGGAAGTTAGTAGTAATGGTGACTTTGCCAAAACTTATATCGGGATACCTTTCGGCAGGCAACTGGAACAAGGAAAAAAAGCCAGTGATGGTCAGCAGTATAAATACCAGGTTATAAAAAACCTTTTGTTTTAACGAGAAGCGAACAATTTGTTGCATAATGTTAGATTAGGGATGAAGGATTCTGAATTGATCGCCAGTTTTGATTTCATAAGAGGAAATACGGGCCAATCCATGTTCTGCATAACCTAATAAATCAACACTGATTCGGGAGCCATCCTTACGCTCCAGCCAGACTTCTTCAAATTTTTTATCCAACGCATCAGCAGAAATCAGAAAAGTTCCGGCTGGTTCTGGTAGTTCGAGAGTTACTTCGACTCTTAGTCCGCCGCGATGGACAGGAAGTTTTTTCTGTAAAATTAAATCAACCTGGATTTTTCTGGATTTTTCATCAAAAGAAGGAGAGATACGTCCAATTCTGGAGGGTACGGTTAACTCATATTCTGGCAGTTTAACTGTTAGGTCATATTGCTTGTGTTTCAATGCTCTCATTTCACTGACTGATAATGCTAATGGAACCAGTAAAGATCTATAATCACCCACTTTTGCAACAGGGTCGCCAACATTTAACCATTGTCCAGGTTCAGCCAGGCGTTCAATCATTTTCCATCCTTGAGGCGCCTTGATGCAGTGACGTTTTAGCTTTTCCTGTAGTCGTCGTTTTTTCAGTTTTTTGAATTGTGCAAGCTGCACGGCATTGGCAAGTTTACGTTCAAATTCATCGAGTTGGCTGATTGCGGCATTGTTTCTTTCGACGAGTTTTTTATATCGATTAACCTGTTTCCGATAGTAATCAATATCAACTTGATGTTGGGCAATTTCGTTAGCCATTAAACGGATATCAATTTTGACAAAAGTATCATCAAGGCAGGCAATGTTGCCATTTTTGGGGACGGGATCGCCAATATCAATAAATATTTGCTTGATTTTTTCTGCAATTTCGGTTGATAAGGTCATGCTGTAACGGGCGCGGCTGAAACCTGTTATGGTAGATTTTCTGTAGGCTGGTTTTGCTGTAGTCCAGATTTTTTCAGCATATGCTGTCGTTTGGGTAATAACAATAACAAGGGTGATGAGTAATATTTTTTCAAGACTATCCTTATAGCCAGAAAAAAAACGAATAATTTCCATTATATTTAATTGATTGATGGATAAATTAAAGATTAAGTGGGTTCTTTAATGTCTTAGGCCTGAATCCGTAATTTCAATGCGGATAACAGAGGGCAAGATATTGGTTTAGCATGGCCTGAAAAAATCTTAGCTTCACCCTTAAGGTTAAGCGGGCATTTTTCAACCCGTAATAAATCAAGAGCTTGCCTCCTTCCTGTACCGTAGTAAGGTTACGGATTCAGGTCAAATAGCTTAATTTTATTGTAAAGTATGAGGGATTTTAAAAGTCATTTCTATCGGTTATGACTGACAGCAATTAGTTGAGGATGGAAGTTCGCTATGGATAGCATTATGTGATAAAATTAACGGTTATTTTTTTATCAGTTTAAAATCCGTTATTGGGTATCGGCAAACAAGGTGAACTATGTCAGTGACTGCAGATGAATTCAAGCAATCTCTTCAACGTTGGGCAAGTGGCGTAACTGTGGTAACCACTCAGGCTGAGGGTGAGGAACCTCAGGGAATGACTGTGACTTCATTTGCAAGTGTCTCACTATCGCCTCCGCAGATTCTGGTTTGCTTGAATGATTCAGCTGAAACTGGAGAAAGTATTAAGAAAAGTGGTATTTTTGCCGTAAACATATTGGCTTCAGATCAGGAATCGGTTTCAAATAATTTTGCCGGAGGTAACAGTATGCAGGAACGATTCAGTGCAACTTCCTGGACTGATGGTGTAACCGGAGTACCAGTTTTGAATGATAGCCTAGCTTCACTTGAATGTGAGGTGGTGCAGGAGATGCGTGCAGGTACACATTGGGTGATTGTTGGAGAAGTCAAAAATGTGATTTGTAGATCAGGTCATCCTTTGTTGTATTTTGGTGCAGGGTATAAAAAACTTGATTGAGTTGGGGTAAATACCGTGGACATTAAGGATTATATTCATGAATTAGGTCGAAAAGCCAGAGCTGCCGGTCGTTTTATTAGTCGTATAGAGCCGGGGGAAAAAAATCAGGCATTACTCAAGATTGCCGGGCAAATCGAAGCAGAAAGGGATTTTTTAACACTGGAAAATCAAAAGGATCTTAAAGCCGGCCAGGAACGCGGTTTGGAAGCCGCACTTTTAGACCGCTTGACACTGACACCTGGTCGTATTGATGCCATGATTGAAGGGCTTAAACAAATTGTAGCCTTACCTGATCCAGTTGGTGAAATCACTGATATGGCGTATCGACCCAGTGGTATCCAGGTCGGAAAAATGCGGGTTCCACTTGGAGTAATAGGTATCATCTACGAATCACGTCCCAATGTGACTATTGATGCGGCTGCCTTGTGCCTAAAGTCGGGCAATGCCTGTATTTTAAGGGGAGGGTCCGAGGCGATTCATTCTAATCAAGCAATTGCAAAGTGCATAAAAAAAGGTTTGCAGGATGCGGATGTTTCAACTGATGTTGTGCAGGTGGTTAATATTACTGATCGTGAAGCGGTTAGCGAATTAATAAGTTTGAACCAATTTGTTGATGTCATTATTCCGCGTGGTGGAAAAGGCTTAATCCAGCGAATCAGTCAAGAGGCGACTATTCCTGTCATCAAGCATTTGGACGGTATCTGCCATGTGTATATTGATGATAAAGCTGATCCGGAAAAAGCTATCAATATTGCCTTCAATGCCAAAACTCAACGTTATGGTGTCTGTAATGCCATGGAAACCTTATTGGTTGATGAAAAAATTGCACCCAGGGTTTTGCCTGTTTTAGCAAAACAATATGTTCAGAAAGGCGTTGAATTACGAGGATGTTTGAAGACCTGTTCGTTAATCCCTAAATGCAAAAAAGCTTCTGAAGAAGACTGGCAAACTGAATATCTGGCTCCGATTCTTTCAATCCGGATAGTGTCAGGGCTGGAAGAAGCAATTTTACATATTAATCAATATAGTTCAGCCCATACGGAAACAATTGTGACCGAGGATTATAGTCGTGCAAGACGTTTTCTAAGGGAAGTAGATTCAAGTTCAGTAATGGTAAATGCTTCAACGCGTTTTGCAGATGGTTTTGAATATGGTTTGGGCGCTGAGATCGGCATTAGTACAGATAAATTACATGCCCGTGGCCCAGTAGGGCTGGAAGGATTAACTTCTATGAAATACATTGTGCTGGGTGACGGACAGATTCGAATTTAGAATTTTGACTGATTTTATCTTCTTAAAGTCATCCGGTATCCTCAAATGATAGGTATCTATGGAGGTACTTTTGATCCGGTTCATTTTGGCCATTTAAGAACAGCAGTGGAAGTTCGGGAAGTCTTTAATTTGCAGAAGTTGCTGCTTTTGCCCAGCCATCAACCGCCTCATCGAGAAATGCCTGGTGCTTCTTCAAAAATGCGTCTGGAAATGTTGCAGCTTGCTATCAATAATCAGTCCGGCTTGGAAATTGATATACGAGAGATAGACCGGAAAGGCCCTTCCTATATGGTGGATACTTTGCAGTCATTACGCTTGGATTATCAACAGCAACCTTTACTTTTGTTTATGGGACTTGATGCTTTTGCAGACCTAAGTAGCTGGCATCGTTGGCAAACATTGTTTGATTATGCGCATATCGTGGTGATGGATCGGCCTGAAAGTAAAAAAAATGTATTATCTGAGTTCCTGGGGCAGAAGCATGTAGATGACAAGCGACAATTAGAGCAGTCATCTCATGGGAAATTGTATTTCCAGAAAGTGACACAATTGGGTATTTCAGCCAGCCAGATCAGGAAAATTTTTTTAAATCAGAAAAATCCAGCCTATTTATTGCCCAGGGAAGTTATATCATATATATATCAACATAAACTTTATCAGGATACTGAATGCAAACAGATAAATTGTTAAAAATTGTTCAAGATACTCTGGATGAACGAAAGGGTATCAATATCACCACGCTTGACGTCAAGGACAAAACCAGCGTGACCGATTATATGGTAGTAGTCACCGGTAATTCTTCGCGGCATGTCAAATCTTTGTGCAATTATATTGTTGAAAACATAAAAAAACAGGGGTTTAAACCGTTCGGTGTTGAAGGCGAGAGTGGTGCAGAATGGGTTTTGCTGGATTTGGGAGATGTGGTAGTTCATATTATGACGCAAGAAATGCGTGATTTTTATCAGCTGGAAAAATTGTGGAGTGTTGATCATGTTGATCAGGAATTTGGAGAAATGCGTTCTTGAAGTTAGCTTTCCAGTCCGAAATTAAATTAATTAAGAGGATAGTAATGAAATCTAGATTTATCGCTAGTATTAGTTTGTTCATGGTTAGCTTTGTTGCGATGGCTGAATTGGATGTGCAGGAAGGAAATTGGCAAATTACCAGTCAGATGAAAATGCAAGGCCCATTGAAAATGGAAATTCCACCAATGACGGTGAATCAGTGTTTCACAAAAAAAAATATGACTCCAGACAAGATTCTGAATAATAAACATTGTGAAATGATCAAGATGAATATAGGATCGAATACGGTAACCTGGCAAATGCGTTGCAAACAAGCAGGAATGCAAATGGATGGTTATGGCGATTTGGCTTATCAAAAAACATCTTTTAATGGACAATTTAAAATGATGATGTCAGGCTCAAAACAAGGCGCCATGAATATTAATACCCAGTTATCCGGTAAGTATGTTGGGCCTTGTAAAAAGTAGAAAAGTTTGTTTAATTGTAACTATTCAGCGTATTTAATTTAACTAAAATTTTAAAATATCAGTAGCTTATG
>CAZGYJ010000032.1:0-11468 GCA_964530345.1 uncultured Methylomonas sp.
TTAAGTCAACAGCATTGGGCTTTAACGTGCGCATGTTTTTCATGTTGTTGCATTTAATCGCTCCTCCAAATTTCAAAAATTCAGGAGAATAGCTTTTTTTATGGAACCGGAGTAGATGGTGGCGCTGGACGGCTTACCCTCAAAAGATCAAAAAAACACGCTCAGTTTCCCGCTTGCCTCGTTACGAACCCTTTAACCCAACAGTTTCCTAGCTGCAAGAAACGTAGCATCAAATTAATTAAAATTAGTTATTTTTCAAATAGATATATTTTATTTATTATTTACATTCAAGAAAAAACATAATTGATTGGATAAAACTGCCTCATATCTAAGACATCTTCAGTCCCCAGAAAATACGGCTTGCAACCAAACTGTCTCACTTTATAAACACTTCAAGAATTTCGAGAGTAAAAGACAGGAAAATAATATGTTTAAAATCAATTAGATATGTTTTGGCATGCCAGTTGCTCTTATTCTCATGTCACCTTAAGGAACAATTAGACCTAAGGGACGAAAAGAGATTCTTAAAAGCCTTGTTCTATTACAGCAATAGACAAAGTTATCAAAGTAATCTCATTTGGGGGTTTTGATAAATTATATCAAAATCAATAATTTAGCTAAATTATGGGTAATGAGTATTGTAATTTGATGTTTTTTGAAGCTGATAATTTACAGCCATTTCCCAGAATATAGAGGTTAAAAAATCATGAAAAAAATTAACTTTACACTAAGCGCAGTAGCTTTAGTAATGTCAGTAGCGGCTTCATCTGCGTTTGCAGAAGGCCAGGCTCCTGAATTGACTAATGAAGAAAAAGTACTTTTTTCTTTAAATGAGACTGCAATGGGCGTTATGGCGGGAATTGTTGATGCCACTAATTGTATGGCAGCGGAAGGCACATACAGTTATACGGCTGACGTTACGGCTGATTTCCAAGGTGGAAATGGCGTTGCAACGCTTGATGACAGAAGTATTGATGCACAAACTATTCAAAACACTTTACGTGGAACAGTTGTAGAAGTTTCAACTTCTGGTTCAGAAGAAGTTGGTGATGTTAGCATTCGTGGGCTTTCTGGCGCTTACCACTTCTCTCGTTTAGGTGAAATCATGTACAACCGTAATGATTTCCAAATCAACCCTAACACTTTGGGTTCACATTGGGAAGATTACGATAACCACTACATCAAAGATTACTATTGGGGTCCTGTTTTCGGGAGCAGAGCTAGCAATGGTGTTCTTGATGCTGGTTTACTTGTTGTGACTAAGCAAGATGATCCTCGCACCAAGTGGAGAGAAACTTCTCAATACTTGCGTCCTGATGGTATTGATGGAAGGTCATCTTTGACATTGGTTCAAATTGCTCCTGATAACGCACCTCTTTGTAAAATCACTATGCGTAAAGCTGACGTGACTGACTTTGGTAGCGGACTGCAATTGTTTGGATCTATCAAAGTTAAAGCATTTCAACAGTAATTAAAACTACTGATGTTATATGGCCGGGTGCAGGACGCATCCGGTTTCTTAGCCGAAATTTAGTTTACCTTCTTTAAATATAAATGGTGATTAATATGAAAAAAATTAACTTTACACTAAGCGCAGTAGCTTTAGTAATGTCAGTAGCGGCTTCATCTGCGTTTGCAGAAGGCCAGGCTCCTGAATTGACTAATGAAGAAAAAGTACTTTTTTCTTTAAATGAGACTGCAATGGGCGTTATGGCGGGAATTGTTGATGCCACTAATTGTATGGCAGCGGAAGGCACATACAGTTATACGGCTGACGTTACGGCTGATTTCCAAGGTGGAAATGGCGTTGCAACGCTTGATGACAGAAGTATTGATGCACAAACTATTCAAAACACTTTACGTGGAACAGTTGTAGAAGTTTCAACTTCTGGTTCAGAAGAAGTTGGTGATGTTAGCATTCGTGGGCTTTCTGGCGCTTACCACTTCTCTCGTTTAGGTGAAATCATGTACAACCGTAATGATTTCCAAATCAACCCTAACACTTTGGGTTCACATTGGGAAGATTACGATAACCACTACATCAAAGATTACTATTGGGGGCCTGTTTTCGGAAGCAAAACTAGCAATGGCGTTCTTGATGCTGGTTTACTTGTTGTGACTAAGCAAGATGATCCTCGCACCAAATGGAGAGAAACTTCTCAATATACTCGTGCTAACGGTATAGACGGAAAAGCGTCTTTGACATTGGTTCAAATTGCTCCTGACAATGCACCACTTTGCAAAATTACAATGCGTAAAGCTGATGTAACTGATTTTGGTAGCGGTCTGCAGTTGTTTGGATCTATCAAAGTTAAAGCATTTCAGCAGTAATTAACATTACTGATGTTATAGAGCCGGGATACTTATTCCGGCTTCTTAATCTCCAATTGATGGCATGTTGTTCTTGGTATTTAGGTACACTAAATGAAAAAAATAAAGTCATATTTCATTGTTTCAATTTCTGTCAGTGCGCTGAGTTTTCCATTACAAGGACTTGCATTTTCAACAAATAATTCGAATTCAAAATCTGATGCTTACACACAAGATTTTTCTCTGAGTTTATCTTCAGGAGGATTATCTGCAAAAATTGAGAATATTTCGATTGGTGCAGTTTTAAAAAGATTTTCTAATATAGCAGGCGTCGATATTACGATTTCTGAAGCACGTGCTCAAGAACTTATCTCAGTTGATTTTTCAGGACTTCCTTTGCAAAAAGGGATTCAAAGGATTCTAGGTGAAAATTACACTTTAGTTTACGATAATTCTGGTTCTCAAAAATTAACTGATATAAGAATTGTAAATAATTTTTCAATTTCAAATACAGTTGCGGGTAAAGCCTGGATTAGATTTAGTCCAGAAATTGATTTTGAAGAAATTCAACAAAATCGTGACGTTTTAGAAAAATTAGTTTCATTTGGGAAATTACCAAATAATGCAATTAATGTTGAATCTAAGGTTTTGGTCAATCTTGCATTGAACGATGCAAACATACAAGTAAGACAGCTAGCCTTACTGGCACTTGCTAAGCAAGCAGGGAAAAAAGCAGTAAAACAAGTTTTACAACAATCAGTTGAAAATAATGGCAATTTAGAAGTTCAATCCTTGGCGCAAAGTTTACTTAAGCAGATGGACAATGACAACACTAATGATAAGTTGGTGATGGCAAGTGCTTTTAAGTACCCTTTACCTGTCTATTCATCAGCAACAAGTAATGCACCGGCTCAAACTGAAGTTTCTAATAATTCGACATCCATATTAAAAGGTAGTGATGTAGCGACCTTAAATCAGGATGGTGCTACTACCGATCTTCCTGAAAATGTTGTTGCAAAAAATGATAATGAACCACAACAACAAAACGATCAGAAAAAAAATCAAGAAGATAAAAATCAAACTGAAGCTGAGCAACAACAAAAAAATGATGAAAAGGGTGGTGATAAAAAAAGTGAAGATGAAGTTCAGCCTGTGAAAGATAAGGAAAAAAATAAAGAAGAACCAGTCGATCCACAGAAATCCTTCAGGCAAAAGTTGGGTGAGGCTGATCCACAAGATATTTTGCCTATCCTAACAGAAGGGATTAGAGATGGTTTGCAGATAGATGTGACAACTTTAGAACAATATGCGTCAGATGACTATCCAGTCGAATTACGTCAAACTGCAATTGAAGAAATAGTTGATCAGTTGGGTTATCAAGAAGGATATGAATACCTCAAGCAAAAAATTGCCGATGAACCTGGGCCTGAAATGGCAGAATTTATAAAGGCAGTCGGAGTTCAGTTTATTAACGATGCCAAATGGATAACAAAAAAGACCTTTGATAGATCTCCTTTCCAATAACAGGCTCTCTATAAATCAAGTAATTGTTTTTCTATTCAGGATTCCACCAGTGAAAAAAAATCAAAATTTAATTCATAGATTTTATAGGGATATTGATAAGTTAGCGGCATCCGATTTACCGGTTTTATTAATCGGTGAGACAGGGGTTGGAAAGGAAGTTGCGGCCAAAAAAATTCATGATCGATCCATTAGAAAAAAACAACCTTTTATTTCAGTGAATTGTTCAGAAATAACAGATTTTGCCCATTTAGAACTGTTTGGTAATGATTCTCACATTAGTGATACGAAAATGATTGGTAAGTTTGAAGAGGCCAGTGGCGGAAGTATTTATTTGGATGAAATTGACAGTCTATCTCTTGGGTTACAAGCTAGTATTTTAAGATATTTGCAAGAAAAAAAGATATTTCGTCAAGGAGGCGTACATCCAATTAAGGTTGATGTGAGAATTTTTGGCGCTTCTCAAATGGATCTTGAAAAGGCGCTAAGAAAAGGAAAATTTAATGAAATCTTATATCATTATCTTAATGTTTTATCATTATATGTGCCTCCTTTAAGAGAACAATTTGATCAAATTGGATCGTTAGCGCAAAAGTTTCTTGAGGAATATAAAAGGGACTATCCTGTAGAGATATCTGGTTTTAGCGATGAGGCCTTAATGGCTATGATGGCTTATGTTTGGCCAGGGAATATAAGAGAATTGCGTAAAAGGGTACGAAAAGCTGTATTGACTAGTAAACGTAGGTTAATAACACCAGAATGCTTAGGGTTTGAAGGGTTTGAAGGGTTTTACCTTTCTTCTTATAATCAAGCCTTAGAAGTTGCATATAGTGAAACAGAAAAAAATCTAATTCAATTTTCTCTACGCAGGCCAAACAGCAGTTTGTCAAAAGTTGCTGATTACCTTGGTATAAGCCGAACAGATTTAAACAAGTTACTGATAAAACACAGAATTATATAATCAATTGTGGTGGCTTTTACTCAGTATAAAATATTGTTTGCAATGGCCAGAATCAATTAACGGCATTATTGATCGCAGTTCCAAAAAAATATTATTTGTATAAAGGATTTAGTTTTCGATTTTATTGACTTTGTTAACCAATATGCTTGTGCAAGTGTATTGTCTTTTCCTGATTGTATTCTATTCTTAGCACTGACGGGGTTATTAAATCCACATGTGGGGGCTTTTGTGCCTTCAATCAGTTTTCGGAGAATAAGAATGTTGAAATCAAAATCAATTATTTTGATTATATTTGTAGTATTCATAGGTTCATTTTTTTCAATTCAAGCCCAGGCAAAAACGACTGAAAAAAATGGCAAGACTCGATTATTTCAAGTTAATGGCTTAATGGTTAGTGCAAATATTAATAGTTTGGAATTGGGTGAAGTAGTCAAGGACTTTTCCAAAGCTACTGGAATCAAGGTGCAAATTTCCGAAGCCAGATACAAAAAAAAAGTCACAATAGAATTTAAAGATTTACCCTTAGATGTGGCTGCAAAGGCAATAATTGGAAGCAATTACTCTTTGATTTACGGCTCTGGAACCTCCGAAGAAGTTTTTAAAGAGTTCGGCAAGCGGTCTTTTTTATATGAAATAGAAATCTTTAATTCTCTCAAATGGAGGTCCTTAAAACATAAAGAAAAACCAGATGAGTTTACATTTAATCCTAATATCCTTGCTAAGCGTATTTTGGAGTATGGTGATGCGCCTGGTCGAATCGCAATGATGGAACGAGTACAAAGAGAAGGTATTGAGCTAGACTTGGATGTTCTAAAAAAAATCCTGAGAAATGATAAAAATCTTCGAGTACAGCAACTGGTGTTAGAGGAAATTATTAATAAGCTTAAGTCTAAAGAAGGTGAGGATTTCTTGTTAAAAATTGGAAGCGAGGATGCCAACCCAGAATTAAAGAAATTTGCTGAAAGTTTATTGAGATCAGTGCGGGAAGAAAATGCTTGGATGTATAAAAAATAATTATTGTTTAAAATGAAGTAAAGGGCATTTTTCTTTTCTTAGGCTGATAATGGGCCAGCCTTGCTGGTTTGCAAACTCTTTTAATGTTTCATCTGGATCAACGGCTACTGGATTTTCTACTATTTTTAGCAACGGCAAGTCATTATGAGAGTCGCTATAAAACCAACTATTTTTTAGGTTTTCTTCAGATTGTTCTAGCCATTGTTGAAGAAGAGTTACTTTTCCACTCTGAAAACAAGGAACCCCTTTAAAGTTACCTGTAAACTTATTATTGAGAAATTCGGGTGTGGTTGCTAATAGATTTTCAATGCCATACAAATTGACAATGGGTTCAGTAATAAACCGGTTTGTTGCAGTGATAACCAATAAAGTATCATTTTTGGCTCTGTGTTTATTGATCAGGTCGAAAGCTGGTTGAAGTAAAATTGGTATGATCATTTCCTGAATGAATTGTTCACGCCATTGATAGAGTTTTTCGACCTCATTGTCAGCCAATGGTTTTAACGAAAACTGTAAGAATTCTTCAATATTTAGATTTCCTTGCTTATAGTCTTCATAGAATTTGGCGTTTGCTTGCTCATAGTGATCTTTATTGACGATACCTTTGTTTACTAAAAATTGTCCCCACAAATAATCACTGTCATCAGCGATTAAAGTATTATCCAAATCAAAAATTGCTAAGCTCACTTAAGAAAACCTTTTAAAAACAAAAAATCTAAAGAATTGTATTGGTGGAATCCAAATTCCTTTTATGGAACAATGACAGCCAAAATTTTAGCATTTCTCTATTGAAAGGCATAGCACAGATACAAACAGGTTTATTAGTATGATTGACTCAAAAGGATATCGACCAAATGTGGGGATTATTCTTTGCAATGACGAGGGGCGCGTATTTTGGGCAAAGCGGGTGGGTATGGACTCCTGGCAATTTCCACAGGGTGGGATTCATCCCAATGAAGATCCAAGAGACGCAATGTTTAGAGAATTAAGGGAAGAAACAGGGCTGAAAAATACTCATGTTGAGATAATAGGACGTACACGCTATTGGCTGCATTACAAATTACCCAGTCGATATATCCGAAAAAAATCATTGCCTCTTTGTATTGGCCAGAAACAGATCTGGTATTTATTAAGGCTGACTACCGATGAATCCAGTTTCCGCTTTGATTGTGCCGAAAATCCTGAATTTGATGGTTGGCGATGGGTGGACTACTGGGATCCTTTAAAGGATGTGGTTTTTTTTAAACGCAAAGTTTATAGAAAAGCAATGATGGAATTAGGCGCTTTACTAGTTTCTGACAAGGTGCCGATTGATCCTAATGGATATTTGGCTAACGACATTTTTTCTGAATTTTAATGGGGAGCTACGCGAATCACTTCCGAAGAAAACGTGTGGTCTTCACTAAGCTTGATGAGTCGATAGCCGGGATCTGTATCGTCAATCGCGAAATCGTGGCTTGCTGGTTTGAACTGAAAGCAGGTCGATGGCGCACTAAGAATTTGTAAATGATCAGCTTTGAATTTCTGGTTCTGATGCGTGTGACCATGAATGAGTAATTTTATCTGGGGATTCTTTTTTAATATTGCCAATAGCGCTTCGCTATTTTCGATAGTCATGGTGTCAAGCCATGTTGAACCGGTGGGCAAGCAGTTATGATGTACTGCTACTAATGTTGGTTTTTGTTTGTTGTTTTGAAGTGTTTTTTCTAGAAACTGGAGTTCGGATTCCGTTAACCGTCCACCTGCTACACCGGGTTTTTGACTGTTGAGGCAAATAATTTGCCAGTTCCCTAAGTTAATTTGCTTTTTGCAACTTATATTTTCAGCATTCAAAGTATTTTTCATTAATTTCCAATCATCATGATTACCAGGAAGACAAATAGTCGGGATGTCTGTTTGATTCAATTCATCAAAAATACGTTGGTAACTTGATGCGTTGGGTATTTGGGTTAAATCTCCTGTAACCAGAATTAAATCAATTCGTTTTGTGGATTGTAATGCATGATTTAAAACCTGATGGAAATAATTCTCGGTATCAATGCCATACATTTGATCACCTTTTTGAGGTAGGAAATGCAGGTCGGTAATTTGCAAAATAGTATGAGTGGATGGTGGCATCAAGAAACCTGCTTGCAGAAAACTTTAGAATTTCGTTGGTGATTATATTGGCTTTTTAAAAAGCCAGGTAAATCTTCAATTTTAATCTCCTGAAAGCCTCTTTCGATAAACCAGTGCATGCTTTGGGTTGACCGGACATAGATTTTTTTAATTCCAGTTTGTTTGACTTTTTTCAGGATATATTCAAGCAATTTGGTGCCGCGTGAAGCATTTTGATAGTCAGGGTGAATTGCGACACAGGCAATTTCTCCAGATTTATTGTCGGAACCTTGGTGAAATGCAATACATCCAAGAATTAAGCCGTCGCGGTCGAGAATAGAATAGTCATCAATGTTTACTTCCAGATTCTCAACGGTACGTTCGACAAGCTTTCCTTGCTTTTCCAGTGGTTTAATGAGTTCAAGAATCCCGCCAATATCTGCAAGTGTCGCCGGGCGAAGGGTTTCAAACGGAGTAGAACTGATTAAGGTGCCAATGCCATCCCTGCTAAAAAGTTCTAATAACAAAGCGCCATCATGATTTCTGTCAATCAGATGTACTCGATTAACACCCGATTGGGTACCTTTAATTGCAGCATGGAGAGGTTTTTTGACAAGTGGAGACATATCAGGATGTTTTAGAATAAAACTCTGTGCTTCAGTTGTTGTCATTTGTCTGATGAGTTGATTGTTCTTTGGGTTGCGGCAGCTTTGTTCGGTTAATAATATTAATTTTTCAGCTTGCAAAGCGGTGGCAATTTCTGTGGCTACGTCTTCGGCGCAAAGATTGAACATTTCACCGCTGGGCGAATAACCAATCGGCGATATGAGTACTACGTTATTTTGATTTAGTTGCTTCTGGATTGCTCCACTATCAATATTTCTAACCAATCCAGTATGCTGATAATCAATACCGTTTAAGACGCCAATGGGTTTTGCGACAATATAGTTTCCGGAACAAGCTCTGATTTTTGCTCCAGCCATGGGGGAATTGGGAAGGCCAGTTGATAGCAAAGCTTCCAATGCAATACGTACCTGACCAGCTGCTTCAATTGCACATTGCATGGCTTGGTCATCCGTAATGCGTAAATGTTCAACATATTGCGGTTTTACTTTCAATAATTGCAGGCGTTGATTGATTTGAGGTCGAATGCCATGGACGAGTACCAGCCGAATACCCAAGCTGTTGAGAAGGGCAAAGTCATGTACCAGATTGAAGAAGGACTCGCTCTGTGAGGCTTCCCCGCCAAAAGAAATGACAAAAGTACATTGGCGATGGCTGTGTATATAAGGGGAAGAATCCCTGAACCAATTGACAAAAGCGGATTGCTTTTCTTTTGAAGAAAAATTATCTGTCATGGTTCAGGGCGATTTTAAAAAAAGGTCAATCCAATTTGTCAGTCACTGCTCCTTCAGAAGCAGAACTGGTTAATTTTGCAAATTTTGCCAGGACTCCTCGGGTATAACGAGGAGCAGGTTGTTGCCATTGTGCTAATCTACGATTGATTTCGTTATCATCAAGATGCAGTTTTAACTCCTTATTTTCTGCATCAATGGTAATTTCATCGCCATTTTCGACGATGGCTAATGCTCCGCCAGTATAAGCTTCAGGGGTAATATGGCCTACCACGAAACCATGCGTACCTCCGGAAAAGCGGCCGTCAGTGATCAAAGCAACATCCTGACCAAGCCCCTTACCCATAACAGCGGATGTCGGTGACAGCATTTCTCTCATGCCAGGTCCTCCTTTAGGTCCCTCATAACGGATAACAATGACATCGCCTTTAACGATTTCACCATTGAGAATACTTTGTAATGCTTGCTCTTCGGCATCAAAAACTTTTGCTGTGCCAGTAAAGCAGAGTCCTTCTTTACCAGTGATTTTTGCCACTGCGCCTTTAGACGCAAGATTGCCATATAGGATGACTAAATGGCTGTCTTTTTTAATAGGCTTTTCCAGAGGGCGAATCATATCCTGATCTTCGGGATAAGGTTTAACATCGCTTAAGTTTTCAGCTAGTGTTTTACCAGTGACTGTCAGGCAATTGCCATGCAATAAACCTTTATCAAGCAAAGTTTTCATTAGCGGTTGAATACCGCCAATTTCAATTAATTCAGCCATTTGGTATCGGCCGCTAGGTTTTAAGTCAGCAAGCATTGGAACGTTTTTGCCTATCCGAGTAAAGTCATCCAGGGTAATGTCAATATTTGCCGCAAAAGCCATGGCCAGAATATGCAACACAGCATTGGTTGAGCCGCCAAGCGCAATGATAATTGTAATGGCATTTTCAAACGCTTCCTTGGTCATAATGTCGGAAGGTTTAATATCTTTTTTTATCAGTTCAAGAACGGCTGCTCCCGCACGTTCACAGTCTAGTCGTTTATCTTCTGAAACGGCTGCTTGCGCTGAACTATTGGGTAGGCTCATTCCCAGAGCTTCAATAGCAGAAGCCATGGTGTTGGCAGTGTACATGCCGCCACAAGAGCCGGCGCCCGGAATAGCTTTTTCCTCGATGGCTGCCAGTTCAGAATCGTCAATTTTATTGTTGGCTCTTGCCCCAACTGCTTCAAAAACAGAGACAACATCAAGTTTTTGGTTTTTGTGACAGCCGGGTAAAATTGTACCGCCGTAAACAAAAATACTGGGGCGATTGAGTCGGGAAATAGCGATCATGCAACCAGGCATATTTTTATCACAGCCGCCTATTGCAACAATACCATCAAAGCCTTGACAGCCCACGACAGTTTCAATGGAATCGGCAATAACTTCACGAGATACCAGAGAATACTTCATTCCTTCAGTACCCATTGAAATGCCATCTGATATAGTGATGGTGTTAAAAATTACAGCCTTGCCATTTGAAGAATCAACACCTTTTGCAGCTTCATCTGCCAAGTTGTTGATGTGCATGTTGCAAGGTGTAACCATGCTCCAAGTTGAGGCGATGCCAATTTGTGGTTTGTTGAAATCTTCATTTGTGAAGCCAACAGCATGTAACATGGCGCGGCTTGGCGCTCGCTCCATACCGTCTACAACTTTGGATGAAAATTGACGTGTTTTTTTGTCACCTGATTGAGTCATGACAGTGAATTCCTAAACGTTAATATTGAGTTAATGATATTAATTACATGCCTATTATATGGGATAAATGAAGGACTTGAGCAGATATGTATATTTTTCTGGAGGCTGGTTTACGGTGGAGCTGTTATTTTAAGCTAGGTAATCTAGATATAATTGATCAAAAAGAATCCCAGTTGCTTGGTTTTTTCTTCCAGCTTATTCGAGGGATGAGTAAGCCAAATAAGATACCGGCAAATGCGAGTAGCCCGCCATAAATAAACCAGCTTTGATTGGAGCTGTTTTCCAATGTTTGTTTCTCGCGCTTGAGTTGTTGTAATTCCCGCTCTGCGTTGACCACCCTTTCTTGAAGCTGGTCACGTTGTTTTTTTAATTGAATGGAATTCGCAGCTGTTTGTTGAATTTCAGCTAGCTCCTGACTTAATTTATTCTTTTGTTGAGTTAATTCTGCTTCACTGTTAGCAACTAGAGTATGTTTGCTTTTCAG
>CAZGYJ010000032.1:11568-21055 GCA_964530345.1 uncultured Methylomonas sp.
AGGCGGTTTTCTGCTTCTTGGAAAACCACGCTTTGTGGTCCATCAATCACTTCAGCACTCACTTCTTCACCGCGATGGGCAGGCAGGCAATGCATAAATAAGGCATCAGGTTTTGCCTGATTCATAACTTCTGCCGTTACTTGAAAATCAGCAAAAGCAATTTCTCTTTGCTTTTGTTCATCTTCCTGACCC
Organism: uncultured Methylomonas sp.; assembly: GCA_964530345.1. Lineage (GTDB taxonomy): Bacteria > Pseudomonadota > Gammaproteobacteria > Methylococcales > Methylomonadaceae > JALSJK01. Next base: position 11,761 of record CAZGYJ010000032.1, read on the forward strand.
ATGCTGGCCCATACATCAGTAACCACCAAATCAGCGTTTTCGGCTGCTGCAGCTGGATTGTCAAAAAAAGTAATCAGTTGTTCAGCTGATTGAACAATTTCAACATTTGGTTGAAACTCTTTTGGGCAGCAAATATTTAGATTAAAATTCAGCAGGTTGGCAGCGTTGATGTAGGAATGGCACATATTATTGCCGTCACCTATCCAGGTTACGGTTTTATTCTCGATATCCTCGCGTAGTTCAAAATAGGTCTGCATATCGGCTAGCAGTTGGCAGGGGTGTAATAGTTCGGTTAAACCGTTAATAACCGGAACACTGGAGAAATTTGCGAAAGTAGTGACGGTGTTATGCTGGTGGGTTCTCAGCATGATGCAATCGACCATGCTGGATATAACGCGGGCGCTGTCCTCCAGAGGTTCGCCTCTACCCAGCTGGGTATCCCTGGGGGATAAAAACAAGGCGTTGCCTCCAAAATGGGCCATTCCTGTCTCAAAAGAAATACGTGTGCGGGTTGAAGATTTTTCGAAAATCATGGCCAGCACTTTGCCTTTCAGGGGTTGGTAATTAGGATCACGGTTATTTTTTAATGAAATGGCTCTTTTTATCAGTAATTTGAATTCCTGTGGAGACAGATCAAGTAGGCTAAGAAAATGTCGAATTGATTGCTTCATTATTGCTTGGTATATTCTGTAACAAGTTCTACAAGGGTGTTAACCAGAAACTCTATCTGCTCTTGAGTTATTACCAATGGTGGCAATAATCTAATAACGTTTTCACTGGTAACATTAATCAACAGATTTTGTAATAGCGCTTGTTGTGCAAGTTCGGTGCAAGGAGCAGAAAGCTCAATTGCTATCATCATGCCTTTATGACGAATATTTTTGACCTGGGTATTTTGCTGTAATTTTTCAGCAAGCTGATTGCAAATTAAGGCTCCTTTATTGATTGCTTGATCAACAAGATTTTGATTTTCCAGCTCATTCAGTACTGCAATTGCGGCAGAGCAGGCCAGTAAGTTACCGCCAAAAGTAGATCCGTGGGTTCCCGCAGTCAAAGTTTTCGCTGCTTCGCCTGAAGCAAGACAAGCTCCAATTGGAACGCCGTTTCCTAATGCTTTGGCTAACGTACAAATATCCGGGATAATGTTGTTATGTTGGAAAGCGAAAAATTTTCCAGTGCGTCCGATCCCAGTTTGCACTTCATCTAGCATCATTAATAATTGATGTTGATCGCAAATAGCTCTGATTTTGTTTAAATAATCATCAGCAGGAATATTGACGCCGCCTTCTCCCTGAATAGGCTCAACTAAGATGGCAACAATATTTTGATTTTTTTGGATGGCACTTTCGATCGCAGGTATGTCATTAAATGGTACATGCACGAAGCCCTGTAACAGGGGTTCAAAGCCATTTTTTATCTTAGAATTACCTGTTGCACTAAGTGTGGCCATCGTTCTACCATGAAAACTTTTTTCCATGACGATAATAGTGGGTTCAAGTATGCCTTGACTATGACCATAATGTCGAGCAATTTTGATGGCTGCTTCATTTGCCTCGGCACCAGAATTACAAAAAAAGACAGACTGTAATTTACTTAGTTCGCATAATTTTTGTGCAAGTTGTTCTTGCAGTTCAATATTATACAGATTGGATGTGTGGATTAATTTTTCGCTTTGTTTGCAAATTGCAGAGTGAACAGCGGGATGGGCGTGGCCTAAATTACAAACGCCAATGCCTGAAATAGCATCAAGGTATCGCTCATTATTTTTGTCCCATAGCCATGCACCTTTGCCGTGTGAAAAAGAAACCGGTAGTCGCCCGTAGGTTGACATAATATGGCTAGACATAATAAAAACGTGAAAATTTGTTGTTTATAATCAAAAAAGAAAATCTTGTCTTTTGACTACGAAAACCGTCCATTTTATTGTAGTTTCATACGAACAGCAATTTTATGGATATATTTTTTAATATTTTCTTTTTTTAAAAGGATATAGTTGATAAAATCACTAGGTTATTAATGATTAAAAGGTGATGTGGGATGAACGTAGTTGAAAGAATTAAAGAACAAATTGAATCCAACCCTGTACTTTTATACATGAAAGGGACGCCTGATTTTCCTCAATGTGGTTTTTCTGGTCAGGTAACGCAGGTTTTAAATGCCTGTAAGGCGAAATATGCCTATGTAAATATTTTCGATGACCCTGAAATCAGAGAGGCGCTTAAAGAACATTCACAATGGCCAACCTATCCCCAACTTTATATCAAAGGTGAATTAGTGGGGGGATGTGATATTGTTATGGACTTATACAATCGTGGTGAGTTACAAAAAATGCTGTCTGAAGCTGACAGCATAGAATCAGAGTCATAGTTCAGTTTTTTTTAAACTGGCTTCAATATTTTCAAGTTGTTTCCAGCGATTGACAATTTTACAAAATAATTTGGCTGTTTGCTCGGCATCATAAAGTGCGGAATGGGCCTTGTCGCTATCCCATTCCAGGTTTGCGGCTTGGGCAATTTTGGCGAGAACAGTTTGGCCATACATTAAGCCGCCCAATGTTGCAGTATCGAAAGTGCTGAACGGGTGAAAAGGGCTGCGTTTTATTTGGCAACGCTTGATAGCTGCGTTTAGAAAACCAATGTCAAAAGCAGGATTATGGCCAACCAGGATTGCACGGCTGCATTTATTTCGCTTAACAGCTTCCCGAATCGGTTTAAAAATTCGTGGTAATGCCTGTTTTTCATCAACTGCCATACGAAAAGGATGATAAGGGTCAATGCCATTGAATTTTAATGCTGCTTCATCCAGTTCAGCACCTTTGAACGGAAGGATATGCACTGAATGGGCTTCACTGTTAATAAATTGTCCGGTCGCATCGAGTTCGACAATCACAGCAGCCAATTCGAGCAATGGGTTTTTTTTGGTGTCAAAACCAGCCGTTTCGATATCAACGACAACAGGCAGATAACCCCTGAAACGATTTGCGACAGGGTTTTGAATTATTTCCATATTTTATAACTATATTTACCTTAAGATTGAATTGCGAAAATAGAGAATTGATGATGCTTTAACAAAAATAACTGATAATTCAGTAGGATGTTGATTGTAAAGTGCTAATTTTTTCATCTGGTTTTTTTGACTAATTCGTCTGTTGTGATATGTTACCTGATCTTACTCGCTTCATGTATTTTTGCGTCGCGGAATTGATAATGTGGAAGGGGAGGCAAAAAACCCTGTGTTCCAAAATATGAGGATAATGAATGAAAAGAACAAATGTTTTCCCTAAGTTGGTATTTCAGCTTTGTCTAATTATTTTTGCTGTTGTGCTAAGTGGTTGCGCCAGTACACCCAAAAATCCAGAAGATCCCTGGGAAGATTGGAATCGAGGTACGCAGAAATTTAATGACAATGTTGATGACTATGTTATGAAGCCGGTTGCAAAAGGCTATCAATACGTCACACCAGAAGTGGTGGATGAAAGTATTACCAATTTTTTTAGTAACTTGAAAGATATTGGCGTCACAGTAAATGACTTGTTGCAGTTAAAATTCAAGCAAGGTGGTATGGATGCGGGTCGTTTTCTGGTTAATTCTACGGTCGGTGTTGTCGGGTTAATTGATGTTGCTTCTATGATTGATTTACCCAAGCATAATGAAGACTTTGGACAAACTCTGGGCGTTTGGGGCGTGCCATCCGGACCTTACTTGGTCTTACCTTTTATTGGACCAAGCTCACCAAGAGGGGCGGCTGGTTTAGTTGGCGATGCTGTTATGCATCCATTAACATATACGTTCCTTGTCGGCGGAAGTTTATCGACAGCTGCCAGCGCCGCAGCAACTGGAGCGAGATCCGTAGAGGCCGTCGATAAAAGAGCCGATTTCTTAAAAGTAGAAAAAGTGGCAACAGAAGCGGCAATTGACCGGTATGCTTATTTCAGGGAAGCGTACAAGCAACGTCGTAAATATTTAATTTATGACGGTAATGTGCCGGAAGGAAAAGAATATAACTTTGATGTCGATATTGATATTGATGATGAGCTGGATGAACTGGAAAAATCGGAATAGGTAATGGTTGATTCCGGTCACCTGTTTGAAATGCCTTGAAAAAAATGTTTACTTGGACAGTTGCCATGAAATAGTTTCACCTGCCTTGAGAGGAATGAGGCGATCATGGCCCATAGAGTAATATTCGGGTGTAATCCAATCTTTCCTCCCCAGGGTGATTTTTTCGGTGTTTCTTGGAAGGCCGTAAAAATCTGCCCCGTTGAAACTAGCGAAAGCTTCTAAATTATCTAGTTTATCTACATCGTCAAAAACTTCGGCGTAAAGTTCAATGGCAGCATGGGCGCTGAAACAGCCTGCACAGCCGCAGCTGTTTTCTTTTTTGGACTGTAAATGTGGTGCGCTGTCAGTTCCCAGGAAAAATTTAGAGTGGCCGCTGGTTGCGGCAGCAATTAATGCCAGTCGGTGTTTTTCGCGTTTAATGATTGGCAGGCAATAATGATGGGGTCGGATTCCTCCGGCCAGAATCGCATTACGATTAAACATTAAATGTTGTGGAGTTATGGTTGCAGCGATTTTTTCTGAAGCATCCTGAACAAATTGCACTGCTTCCATGGTGGTGACATGTTCCAGAACAATGCGCAATGCAGGAAAATCTGCAGTAATTTTTGCTAGGATGGTCTCAACAAAAACTTTTTCGCGGTCAAAGATATCGCACTCTGGATCGGTGATCTCGCCATGAATTAACAGCGGAATATCATGTTCTTGCATTGATTCAAGAACCGCAGCAATGTGACTGATGTTGCTGACACCTGAATCTGAATTGGTTGTTGCGCCGGCTGGATATAATTTGCAGGCAAAGATTATGGGAGATTCTGCGGCCTTTTTTATTTCTGTAACTGTTGTGGAGTCAGTCAGGTACAAAGTCATTAATGGCTGAAAATTTAAGTTTTCAGGTATAGCTTGAATGATTTCCTGGTGATATTGTTTAGCACGCTCCACAGTTGAAACCGGCGGGGTGAGATTGGGCATTATAATTGCCCGGGAAAACTGTCTGGCCGTATGGGGTATAACAGTTTTTAGCATCGCGCCGGTTCTGACATGCAAATGCCAGTCATCAGGTCGTGTGATGGTTATTTGTTCCATTAAATGACTTTTTTAAACTAAAATAGACATTTTATACTTTCCCGAAGTGAAATTTGAACATTTTGAAGGGTGCCGATTTTTTAACAGAGTTTTTTCTAGGGGACTGAAGGGATAAGGAGACGTAGCGAGGCAAGAGGGAATTTTGATCTTTTGATGCGCATTGTGGCGCTAAGCAACCAAAAAGACTGGAAATGGAGCCAATTTTCCATTGCCAAAGTAGAATTTTCCTTAACCCGATAGCCTCCTGGCGCTTGAATTTGAAAATTAAGGCCATATTCTAGTCATTGTTTTGCTCATTGTTATTGCAAAACCTGGAACTGAAACAATAAATGTTCTTAATATTCCACAGTAATAGCCAAAATATCAGCTGTTACTGTGGAATGGAAATTTTTAACAAATTTTATTAATTAATCAATTTTTTCTGGAGTGGGTAATGCCAATTTACGAATATGTATGTCAAGCCTGTGGGCATGAACTCGAGGCAATACAAAAGGTAAGTGACGAACCATTAGTAACTTGTCCTGTTTGCAATAAAATCGAGTTGAAAAAGAAAATTTCCGCTGCCGGATTCAGATTAAAGGGTAGCGGTTGGTATGAAACTGATTTCAAGAATAAGTCGACCAAGAAAGGTGATGTAAAAGAAACAAAATCATCTGCTAAAACTGCTGCCAAAGCCAGTTGTGGTGGCGGAGGTTGCGGGAGCCATAAACATTAAATATTTTAGACATTTTTAGCAACAAACTGTCTATCTATAAAGGTATTTTTGTAGATCTATTTTTTGTATTCAAAAAATTGTTGAAGACAGGGGTTATATTTTGACTAAAACGATTGATCATTCAAAAAAATAATTCATTAAGTAGAATATCAGATTGATTATTGAATGATTCTTTAAAAATTGAAATTCACAGAGAAATAATATGCGTAGCCACAAATGTGGAGAATTAAATAGTACTCACCTGGGTGAAAGTGTTGAATTATGCGGTTGGGTGCATCGTCGCCGTGATCATGGCGGAGTAATTTTTATCGACCTGAGAGATAGAGAGGGATTGGTACAAATTGTATTTGATCCGGATAAACCCGAGGTATTTTCTGTTGCCGAAAGTGTTCGCAGTGAATATGTTTTGAAAATACAGGGAACTGTCAGAAACAGACCGGAAGGAACGATTAATCCCGATATGGCAACCGGTGAGATTGAAATTCTGGTGGATACAGTTGAAGTTCTGAATACCGCACAAACGCCGCCTTTTCCTTTGGAAAGTGGCGATATTGAAGTCAATGAAGACACCCGGTTGCGCTATCGTTATATCGATTTGCGGCGTCAGGAAATGCAGGACAAAATGCGCTTCCGGCGAGATGTCACCCGTTGTTTGCGCAATTTTCTCGATGAGCACGATTTTTATGAAATCGAAACCCCTTATTTAACCAAGGCAACTCCGGAAGGAGCCAGAGATTATCTGGTGCCAAGCCGTACTCACGACAATGCTTTTTTCGCTTTGCCGCAATCGCCTCAACTATACAAACAGTTGTTAATGATAGCCGGAATGGATCGCTATTATCAGGTGGTACGTTGTTTTCGTGATGAAGATTTGCGCGCCGACCGGCAACCTGAATTTACCCAGTTGGATATTGAAACTTCGTTCATGACAGAAGACCAGATCATGTTTCTGATGGAAGAAATGGTCCGGCATTTGTTCAATGCTACATTAGAAGAGAAATTACCGGCAGTTTTCCCGAAAATGACCTATCAGGAAGCCATGCAGCGTTACGGTAGCGATCGGCCTGATTTGCGCATTCCTCTGGAATTGGTCGATATTGCCGAGGAAATGAAAGATGTTGAATTCAAGGTTTTTTCTGGTCCGGCAAATGATCCAAATGGCCGGGTGGTTGCGATGCGATTACCAAAGGGTTCAGAGCTGAGTCGAAAGGAAATTGATGAATTAACCAAATTTGTTGGTATTTACGGGGCAAAAGGTCTGGCCTATATTAAGGTAAATGACAGCAATGCTGGTTTGGAAGGATTGCAATCTCCCATTGTCAAATTTGCTCCAGCAGAGGTTTGGGAAAAGGTATTAACCAAGGTTGGTGCCGAAACCGGCGATTTGGTGTTCTTTGGTGCGGATAAAACCAATATTGTTAATGAGGCAATGGGCGCTCTGCGGGTGAAATTAGGGCTAGATCGAAATCTAGTTGAAGGAAAATGGAAACCTGTCTGGATTATTGATTTTCCAATGTTTGACTGGGATGAGAAGAATCAGCGCTGGAATGCCTTGCATCATCCATTCACGGCGCCAAGTTGCAGTGCCGAAGAACTTCAGGAAGAGCCTGGGAAAGCCTTATCGCGGGCTTATGATTTGGTATTGAATGGTACCGAAGTGGGCGGCGGTTCTATTCGTATCCATCAGACTGAACTACAGCAGCAGGTTTTTGAACTTCTTGGTATTGGCGAAGAAGAAGCCAAGGAAAAATTTGGTTTTCTACTGGAAGCATTAAAATATGGTTGTCCTCCGCATGGTGGCATCGCTTTTGGACTGGATCGTTTGGTAATGTTGATGACCGATTCAAGCTCAATCCGTGAGGTTATTGCTTTTCCAAAAACACAAACAGCGGCGTGTCCTTTAATTGATGCGCCTGCGATTGTCAATGATGCGCAATTACGGGAATTGGGTATTAAATTACGCAAGCCACCCAGCAAGGAAGATGCTCAGCAGGATTAATTTTCTGCCTATTTTTAGTAGTAATTAGAAGGTTTTATTATGACTTCAGCCGCTTTACAAATTCAAGATTATGCCTTGTTGGAAGATGAGGATTGTGATGCACGAATCATTGCCGCTAAGGAAAAATTGGGAGATCGTTGTGTTATTTTAGGGCATCATTATCAGCGTGATGAGGTTTTTAAACACGCCGATTTTTCCGGTGATTCCTTAAAATTATCGCGTGATGCTGCGGAATCAAATGCGGAATATATCGTATTTTGCGGTGTGCATTTTATGGCGGAAGTGGCAGATATCTTGTCGCGGCCAGAACAAATTGCCATTTTACCGGATATGGCGGCCGGTTGTTCGATGGCTGACATGGCCAATTTAACCAATGTACAAAGATGTTGGGATGAACTTTCTCAGATTCTCGATCCAGAAGCACAAGTAACTCCAATCACCTACATAAATTCGGCTGCTGATCTAAAAGCATTTTGCGGCAAACATGAGGGGATTGTGTGTACGTCTTCAAACGCTCAAAAAATTCTGGAATGGAGTTTTGAAAAACGCGAAAAAGTACTGTTTTTCCCGGATCAGCATTTGGGGCGTAATACTGGTTATCGAATGGGGATTCCACTGGAAGAAATGGTCACCTGGGATTTTACAAAACCGATGGGTGGTTTGACTGAGCAACAAATTCGGGATGCAAAAATTATTTTGTGGAAGGGATTTTGCTCAGTCCACCAGATTTTTCAACCGGAACACATTGACCGATTTTTAGAAAAATATCCGGAAACCAAGGTGATTTCCCATCCGGAAGCCAGTTTTGAAGTGTGCCAGAAATCAGATTTTGTTGGATCAACAGAAACTATTTTGAGAATCGTCAAGGAGTCTGAACCTGGAACCCGCTGGCTGGTCGGTACGGAACTAAACCTGGTCAATCGTTTACATGAGCAATGTAAAGATCAGGGTAAAAATGTTCATTTTATGTCGCCAACCGTTTGCATGTGCTCGACGATGTTCAGAACAGATCCACAGCATTTAGCCTGGATTCTTGAAAATCTTGCTGAAGGGCGGGTTGTCAATCAGATTAAGGTCGAGGCAGAGCAAGCCCAATATGCCAAAAAAGCCTTAGACGCCATGTTGTCTATTTAGTAGTTATTGTAATTTTGCCCCATCAGAAATGGTGACAATGATGGGGTTTCATACTCCTGCTAAACCGGCCGGTTAAAGCAAGCAAAAATTGAAATTAAACCAATCTGAACTACGCTTAAAGCAATTGTTTTAAAGTTTAGTAAATCAGATGGATTTTCTCCCCAAACATTTAAGGTTGTTAGCAGCAAGTTGGGTCATTATTATAGCGCCCATTGCTCAAGTCAAGGCCGACTCACATGAGGCTGTAGAGCTTGAAGAGTTTGTTGTGACCGGGTCATATATCAGCCGGCCTGAACTGGACAG
>CAZGYJ010000033.1:0-5393 GCA_964530345.1 uncultured Methylomonas sp.
GAAAGCTTTACGAAGCAGCAAAAGCTAGAAAGCAAATTCGTAAGGAAATTATGGATAAAAATACGGAACTCCATGTGGAGTTATCGAAGGAAGGTCTATAAAGATTGTTTGCTGTTTGAGCGTGATAAGTATAATTAAGTATTATGTCTTCGGAGCTTTTTTGGTTGTGTGAAGTTATTCGATTTCTAATGAGTCTATTATTGATTTTATAAGTTTTTTATTCATTTCATTCGTGAAATCCATTTTGATGACTTCATCGTTTATTGGCGTAGATATCAAAAAAACGGTATGACCTAAATTATCCATTGAATTATTTGTTCTGAAAAATACAAAATTGTCTCTTTCGAGTATTTCGAATTCTTGCAACTTGAAATTACTATTGATTTTTCTAAATTCGAGAACGGCTCTGTTTTTTGTTAAGTGTTTTCCGAAAATTTCGTAAAATAAATTCCGGTGCGTATCTATGCCATAATCTTTAAGTGGAAAGAAAGTTTTTTTATCTACTTTTGTGATCGATAATGCTAATTTATCATTTTCATTAATTATAAAAATGGCTGCCTTATGGAATGGATTTTTAACTATAGCGTAGTCATCTGGTATTATTAATTTATAACCGCTAAGAGTAATATTCTTTGCTAAGCAGGAAGTTGTAATAAATGCGAGAAATATGAACAGGATTTTCATTCCATCAAAACCCCATGATTGCTGACTCTATTAGACTGGGATAGCTTCCATATTTACCTAAATCTCTACATCTAGCATTGTATTTATGGTTTTTCTCAATTTTTTTGTATTCCTGCCAGACCTGATAAAGATACCAACCAACTTTATTAAGAAATGATACGGAACTTCTGCTTGTCACTGGAAAGGCAGGAAATTTGGTTAGCCATGCAAACCCCTTTGAGCAGTCAGATAATTTATAAATAAAGTCATAAAGTAGGGCGGCTGCTTTTTCATTCCAGTAATGTGATTCTATTCGTATGCCTGTAGCTACATAGTATAAATCAGAGCAAGCTATCCGTTCATATTCAGCTAATGCCATTCATTTTTCTCTCATAATTTATTTTATTACCCTGTATTGCGATGGTATCTTTGATCTTTTTCTTTGTCAAATTATGCTCAACTAAGCAGGGCAACCGCATTAAAATAAATTCTGAATCAATGGGTTATTAATAGCTCTGAATTATCTAGGGTAAATATAAATTTTTTACCCGTCATTTTTTAATTTTCTAATTGTTTGAAGGCATATTAAAATTTTTCAAGTTGTAGATGATTTATAACTTATTGATTATTTAGTATGTTTTTAATGTGATTACCCTGGGTTCGCCCATTATAATGTCCTTATATCGCGGCTATTTTTGGTAGAATAGCCGATTGTCCTTTATTTTGTATCTAATCAGGAGTCAATAATGCGGAGAATTCCACATTTTATCTTTGTTGTTTTAATTTTATTAATAGGAATCAATATGTTTTCAATGGCGAATGCAAAATCTGCAGAAGAGAATAAAAAAGCAGGTGCTGCTTTTCTTGCTGAAAATGCAAAAAAAGAAGGGGTGGTGACTACTGCCAGTGGGTTGCAATATAAAATTTTAAAACAAGGAGATGGTGCAAAACCTTCTGCTACAGATAATGTAACGGTTCATTATGAAGGTAAAACGCTGGATGGCAAAGTGTTTGATAGTTCTTATAAACGCGGAACACCAGCAACTTTTCCGTTAAATCGTGTTATCGCTGGCTGGACAGAGGGCGTACAGTTAATGCAAGAGGGATCAAAATACCGCTTTTATATTCCTTCGGATCTGGCTTATGGCCCTCGTGGTGCAGGATCTGATATTGGTCCGAATGAAACACTGATTTTCGATGTCGAGCTTATTGCCATTCAATAAGTACTCAGCTGTAATGATGTTTACAAAGCCTTATCCTTGCGATAAGGCTTTGTTGGTTTTGCAATACGGAAAAAATGACCATGCAACAATTTTTTGCAACAACACCTAAAGCGCTGGAATCCATTTTAGCGGCTGAACTGGCTGAATTGGGTGCTCAAAATATTCGGGAAACAGTTGCGGGTGTTTCTTTTAGTGGATCATTGGAAATTGCATATAGAGTCTGTTTATGGTCCAGAATTGCAAACAGGGTATTATTGGTCCTCGATACATTTAATGTTTCATCACAGGATGAACTGTATCAAGGCATTTACAAGATAAATTGGTTTGAGCACATGAAACCGGAGAGCAGTTTTGCGGTTTCTTTTCATGCCAAAAATTCATCAGTCATTAAAAACACTCATTTTGGTGCGTTGAAGGTCAAAGATGCGATTGTTGATCAGATGCGCAAAAAATTTCAAAAGCGGCCCTCTATTAACATCAAAAATCCTGATCTCAGAATCCATGTTTATTTACAAAACCAGACGGCGCAACTAAGTCTTGATCTTTCAGGCGATAGTCTGCATCGGCGCGGTTATCGGGATATTAATATCAAAGCGCCGATTAAAGAAAATCTTGCGGCTGCAATGCTGGTACGCAGTCATTGGTCAGAAATTGCTAAACAAGGCGGTACACTTTTAGATCCAATGTGTGGCTCAGGCACCTTGTTATTGGAGGGAGCATTAATGGCTGCAGATTATGCGCCGGGTTTGTTGACCAAGCAATTTGGATTTTTACGGTGGAAACAACATGACCCAATCAGTTGGCAAAAGCTGCTTGTTGAAGCAGAGCAACGAAAAGAGGCAGGTATCAATAAATTACCGACAATTGTGGGTTTTGATCAAAATCGTCATACCATGAATGCTGCTTTGCAGCATATAGCGAATACTGGATTACAACAATTTATCCATATCGAACGCCGAGATATAAAAAATGCTAAGCCAGCCGAAAGCTGGCAGCCGGGCTTGGTTATTTGTAATCCGCCCTATGGTGAGCGCTTGGGTGAGCAAGAAGAAGTTGCTGAGCTGTACCAGCAATTTGGACATGTTCTTAAAAATCATTTTGTTAATTGGCAGGCCACCATGATTATTAGTAATCCTGAGCTAGGTTTCCGGCTTGGGGTACGTTCAAAAAAACCAATTACCTTATATAACGGCGCAATTGAATGTAAATTGCTGCGGATGGATATTCAGGAGCCAAATTTTTTTGTTCCGAAAGCCAAAACCCAACAACAACGATTGCATGAAATCAATGCCAGCAGCGAGGTTATGGAAGAAAAAACCGGTGCAGAAATGTTTGCAAATCGTTTGCGCAAGAATTTAAAAAAACTCACTAAATGGGCGCGGCGAGAACAGATACAATGTTATCGAATCTACGATGCAGATTTACCTGAATATGCGGTTGCCGTAGATATTTATCATGGCGATAAAATCTGGGTAAATGTTCAGGAATATGAAGCGCCCAAGTCTATTGATCAGGTCAAGGCAAATCAACGTTTGGCTGGAGTCATGGCAGAAATTCCAAAACTATTGAATATTAATAAGGATCAGGTTTTTCTGAAAATCAGACGCAAGCAAAAAAATACCGATCAATATGATAAACAGGCGGACTCCCGTCGTTTTCATATTGTGGAAGAAGGGGCATGTAAATTTTTGGTCAATTTTGAAGACTATTTGGATACCGGCTTATTTGTTGATCATCGACCGATTCGTTTTATGATTCAACAGCAATCAAAAGGCAAGCGGTTCCTGAATTTGTTTGCCTATACCGGAACTGCGACCGTTCATGCGGCGGTCGGTGGGGCAAAATTGACAACCACTGTTGATATGTCAAAGACCTATCTTGAATGGGCAAAACAGAATTTGGCATTGAATAAGATTCAAGGGGAACATGAAATCATTCGTGCTGATTGTATGGAATGGTTGGCGCAAGAGGCAAACAAAAATCAGCTCAGGCAATATGACTTGATATTTCTGGATCCACCAACGTTTTCCAATTCCAAGCGAATGGATAATAATTTTGATGTTCAGACAGATCATGTGAAATTAATATTGGATTCAGTTGAATTATTGGCGCCGGGCGGGATTTTGTATTTTTCAACGAATTTTCGCCGCTTCAAACTTGATATGGCAGCATTGTCAGACTTGACAGTGGAAGATATAAGCGAGGAAACTATTCCGGAAGATTTTAAAAGAAATCAGAAAATTCATTATTGTTGGAGAATCCAGGAATGATGCGCAGAGTCAGAATATGGGTGTCAGGGCGTGTGCAGGGCGTTTGTTTCCGCGCTGCCACACAGCAACAAGCAAACAAATTATCACTAACCGGATACGTAAAAAATTTACCGGATGGACGAGTGGAGATTGTTGCTGAAGGGTCTGACTCTGCCTTGCAAAAATTAGAAGATTGGAGTCATAAAGGGCCGCTAATGGCAAAAGTGGAAAATGTTATTACTTCTGAAATAGTGATTACAGAACCGTTCAGTGAATTTAAAGTGAAATAAATGGAGAAAAACATGAGTAAAAGCAGTTTAGTAAAATCAATTTTATCCGTACTGACGTTAGGATTAATGGCTGGGGCTACGTTTTCAGCTGAAAAAATGATTGCTCCAGCGCCAAATGGTATCGAAATTCCTAAAAATTACAAAAACTGGCAAATGATAGCGGTTTCTCATCGAACTGATAATCAAACTTTACGAGTCATTCTGGGAAACCCGCTGGCTGTCAAGGCGGCCAAACAAGGTAATACAAAACCCTGGCCCGATGGCGCAATCATGGCTAAAATTGTCTGGAAGGATTCTAATCATCCATTGTGGCAGGCGGCCACTGTACCCGATGCTTTAGTTCATGCAGAATTTATGATCAAGGATAGTAAAAAATTTCCCGCAACAGAGGGCTGGGGATTTGCAAGATGGAGTGGAATGGAGCAAAAACCCTATGGTAAGGACGCTTCTTTTGCTTATGAATGTTTAAGCTGTCATCAACCAGCAAAAGCGAATGATTATGTTTTTACAAAATCAGCACAATTGCCTTAATTGTTTTTATGGGGAGATCTAGGTGATTCTGAAAGAATCTATTGCAATTCTTAAAGAGTGGGATAGTTCAGCTCTTATGGCTTTGATAAGTAAATTGAATATTGACCATATTTCTTCTGATGAAGATAGTGTTGGATTATCATCTACGATAATTGAAGCATGGTCGTATAAATGTACTGATTTCCTCCGTGAAAATGGTTTTACAGGCGATGAGTTGACTACAACTGGAGGTTATTTTCCTGAACACGGAGCCATCTATGTTATTTTTGATAAAGATCAGGTTTCTTATGAGGATGCTTTAACTTATCTCAAAGAAGTAGCAAGTCGAAATGTATAGGAGTATAAATTATGCGGTTTTTTTGAGGTGTATTTTCTTTTGTTAAAGGATGATTGCAGTTGCCAGTTGTAACTATCAGTCAAAAAGCAGAGCAAACCGT
>CAZGYJ010000033.1:5493-20977 GCA_964530345.1 uncultured Methylomonas sp.
AAGGATGATTGCAGTTGCCAGTTGTAACTATCAGTCAAAAAGCAGAGCAAACCGTTTTTGAACTGAGGCCAAATGCATCGATGACCAAACGCCAATATACCGGGATATGTATTGGCGTGGCAATTTTCTCAGTCATTGTTATTTTGCGGTTTTTAACCATTGGCGCTTGGATGATAATCCCTTTTACCTTGCTGGATAGTGTTTTTATTATTGTCGTTTTCCGTATGGTGCGTCATAGTAATTCAGTCGTTGAAAAAATCTATTGTAGCTCCGTGGACTTAACGTTGGTTCGGGAAGAATATGGAAAAAAACAGCGGTGGCAATTTAATCCCTACTGGGCAAAAGTTGTCATAAACAAAATACGCCATCCCTGGTATAGCAGTCGGTTATTGATTCGATCTCATGGTGAATCAGTGGAAATAGGCAAGTTTTTAGTTGAAGAAGAAAAACAAAAACTCGCTCATGATATTGTTAAGGCATGTCGGCCCGTTAGCTGAAATATTTTTTTCTCAGCCAGTAATCCAGACTCACATAACGGCCGCCGCCGATAAAAAACAGAGTAAGTAGCATAATAAAATAGGTTGCCGCGAATTCAATCCCGTTATTGAGAATTACAAAACCTCCGTTTTCAGTCAGCCAGTCAAAATTTCCATATTGCTGGAGAATGGATTTGGCTTGTTCCAAACGCTCAATAGCGCCAATGGTGCGGTCAGTAGCAAATATCCCACTGCCTTCTGCAATTGCCAGCCAACCATTTTGCCAATGGACCAGATAACCAGCAATCGCCATAGTAATCATTAAAGGGACAGAAATGATTCTGACACCAAGCCCTAAAAGCAATAAAATTGCACCCAGAATTTCGATAAAGCCTACCAGAAAAACCACAAGTGGCGCTGCAAGTAGTCCCAAGCCCCATTCTTCATTACCAAACCATTCAGCAGTGCTGCTGAAATTAGAGAATTTTTTGCTGCCGGCCATCCAGAAGACAGGAACCAGATAAAGTCTTAAGGCCAGAGGGGCGATAAAATCCAGGATTTTGATTTTATCGAACCCAGTTATGACTGCTTTAGTCCAAACGGTTACTTTTTTTAGAATATCATTTATATTCATCATTATACTATCCTGTTTCTGGTCTTATTGAAAAAAGATGGTTGAAGTCAGTTTTTTCAAATCAAATATTACAATGTTATAATTTAATTAATTTTTATTAACAAGACAATATTTTTTATGGAATTGAATTTGGAGAATTTTACCCCTTTTTCGGCTTTGTTTGGTGGAATGTTGATAGGTTTGAGCGCTACTATATTATTATTGCTGAATGGCAGAATTGCAGGCGTTAGCGGCATCATGAACGGGATATTTCTATCGCCTAAACAAGAAAAATTTTGGCGGATTGCTTTTCTCGCCGGACTGTTTTTGGGCGCAGTTAGTTTCCAATTAATGAATCCTGGTTTTTTCAGCCCCCGTCAAGAGTATCCATTGTGGCTGTTAATTCCAGGTGGTTTTTTGGTTGGATTTGGAACCCGAATGGGTAGTGGCTGCACTAGTGGTCATGGAATTTGCGGTATTGCAATTTTATCTAAACGCTCTATTTTTGCCACATTGACATTTATGGCAAGCGGTATGCTATCGGTATTTTTAATACGTTTTGGGCTGGGGGTTGTTTGATGGCTAGAAATTTTATTGCTTTAGTGTGTGGCATTATTTTTGGTCTGGGCCTATCCTTATCACAAATGATTAATCCGAACAAAGTCATCGGCTTTCTTGATGTTGCGGGTAAGTGGGATCCAAGCCTGGCATTTGTCATGATGGGAGCGTTGCTAGTAACCATGATCAGTTTCAGATTGGTTTTAAAACGATCTCGGCCGATTTTGGAAACGGGTTTTCATGTTTCTCAAAAAACCAAGGTTGACCGTCCTTTATTGTTAGGCGCAGCGATTTTTGGGATAGGATGGGGGATGAGTGGCTATTGTCCCGGACCTGCCGTTGCGGGTATGGGGTTGAAAATTTCGGAAGCTTTTATTGTCGTTGCATCAATTTATGTGGGTTTTTTTGCTCATAAATGGACTTCCAGTTTTTCAAAAAATATTTAGCTGATTTGATAATAAAGATGAGATTTCTTAAATGGAAGATACTGCGCAACTTCTTTGGGGCGTCATATTTGGTGCAATTGGCTTGGGTTTTTTCGTTTACGGGAAAAAACAAAAAGCAATTGTGCCTTTGATGGCTGGCATTGCCTTATTTATTTTCCCCTATTTTATATCAAACGTGTATTTACTGGTCATTGTGGGCGCAGGGTTAGTCGCTTTGCCCTATTTTGTGAGAATTTAATAACTTGGAATAAAGGTTTTTTTAAGGTGGTGGTTAGTTGATTATTAGTTTTCAGACTGACGCTGATATCAATGATGATCAACAAGATTTATCGGGATGGTGAAGCTAAATGTAGCGCCGCCGTTTTGATTGTTTTCTGCCCAAATTTTACCCCGGTGGTTATCAATTATTTCTTTGCAGATTGCCAACCCTAGTCCTGTACCACCTGATTTGGTATCGGTCTTACTGCTTTGGATAAATTTATCGAAGACCGATTCAAGTTCGGATTGTGGAATTCCAACTCCTTCGTCACTAATAACAAATTTCAAAGCTGAATTTGCCTGCCATTCATCTTGAACGACATTAATTTCGATGGTTTTTCCTTCGGGACTAAATTTAATGGCATTGGAAAGAAGATTGGTAATCACCTGGCCAATTTTCGCGCCATCCATTTGTACTTTTAGATTAACATTAGAATTTTTTCGAATCACTGTCAGGGCTTTTTCTTCAAGTCGGGTTTGTTGCTCTTCAATGCAATTGTTGATAATATTTTGGATCTGGTTAGGTTTGAACTCAAATTGCATTTTCCCTGCTTCCAGTTTGGAAAGATCAAGCAAATCGTTGAGCAGATTTAATAACCTTTGGCCGCTGGTCTGGATGTTTGAAAAATATCTTTCCAGTTTGTCAAATTCATTTTTTCGTATTTTTTTAAGGCCAAAATTGGAAAAACTCAAAATGGCATGCATCGGGGTGCGTAATTCATGCGACATATTGGTTAAAAATTCTGATTTTGCTTGATTGGCTTTTTCCGCAAGTTCTTTTGAGTAGTCGGACTGATCTTTTGCTTTTTGCAAAGAGTCTCTAAGATTTTTTTCCTTGCTGATATCATTAACAATCCATATTGATCCCTTTTCGGGAGAATCGATATCAATCGATTGGCCGATGAGCTGACACCAAAATTGGCTGCCATCTTTATGTTTCATTAATCGTTCAGTGTGATAAATTTCGCCATTCAACATGACTGGGTATGCTTGTTGTCCTACTTCGATAAAATCTTGCTTGTGTGCATAGTGGGTTTCGGTCGATTGATTGAGTATTTCCTGTTCATTCCAGCCAAACATTTCAACCAAATGCCGGTTACCACGATAAAAATGACGATTCTTTAAATACCCTATACCAACAGGAATGTTATCGAAAATGATATTTTTTTCATTAGCAAGATGTTGATATTTGATTTCTGCATTTTTTCTTTCGGTAATATCTCTGGAAATTCCTAATAAACCAACAATTTGATCGGCAGTTCCAGAATAAGGTGTTTTGAGGGTTTCCAGCAATACTTTTCTGCCATCAGGATAAGCCGCCCATTCAATATTTATTCTAGGTTCCCCGGCAGTCAAAGTCAGTCGATCCTTTTCCTGAAAAAAGGCGGCAACTTCTTTTGGAAATAAATCATAATCATTCTTGCCAATCAGTATTGCTTCTTCAAGATTGATGAATTTTTCAAAAGCCCGATTACATCCTAAATAACGTCCCTCCAGATCCTTAAAAAAAATCAGGTCAGGAATGGAATCGATAATCGAGCGGAGCAGTTTGGTTTGTTTCAAGACTTCTGTCTGACTTTTTTCCAATGCTGCTTTAGCTTGTAATAGTTCAGCGGTTTTGTTTGCATCAGTCATATCCTGATGCAAACCTTGACAAAAAATGGCTTTGCCTGCCTCATCACGAATGATCCGGGCTTTCACGTTAATCCAGCGAATGCCTTTTGAGGTGATAATACGATAATCCAGTTCAAATTCGTTTGTTGATTCAGTAGCGATCTGAAATTTTTGCTCAGTTTCTTCGATGTCATCAGGGTGGACTAATTCAAGCCAGGCTGAGTAGTTGCCGAGAAAGTCCTCGGGTTTAATGTTGAAAATGGCATAACTACGATCATCCCAATAAATAATATCTTGTTCAAAGTTATAATGAAAAACACCCGCTTTTGCTGCATCCAATGCGGCATCAAGTTGGAAACGTTTTTTAGAAGTAATATGGTTTTCCTTGATTTGCGAGGTAATGTCTTGGCAGACCGCACAGAACTGGTACTCCTCATTTTGTTGTTCAAGGCAGATGTTGACTGAAACGATGATTTCATTTCCTCTGAAGGTCTGAAAATGACAAATCAGTTTTTTATGTTCTCCAACTTTAATTGATTGAGCAATGTTCTGAATATTCTTGTTGGGGGTTGTAGGAGTCAGCCAATTGAAGATTCGTTGCCCGATAATTTTAGAAACAGAATTTGCTTCTAGAATATCACCAAAGGCTTGATTAGTATCGAGTATATAGCCAGTTGCGTCGAATTTAATATAGCCAGTACCGGTTTTGTCTAATAATGATTTTAAGCCAGGGTTTTGCATGTGGATTGTTTTTTAACAAACAGAGACAGATTGAAGGTTGCCGCGAAAAAATCACTCAAATAGTTAATTTTGATAGTAAAAGTAAGTGTAGACTAAAATTTATTCTATAACGGTTGAAGTTCTGGAAACTTATCCAGAAATAATTGTTAGGAACTAAATTTTTTAATTGTTATCATAAAGAAATTTGGATGCGTTCGTAGATCGAATACTTTATGAGTCAATTGGGGAAACAAGAAATACTCCTAACGGCAAAAGCCCTGTGTTGTATTCGTGATGATCGAATATTGTTTGATGATTTAAACTTCGATGTACGGGCAGAACAGGTATTATTACTTGAAGGTAAAAACGGCAGTGGTAAAACCTCATTGCTACGGATTTTATGTGGTTTCAGGGAGCCGGATGCCGGGGAAGTATTTTGGTGCGGGCAAACCTTAAATAATCAATATTACGCTCAAATGATGTACGTTGGGCATCAGGATGGCGTAAAGCATGAACTAACGGTTAAAGAAAATTTGTTAATGACTCTGGCGCTTGGGATACCGGGGAAATGTTCGATTGAGCAAGCCTTACAAAAGGTACATCTTCAAGGTTATGATGATGTTTTGGTGCAATCCCTGTCGGCTGGACAAAAGCGCCGCTTGTCGCTGGCAAGGCTGCTGATTACAGACAATAAATTATGGATTCTGGATGAGCCGTTTACTTCTCTGGATAAATATGGAATTGATATTGTTGAAACATTGATGGCAGAGCATGTTAATCAGGGAGGTTTGATTGTCATGACCTCACATCATGATGTTAATTTGTCTGAAATAAATACACTGCAAATTAATCTTTCCTGATGTCTTTGTTTCAAGCTTTTATCGCGATTATTCGGCGTGACTTGCTTTTGGCGTTTCGACGCAGGGCAGAGATGATGAATCCGTTGTTTTTTTTCATTATCGTTGTTTCCTTGTTCCCGTTAGGTGTTGGGGCGCAACCGCATTTATTGCAAACCATAGCGCCCGGAATTATCTGGGTTTCTGCATTATTGGCCGCGATGTTATCGCTGGATGGTTTGTTTCGTTCTGATTTTGATGATGGTTCGCTGGAGCAGATTTTATTGAGCCCTCATCCAACTTCTGTTTTGATTCTTGGTAAAATTTTTGCTCATTGGCTAGTGACAGGTTTACCTTTGATTTTGGTTGCCCCATTATTAGCAGAATTTTTGGGAATGCCTGGAGATGCCTTATGGGTGTTGATTAAGACATTACTGCTTGGAACGCCTGTTTTAAGTTTGATTGGAGCAATAGGGGTTGCGCTTACGGTTGGTCTACGGCGAGGAGGTATGATTTTATCACTACTGGTGTTGCCTTTATATGTCCCGGTGTTGATTTTTGCCAGTAATGCAGTGGAGATGGCAAGTGGCGGTTTAGCTGTTGATGCCCAGATGAATATTTTGGCGGCCATTTTGTGTTTGGCCTTGGTGCTTGCGCCATTACCCGCTTCTGCCGCATTAAAAATGAGTATGAGTTGATTTTGCTGTAAAATTACTCGGTTATGAAATTTATTTTTGTATTGAAAAGATGTCAATAATTCCAAAGCCAGTCGGATTATTTTTCCACAAAATGGCTTCCCCGCCACATTTTTATCGTTTCACTGGCCGATTAATTCCCTGGTTGAGTTGGATTTTTTTGGTTCTGCTTGTTGTCGGTCTTTATGGCGGGTTGGTTTTAGCTCCGGCTGATTATCAGCAGGGCGATAGTTTCCGGATTATTTATATTCATGTGCCCAGCGCCTGGATGTCATTATTTGTCTATGTTGTGATGGCAGTAGCCGGGGGGATTGGTTTGGTTTGGCGTATCAAACTGGCAGAGATAGTCGCTATTAGCAGTGCTTCAGTGGGTGCGGCTTTTACTTTTATTGCCCTGGTTACGGGTTCTTTGTGGGGTAAACCCATGTGGGGAACCTGGTGGGTTTGGGATGCCAGACTGACTTCCGAATTGATTTTATTATTTTTATATCTTGGTGTCATTGGCTTGTATGGCGCCATTGATGACAAACGGACGGCATCAAGGGCAGTGGCTATTTTAGCATTAGTTGGGGTTGTTAATATTCCGATCATCCACTATTCGGTAGAATGGTGGAATACTTTGCATCAAGGGCCAACTGTTTCAAAAATGGATAAACCATCTATTGATATCAGTATGCTATGGCCGATGCTGGTGATGGCGGTGGCTTTCAAATTTTATTATGCAATTGCAATGTTGCAACGTGCCCGCACTGAACTGGTTATTCGTGAGAGAAACAGTCAGTGGGTTAAAACACTTTTGGAATCAAAATGAATTGGCAAGAATTTTTTGCAATGGGCGGATATGCCTTTTATGTTTGGGTTTCCTACGGAATAACCTTTGTTGTTATGCTGATTATTGCGATCAGTCCCATTATTCAGCGTAAACAGTTTTTACGCCAGCAAGCATTACGACTGAAAAGACAGGATAAATCATGAAACCAGCAAGAAAACAACGTTTATACCTGATTGGCTTGATATTGATTGGTGTCGGATTGGCCGCCACTTTTGCTTTGCAAGCGTTTAATGATAATTTGATGTATTTTTTTTCCACAACTGATGTTGTTGCAGGAAAGGCGCCAAAGGACAGACTGTTCCGTTTGGGGGGGATGGTGGTTGAAGGCAGTGTTAAAAGGCCAGGTGATGGTATTTTGGTTCAGTTCAAACTCACTGATTACGATAAAGTGGTTACGGTTGAATATAGCGGGATTTTACCGGACTTATTTCGTGAGGGGCAGGGCATTGTTGCCAAAGGTAAGTTAAACAACAAAGGTGTGTTTGTTGCAGAAGAGGTTTTAGCCAAACATGATGAAAATTATATGCCGCCTGAAGTGGCTGATAGCTTGAAGCCAAAGTCATGATTCCAGAATTAGGTCATTTTGCGTTAATCCTAGCCTTGTGCATGGCCCTGATCTTGGGTTTCTTACCTATTCTTGGTGCGGCACGCTCGGTGCCAAACTGGATTGCAGTTGCGAGGCCAGCCGCTTACAGTCAACTGCTTTTTGTGGCAATGGCATACGGTGCTTTAACGTATTCATTTTTTGCCCACGATTTTTCAGTTGCTTATGTCGCTTATAATTCCAATACGGCTTTACCCAAACTTTATCTTTTTTCTGGGGTTTGGGGCGCGCATGAGGGATCCTTATTACTGTGGGCCTTGATTTTATCAATTTGGACGGGATTGGTCGCTTATTTCAGCAAGCATATTCCAGCTATTGTGATTGCACGCGTTCTGGGGGTAATGGGATTAGTCAGTATCGGTTTTTTATTGTTTTTATTGCTGACTTCAAACCCTTTTGAACGCATGTTTCCGATTCCGATTGAAGGCCACGATTTAAATCCATTGTTGCAGGATCCTGGGATGGCGATTCATCCACCGATGTTATATACCGGCTATGTTGGATTTTCGGTTGCCTTTGCTTTTGCCATTGCGGCCTTATTAGGTGGTCGTCTGGATTCCGCATGGGCGAGGTGGTCCAGGCCTTGGACTAATATTGCCTGGATGTTTTTGACGCTAGGAATAACTTTGGGGAGCTGGTGGGCTTATTATGAATTGGGATGGGGCGGCTGGTGGTTTTGGGATCCGGTTGAAAATGCTTCATTTATGCCGTGGTTAGTTGGGACTGCGCTAATACATTCTTTGGCTGCAACGGAAAAACGGGGCGTTTTCAAAACCTGGACAGTATTACTGGCAATTTTTGCTTTTTCTTTAAGTTTGCTGGGTACATTTTTAGTACGCTCCGGTGTTTTGACTTCAGTACATGCTTTTGCCAGCGATCCTGCACGAGGCCTTTTTATTCTGATCTTTTTAGCTGTGGTAGTAGGTGGCTCACTGATTCTTTATGCCATTAGGGCTCCCCATGTTAAGGCGACATCAAGTTTTGCGTTGGTTTCTAAGGAGACATTGTTGCTTATCAATAATGTTTTATTGGTTGTCACAGCGGCAAGCATTTTATTGGGAACACTTTATCCTTTAATAATTGATGCTTTAGGGCTTGGGAAAATTTCAGTAGGCCCTCCTTATTTCAACGCAATTTTTATCCCTTTGATGGCGCCATTGGCTTTTGCAGTGGGTTTTGGTGTTTTATTCCGATGGAAGCGGGATGAAATTAGCAGGTTGTCAAAAAAGCTAAGTGTGGTTTTTGTAATTTGTTTGATGGGCGGATTACTTGTGCCATTAGTTATGCCTTTTTATTCTTGGGGAGCAGTATTGGGCGTGACTTTGGCCCTATGGACAGTAGCGACCAATTTTTTGGCACTATATGATCAAGCAGGAAAAAGCAAATTCAGTTGGCAACGTCTTAAAGCTATACCACTCGGATTTTATGGTATGACAACGGCTCATCTTGGCATTGCAGTATTTGTTATCGGTATTACTTTTACCTCTATTTACAGTCAGGAAAAAGACGTTCGGTTGGCGCCTGGAGAAGAGCTGGAAATGTCTGGCTATACTTATAAATTTCATCATGTAACGACAACGGCAGGGCCTAATTATCAGGCTCAGCAAGGTTATATAACTGTGACTTATGATGGCGAACTGGTAGCAAAGCTAGAGCCACAAAAAAGAGTTTATCGGGTCCAGAAAATGCCAATGACAGAAGCTGCCATAGATGCCGGTGTTTTTCGTGATTTGTTTGTGGCAATTGGTGAACCACTAGGTAACGATGGTGCCTGGAGTTTGCGAATCTACTATAAATCCTGTATTCGCTGGATTTGGTTTGGTGCTCTCATTATGGCAATAGGCGGTTTATTGGCAGCTTGCGATAGACGCTATAGGCTACAAAAAGTCATGAAAAATAACTATGCTTAAATATTTGACTCCACTTTTGCTGTTTGTCATTCTGGCGATTTTTCTTGGTATTGGCTTGAAATTAAATCCAAGGGATATTCCTTCTCCGCTAATTGGTAGGCCTGTTCCAGAGTTTAATTTGCCCATTTTGCAGATGCCAGAAAAAAAGTTAGGCGCTTCCAGTCTTAAGGGTAGGGTTTGGCTATTAAGTGTTTGGGCATCATGGTGTGTTTCGTGTAGAGCTGAGCATCCCATACTGAATCAATTGGCAAAAAAGAATGTGGTCACCATTATTGGATTGAACTACAAGGATGAACCGGAAGATGCCAAGCGTTGGTTGAGTATGCTTGGTAATCCTTATAATGCCAGCATCATTGATCAGGATGGTAGAACTGGCATTGATTTTGGCGTTTACGGTGTTCCTGAAACATTTATTATTGACAAACAAGGTATTATCCGGCATAAGCATACAGGGCCAATAACCGGAGATGATCTTGAGAATTCAATTTTGCCAATCATTAGCAAACTGGAGAATGAACCAATTCAATAGGATATGACTATAATCTAAATATTTGAATTGGTTCTTAACGTTTTATGAAAAGAAAAGTTTTACTCTGGGTCGGGCTATGGTTGTCTTTTCTTTGCGGCAATGTTTTTTCTGCATCATCTAATGATGATGAAATTGGTGATTTCCTTGATGATCAGGTCAATATATTAAATGTTATTCTTGACGGTGGAAATTCGTTGGAATTACATGATGGTCAAGACGATAGCAATATTGATCAATCCCGGTTGCCAAAACAAAAACCTTCCAAAAACAGCAAACATAAAAAAAACAAACAACAGTCAGGTGAATGGAGTGTCAAGACAAAGCAAAATTCTAATGGCAAAGATGAAACTCAAGATAAAGAGCAAAAAGAGATTGATAAACATCATGAGTTGATTTCAGCATATGAAATGCAAAAGTCCTCTGTTGTTTTGGAAAATGGCCAGGAAAATTTGAAACCTTTTGGTTTGGGTCAACGCAAGAAACATCCCGAAAATTCAACGTCTCAACTTTACAAGGAAGATTTTGAGGGTAAAAAACCAGTTTTCTTGGACCAGGGTCTTAGCAATGATTTGAATGTTTTCAACGATTATGGTGAAACAGACGGTTTGACTTTTTCGAAAAACCCCTTTCTGGTTGACAATAGGCGTGGAAATTTTCAGCTTGCCTACAATGAGGGGATTATTTCCAATAGTAAACAACTGAAATTGTTAGCCTATAATTTATTCGGCGAAGAAACGTTGGAAGATCTTTTGCTTACCAAGTATGAAATCAAATCATTTATAAATCAGGCGGATAATTGGATTAAAGAAGTTATCTTTGATGATAGTAATTGGAGGTTGGAAGATGCCATTTATGGCAGTACCGCGTTCATGTTTATTTATGATTCTTCAGTTATACGTTTTTTAAGGAAGCTGGATGGCGGTTCTGAAAGTTTGGAGCAGATAAAAGAAAAGTATAATATAGAAAATGGCACGGCGGATGCCAGTGAAAAACTATATGCGGAAGATTCAGCTCTTGCCAGAGGATATTATTCGATTCTGGAGTTTTGGAAGGCTCACTCAAGAACAATGATATATTTATTGCTTTCTTTCATTATCATTAAGGAACTGGCTGCTCTTATTACAAGGGCTGTCAACTCCAGAAACAAGAAAAAAAGCCGACGAAAAAAATCGAAAATCAGCCGCAAAAACATGAGGACACGGCAATTGGATCGTGCTTCCTCAACTCCAGCTTATGCCGGAGCCGCTATTGATGGAGAGATTAAAACCGATAAAACCAAGGTAATGGGCCGAAAGCATTCATCACACCGTCATTATTCTTCTCGAAGACGCCGGCCAAAACGTTCATTTATCAGGAAGATGCTGGATGATATTTTTGTCAAATCAACTCATAAAAAATAACCATGAAGTCGTTTGAATTTTTTGAAAATGAATCAACTTGTGATCATTATAAAAAGTCTCTCTTAGGTGTCCTTTTTATGACACTTACGCTCTTATTATCACAAGCTTGCTATGCGGGAGTTGAATATCATGAATTTAAGCAGCCAGAGCTAGAACAACAATATAAGACTTTGATTAAAGAGTTACGTTGCCTGGTTTGTCAAAACCAAACGATAGCGGATTCCAATGCTGACTTGGCTAAGGATTTACGCCAACAGGTCTATGAAATGCTGTTGCAAGGCAAAACCCGGAAGGAAATTGTTGACTATATGTTAGCCAGATATGGTGACTTTGTTTTATATCGTCCCCCTTTGAAGGGCAAGACTTTGCTGCTTTGGGCAGGGCCAGTGATATTTTTGTTTTCGGGTTTTTTAATGCTGTTTTTCTATATTCGTAACAAGAAGGCGAATGAGCCATCAGGATTAAACCAGAAGCAGCATGAAAAGATAAGCCATTTATTGGAACAGGAAAAAGACTGATGGAGATACTTTTTTGGGTGATTGTTACGGCCATGACAGGGTTAGCGTTGTGGATGATTGTTCCAGCTTTATTAAAGCAGGAAAACACCGAGACTTCAGTTCTTGATCAAGAAAATATTGCGATTGCCAGGCAACGTTTGGTTGAGCTGAAAGCCCAGCTAACATCGGGTGCGCTGACAGAAATTCAGTATCAGGAACAATATGCTGAACTGGAAACAGCATTGAATGATGATCTTGATTTGAGTAAAAAAGAAAATCAGATCAATAAAAGCGGTAAATGGGTGATTGTTCCTATTGTTTTGGGTGTACCTGTATTGGCTGCCTCACTATACATGGTTTTGGGTGATTTTGACGCCATAGAAAAAGTGAAAACGGAACAAACGGTTGCTCAACAAAACCCTAAAATGCCTGATGTAAAAGCTATGGTTGCAGGTCTTGCAGAAAGATTAAAACAGCAACCTGATGATCCTGAAGGTTGGTTGATGTTGGGCCGGTCCTATAAATATATGCAGCAATATGACAAGGCAGCGGAAGCATTTGCTCAAGCTCATCGGTTAATGGGGGATCAAACAGATTTATTGCTTCAATATGCCGATTCTCTGGCGATGGCGCAAAAGGGGAGTCTTAAAGGCAAAGCTAGCGAATTAATTCTTAAAGCGGTCAAGCAGTCGCCAGATAATCAAACTGCACTATGGTTGGCGGGGATGGCAAAAGCTGAAGCCGGTGATTATGCTGAAGCTTTGCAATATTGGCAAAAACTGCAGAAAATGTTTCCACCGGAATCTAAATCGTACCAGGAAGTAACAAATTTGATCGTACAAATACAAGGTCAGCAGCCAGGATTACAGGCGAGGGAGGAGGCTGTAGTGACTCAGGATGAAAACAGGAAAATAGATAAACCAGCTGAAGTACAGATCAAGGTGAATTTGTCTCAACAATTACAAGATAAAGCCAGCCCTGAAGACACAGTTTTTATTTATGCCCAGGCAATGAATGGACCCAAAATGCCACTGGCGATTGTTAAGAAAAAAGTGAAGAATTTACCTTTAACGGTGACCTTATCTGATCAGCAAGCCATGACTCCGATGATGAAACTTTCGAGTTTTGAACAAGTAAAGTTAATTGCCAGAATTTCAAAATCAGGTAGTGCCATACCTCAACCAGGTGATTTAATTGGCTCGATTTCGCCAGTGAGCAGCGCAGAAAAAAAGCTTGTCGAAATTGAAATTTCCAAAGAAATTCAATAATGGATCAGTCGATTGAATTTGATGTTTCATTAATCAAACGTTACGATCGCGCAGGACCGCGTTATACATCCTACCCTACTGCGCTGGAGTTACATGAAGGTTTTGGCGAACAGGATTATCGAAAGCAAATCGAACAATCTAATGCTGGCGGCGGTCCTTTATCACTTTATTTTCATATCCCATTCTGTGATACCGTCTGTTATTACTGTGCCTGCAATAAAATTATCACCAAAAACCGAAAACACGCAGAGCCTTATCTAACCAACTTACATCGTGAAATTGCACTACAGGCGCAACTTTTCGATTCAGCCCGAACTGTCAATCAACTTCATTGGGGCGGTGGTACTCCGACATTTCTGACTGCTGAACAAATGCAGCAATTAATGGCTGTTACAGGGCAGTATTTTAGTTTAAGAAATGATGATCAACGAGAATATTCAATAGAAATTGATCCAAGGGCTGTTGATTCTAAGACGATCCCTTTGTTAAGGGAATTAGGGTTCAATCGGCTTAGTTTAGGTGTTCAGGATTTTGATCCGGATGTGCAAAAAGCAGTCAATCGTATTCAATCAGAACAGCAAACTTTTACAGTTTTAAATGCAGCAAGAGAATACGGGTTTGCTTCGATCAGTATTGATTTGATTTATGGTCTGCCTTTACAGACGGTAGCTTCATTTTCAAAGACGCTGGATAAGATATTGGAAGTTAAGCCAGATCGACTGTCAATTTTTAACTATGCCCATTTGCCTGCCCGATTTAAAACCCAGCGACAAATTAAGAATGATGATTTACCAGATTCCAAAATCAAACTGGAAATTCTGCAAATGGTCATTTTAAGACTTCAGGAGCAGGGCTATGTTTATATTGGCATGGACCATTTTGCAAGACCCGATGACGAATTAGCCGTTTCACAACGGAAAAACAAGCTCTATAGAAATTTTCAGGGCTATTCGACGCACTCTGATTGTGATTTGGTTGGGTTGGGTATAACATCAATTGGGCGCGTGGCAGACAGCTATATTCAGAATGTTAAAGATCTGGAATCATACAATTCACGAATTTCGAAAGATCAACTTCCTGTTTTTAAAGGCTTGGTGTTGACTGCTGACGATAAGTTGCGTCGATCAGTCATTAGTCAGTTGATATGTCATTTTGAGTTGAATTTTTCTGACATCGAACAGCAGTTTAAAATTGATTTTAAACAATATTTCTCATCAGAGCTTGATGCCTTACTGGCGATGCAAGATGATGGTTTAGTAGAACTATCGTCTGAAAAAATTAAAGTATTGCCGGTCGGTCGATTACTGATTCGCAATGTCTGTATGGTTTTTGACCGTTACCTGAGCCAAAAACAGCAGCAGTTTTCAAAAGTCATCTAATATAAACCTAAATTGTGGATTGCCGATTTTACCGCCGCCATAGCTACTACGGATCTTTTGCTGCATTTAACTACCAAATGATCTAGGTCGCGTGTTGTTGCTTTAGTCACAGGTAGTGTTGAAACACCAAACGATATACATCACGACGGACCTGGAAGGAAATGGCAGCTGTTTGGAATAGACTGGAAGTGTGAAAACCTATAGATTAGCGTTAAAATAAAAAGATGCCCACAGTATTAAGAATTGGTCCATTTAGTTTCTTCTTTTATAGCAACGAAAAGGGTGAGTCAGCACATATCCATATTCAACGTGAACGTATGTTGGCAAAATTTTGGCTTCAACCTGTAGCATTAGCTAGTTCAACAAGGTTTTCACCGAAGGAGCTTAGTAAATTAGAATCATTGGTAAAAGAGAATAAAGAAATACTTTTGGAGGCATGGAATGAGTACTTTAGCAGTTGAATTACACCCTCAGGCATATAATATAAAATGCACTGATGTTTCGTTAATTGTTGAGTTAGTTGATGGTCGCACTATCTCTGTTCCTTTAGTCTGGTTTCCGAGGTTAGCTCAAGCTACAAAAAAACAACTTGATAATTGGGAGCTACTTGGAGACGGAGAAGGTATTCATTGGCCGGAAGTTGACGAAGACTTGAGTATTAACGGTTTATTGGTAGGTGTACATTAAATGCAGCTAACGAATAAGGCTCGATGGCAGGGCAAACTCATAAAAATATAGTAACTATTCAGCGTAGTTATAGTTTCAATATCAGTAACTTATTCCAGTAGACGCCGTAAATACGTCCTTATAGGTTTGATTGTGTCATTCATGACACATACACTTCTTCCA
>CAZGYJ010000034.1:0-20682 GCA_964530345.1 uncultured Methylomonas sp.
GAAAAAATGCCCGCTTAACCTAAGGGTGAAGCTAAGATTTTTTCAAATCCCGTGCCAAACCAGTATCTTGCCTCCTATTATCCGCATTAAAAATCACGAATTCAGGTTATAGACTACCTGTAACTTGTTTTAAACCGTCTATTCAACAACGAAAAAAAATTGGGCTAAAATAATAAACCAATTTCTTTTAACTCACTTTCCCTTTACGTATTTTTCTACACCATCGAACAGGATTTAACGGTTTACCTTTCTTACGAATTGCAAAATAAAGCCCAGCACGATTTCGTCCTCCGCTTTTTCCTACGCTCGCAACGACATCACCCTGTCTTACTCGCTCATCAACTTTTTTATACAAACTCTGGTTAAAAGCGTAAAGCGTCATATAACCTTTGCCGTGATCAATAATGACCAATAACCCATAACCCTTAAGCCAATCAGCATAAACAACCCGTCCATTTGCGATTGAACGCACATCACTTCCTTCACTGGCTTCAATCAAAACGCCATTCCATTTGCCGGCACCTCTGCTGCTGCCAAATTTCCGACTTAGTTTTCCTTGCACAGGCCAAATCAAATTACCTTTCTGTAAAGCGAAAGGCTTGTCAGAAGCTGATACAATTGAATCATTGAAATGCTCTTGTTTTTGTAAAGACTGAATTAATGTTCGTAATTCTGATTCTCTACGTTTCAACAATCCTAATTTCTGCTGTCTTGTTTCCTGTTCCTTATTGAGCTTTGCCAACAAAACTGTTCTTTCCTTTTTAACGCTTTTCAGTTTAGCCTGCTCCATCCGTTTTTGCTCGGCAAGTTGGCGCAACTTCTCAACACCCTTTTTTTGCTCATCTTCCAGATAAGTCAAATCCTGCAACGCATCCCTGGCCAGCTTCAACTTCTCCATACGGTCTTGATTCAGATAGCCATAATACACCAATATCCGATTAAGTCGCGCCGGATCCTGCTGATTTAGAAACAACTTTAACTTTCCCGTTCTACCCATTACATATGCTGACCTGATTTGCGCATGCAACTGCCGGGTAGTTTTTTTTATCAGCAAATTTTGCTTAATAATTCTATCGCTTAATTCTCGTATTTGCTGCTGTTTTTTATGTCTTTTTACCTGAATTTTCTTCAAATCTCTAGCAATTATTCCAAATTTTTTTTCAATAACTGCCAATTTTTCTATCAGTTGATCTTTTTTCTTTCGGAAAAGTTTGCTCTCTTTTGAAGTATTTTCGATTTTCTCTAATACTTGATTTAACTCATCTTGCTTGGAATTAACACCCGGAAAAACCGGCATGGAAAAAGCAAAGATAAATAAAAAATAACCCAGCAAGAATAAATTACACCTCCTCCCCCCAGGCATAACTATTTTTTTTAACGAATTAATTTTTCAACAAAGAATGCCCTGTCATTTCCTTCGGTTTTTCAATATCCAAAATATCCAGCATTGTTGGTGCAATGTCTGATAGCCGTCCTCCCTCAGATAACTCGATGTTGCTACCAAAATAAAGTAGAGGCACTGGATTTGTTGTATGTGATGTCAGCGGCTGTCCAGTTTCCTCATTGACCATTTGCTCTATATTGCCATGATCAGCAGTAACCAGCATCTGCCCATTTACAGCTTTTAATGCATCGACAACTCTCTGCAATGAAGTATCAACAGCTTCAACTGCCTTAATTGCGGCTTCCCACACACCCGTGTGACCTACCATATCGCAATTGGCATAATTACAAATAATTACATCATATTTTCCGCCAGTTATCGCATCCACCAAGTGATCCGTCACTTCCGGGGCACTCATTTCAGGCTGCATGTCGTAAGTTTTCACTTTTGGAGATGGCACCAGTATTCTTTCTTCACCTGAAAATGGCTCTTCGATGCCGCCGTTTAGAAAAAAAGTAACATGGGCGTATTTTTCAGTTTCCGATAATCTTAACTGCGTCAACCCGTGATTTGACAATACCTCTCCCAAGCCATTTTTTAATTCCATTGGTGGAAATGCCACAGTATATGGAAAATCCTGCTGATATTCTGTCAAGGTTACAAACTCACCCGAATGAACCGGATATTTACGCTCGAAACCAGAAAAGTCTGGATTAGTAATGGCTTGAGAAATCTCCCTGGCCCGGTCAGCACGAAAATTCATAAATACAATGGAATCTTCAGGATCAAGCTTTATTGGCTGTTCATTATCACTTAAAACAGCCGTTGCACTAACAAACTCATCAGTTTCACCTCTCTCATACGCCAATTCCAATCCTTTCGAAGCAGATTCAACTTGATAAACCGCCTCACCAGCAACAATTAAATTATAGGCTTGCTCAACCCGCTCCCAACGCTTATCTCTATCCATTGCATAAAAACGGCCAATAATTGATGCAATTTGACCGAATCCTAATTCTGCAAATTTAGCTTCTATTCTCGCAATGGATTCCGCAGCACTTTTAGGGGCTACATCTCGACCATCCAAAAAACTGTGTAAATAGATTTTGGTTAAACCTCTTTTAGCAGCTAAATCAATCATGGCTTCGATTTGATCAATATGGCTATGCACCCCACCCGGTGATAATAAACCTAATATATGCAAAGCCTTGCCTTTATTTATCGCTTTATCAACTGCAGCACATAAAGCGGGGTTCGAAAAAAAAGACCCTTCAGATATTGCCAAATTGACCCGTGTTAAATCTTGGGGCACAAATCTGCCAACGCCAATATGAGTATGGCCAACCTCAGAATTTCCCATTTGTCCACCTGGCAATCCAACATCCAGCCCCGAACAATTTAATAAGGTTAGAGGCCAATTCTTTTGCAATTGATCCCAGCATGGGGTGTTAGCAGCCGCAATTGCATTGTATTTAGCTTCTTTTCTATAACCGAAGCCATCAAGAATCAACAATACCAGAGGTTTTGGACGAGCCATCATATTATTTTGTCTCCAAAAATCAAATTCAAAAATTTAATTATTTTAATTGAAATAGCAGTATCTTTTTGTTACATTCATTAGATTTTCATACTATTCTTATAATATGCTAATTATACTACAGATATCATTCAAATGATCTTAAGGGAATCTTGAACTTACAATTCCTCCTCAAATTC
The DNA here is from genome assembly GCA_964530345.1 of uncultured Methylomonas sp. Lineage (GTDB taxonomy): Bacteria > Pseudomonadota > Gammaproteobacteria > Methylococcales > Methylomonadaceae > JALSJK01. The sequence goes on from CAZGYJ010000034.1 coordinate 3,101, forward strand.
AGCAATAACCTTTAAATCTAAACCACCGCCAAATAGAATCATTCTAACAAAATTGAAAAAATGGAAAAACAGGACGAACATTTACATTATAATGATGCCGACATCAAACGAGCTGCTCGCTGCTTAAAAGCCATGTCGCACCCTCTACGTTTAAAAATTTTATGTGTTCTTGGAAGCAATAAAATCAGCGTTCAAGATATCGTTGAACAAGTCGGCACAAGTCAAAGTAATATTTCACAACACTTGGCTATTTTGAGGGAAAAAGATATTCTTGGCTATAAAAAAGAAGCGAATCGAGTCTACTATTTTATTGATGATGACCGTATGTTGCAGCTCATTAAAATGATGCGTGAAGTTTTTTGCACTGATTGTTAACGATCAGTTTTATCATTTTTTCTTCTTAATTACTTTAGATTTATATGGATCGTTATATTGAATTTGTAACCAATCATTGGTTACTTTTTATCGCCCTGATGGTGGTTACATTTTTACTTTTGCAAGAGTTTTTTGAATCAGCACTCAGAAAATTTGAAATGATATCGCCGATTCTGGTTGTTGCCAAAATGAACAATGAAGACCCTGTTATTATTGACGTAAGGGAGGCAAATGAATTCAAAACCGGCCATATAGAGGGCGCCATCAACACCCCTCTCAGTAATTTCGACAAAGAGCTAGAAAAACTCTCTAAGTACAAACTTAAACCTGTTATTGTTGTTTGCCAAACCGGCACCCGCTCAACAACTGCATGTAAAAAATTAACCTCAATGGGCTTTGAAAAAGTATTCAGCATGATCGGCGGAATGCAATCCTGGGAAGAAAACAAATATCCCATTACAAAGTCAAAATAGAATTCCATTAATTTATTAACATAACATCTTGTCATGGCAGAACAAACCAATACTCCCGAAGAAAAACAATTTTCTATCCAAAAAATTTATACCAAAGACATTTCTTTTGAAACACCGGCAGCACCTAAAATTTTCACCGAAAAATGGGAACCTGCCGTAGAATTTAATTTGGGCACCAATGTTGAATCTTTAGACAATAATCTCTATGAAGTCTCATTGACAGTTACCGTTACCGTCAAAACCGGAGATAACACTGCCTACCTTGTCGAAGCTTGTCAGGCTGGCATTTTTGCCCTTAATGGTTTCTCAGAGCAAGAGGTGGGCCCTATGCTGGGGAGTTTCTGTCCAAATATCTTATTCCCTTACGCAAGAGAAGTTGTTTCTGATCTGGTTGCCAAAGGCGGCTTTCCACAATTACTATTAGCGCCTGTAAATTTTGATGCATTGTATGCCCAGCATCAACAGCAAGCGCAGCAACAAACTCCCGGCTCAAATTCGGTAAACTAAGCTATTGATAAACGACAATTAACTACCGTTGCCAGGCAAGATTTATTGTCTTTGCCAATTCGCATGAACCATAATAACAACACTTACCCATCATGCAAAACAAATTAGCAGTCCTGGGAGCAGGATCTTGGGGCACTGCTTTGGCAATCCTGGCAGCTCGAAATGGCTATTCCACTATGCTTTGGGGTCATAATCCTGAATATATTGAATCGTTGAAGAAGACCAGACTAAACCAACAATACCTGCCAAAAGCCCCTTTTCCTGACTTACTTAATGTGACACCTGAAATCGAGAGAGTTGTCACATTTGCTGATTTTTTACTTATCGCAGTTCCAAGTCACGCTTTCAAAAAAACTTTAACCAAAATAAACCCGTATCTAGTCGAGAGCCATAAAATTGCCTGGGCAACAAAAGGTTTTGGTAATGATTCAGGCGAGCTTTTGCACCAAACAGTTGCCAACACTTTTGGCACTGAAATCTGCTGCGCCGCACTATCTGGACCAACCTTTGCTTCTGAAGTTGCTGCAAATCTACCAACCGCAATCACTATTGCATCAGCAAACAGCTTTTTTTCCGAACAACTTGCAGAAATTTTTCGCAATCCAAGATTCAGGGTTTATACCAGCACAGACATAATTGGAGTACAAATTGGCGGTGCGGTAAAAAACGTTCTGGCAATTGCAGCAGGAATAGCTGATGGACTTGGTTTTGGAGCAAATACGCGCGCCGCACTTATTACCCGTGGATTAACCGAAATTCAAAGATTAGGGCAAAAACTTGGTGGCAAACCAGAGTCTTTTGTTGGCTTGGCGGGACTTGGCGACTTAATCCTTACTTGCACGGATAATCAATCCCGCAACCGCCGTTTTGGCTTAGCCATCGGGCAGGGACAAACCCAGGAATCAGCTAAAAAAGACATTGGTCAAGAAATAGAAGGCATTGCAACTGCAAAAAATACTTATCGACTCGCCAAACAACATGCTATTGAAATGCCAATTGTCGAACAAGTATACAATGTGCTATACAACAACCTTGAACCAACCATTGCTGTACAAAATTTACTGTTGCGAGAGCAAAAAGCTGAAATAATCAGCTAATTCTGTAACTTGTGTGATGATTTTATAGACTGATTAAATTCATACAAATCACCTAATTCTTAGTCTTTTTCCTGCCAACCTAAAACCGAAAGTTGCCCAAGAGCAGCATATAAAACAATAAGATATCCGAAACACTTATTATCATAAAATAAAAAAGCCAAATAACATAAATAATATTGCCTTTTAATTTATTTGTATTATCCTTGTAGTTTAGATAGTTAAAGGACTTACCTTATCTTCTTTATTAAAATAATTTTAATTTGGGTAACTTTATGCTTTATATCATTAAACAATATCCTGTTGACCCTTCAACTTTGAAAAAAACTACTTCCGGCGATACTGTAATACTAACCGAAAATGCAGTTTTAGCTGCAAAACGAGGTATTTTAAATAACCATTCCTTAGTCAAAAAAACACTTTCGCACATTAATTTGTGTGTCTTAAAAGATGACTTAAAAATTAAAGGCATCTCTACTCAGGAACTAGTACAAGGAATCTCAATCCTGGACAATCAAGATTTTAAATACATCACCAAACAAGATGAGGCCATCCGTTCATGGAATTAGCTGTGTTGACAGTTCAAAAGAATTCTGTCGCCATGCCTCATACAAAACTATTGCAACAGTATTGGATAAATTTAGGCTTCGGCTTTCTGGTAGCATCGGCAATCTAAGCCGATGCCCCTCAGTTAATTTAGATAGAATTGAATCCGGTAGGCCTCTGGTTTCAGGACCAAACAATAAAAAGTCATTTTTCTGATAGTCAACATCAGAATAACACTTCCTTGCTTTGGTCGTTAAACCAAAAAGTCGAACATTTTGATTGACCGACAAAAATTTAGCCCATGAATCATGAATATTTACTTCGGCATATTCATGATAATCCAAACCGGCACGACGTAATTTTTTATCATCCAGAGAAAACCCCAAAGGCCTGACCAAATGTAATTGTGCGCCAGTATTAGCGCACAATCTTATGACATTCCCGGTATTTGCAGGAATCTCAGGCTCATACAAAACAATCTGAAACACTAGATGTCTTTGACTGGCACCGGCGTTAACTTCCAGATTTCGTTATTATAATCATTGATGGTACGATCAGTTGAGAACTTTCCACTCGATGCACAGTTCAAAATACTCATTTTGGTCCATCGCTCTTTGTCTCGATAGGCATCCTCTACTCGTTTTTGAGCATCAATATAACTACGAAAATCTGCTATTGTCATCCAAGGATCATCAGAACTGGTAATGGAATGAACAATATCATCAAAAATTCCAGGTTCAAAACGATTAAAATGACCACAAGTAATCAAATTCATAACCCGCTGTAAATCCTCATCCCCATCAATGATGGCTGCTGGATCGTAATCTTTTTTCATTTCAACAACTTCTTCTTCGGTCAAGCCAAATAAAAAGAAATTGTCATCACCCACTTCCTCACGGATTTCAACATTAGCGCCATCCAAAGTGCCGATTGTTATTGCACCATTCATCATGAATTTCATATTACCGGTTCCAGAAGCTTCTTTCCCTGCCGTTGAAATTTGCTCAGATAAATCAGCTCCAGGACAAATTTTCTCCATCGCAGAAACACGATAGTTAGGCAAGAAAACTAATTTCAACTTATCACCAACATCAGGGTCAGAATCAATAACTTCAGCAACATTATTGATGAATTTGATAATTTTTTTCGCCATATAGTAACCAGGCGCTGCCTTACCACCAATCAATACGCAACGAGCAACCCAGTCATCAGTATCGCCGCGTTTGATGCGATCATAAAGATGAATAACATGCAAAACATTGAGTAACTGTCTCTTGTATTCATGAATCCGCTTTACTTGAATATCAAACATCGCATTAACATTAATATTCAGGCCGTCGCCCATTTCGGCTTTTTTATAATCAAGTAAACGTTGTTTGGCATTTTGCTGAATTTCATGCCAGCGTTTACGAAATTTAGCGTCTTCTGCAAACGGCGCTAATTTATGCAATTGGGAAAGGTCAGTAACCCAACCATCACCTATTGCTTCAGTAATTAAATCAGCCAATTCAGGGTTACATGCTGCCAACCAGCGTCTTGGCGTCACACCATTAGTCTTGTTATTAAATTTTTTCGGCCATAATTCATAAAAGTCCCTGAAAAGATCCTGTCTCAATAACTGGGAGTGCAATTCCGCAACACCATTAACAGAAAAACTCCCGACAATAGCCAAAAAAGCCATTCTGACCTGCTTTTCTCCACCTTCTTCAATTATTGACATTCTAGCCATCCGAGCAAAATCACCAGGCCAATGGGTCGAAACCTGGTTCATAAATTGGGCATTAATCTCGAATATAATTTCCATCAACCGCGGCAACATTCGCTGCATTAAATTAACAGACCATCTCTCCAGCGCCTCGGGAAGCAAGGTATGATTCGTATAAGCCATGGTATTAGTCGTAATCTCCCAGGCTTCATCCCAACCCAATCCATGAACATCCATGAGTAAACGCATCAATTCTGCAACTGAAATACTTGGATGCGTGTCATTGAGTTGGAAGCAGTTTTTCTCTGAAAATTTATAAAAATCAGAACCATGCCTACCAACCCAATGCCCTAATACATCCTGCAAACTGGCAGAAGCCAGCAAATATTGCTGCTGCAAGCGCAACTCCTTGCCATTTTCATTTGCATCATTTGGATAAAGCACCATGGTGATATTTTCGGCATCGTTTTTTGCGGCTACCGACTCAGCATAATCACCCGCATTAAACTCATCGAGATTAAATTCTTCCGTCGCAGATGCCTTCCATAAACGAAGTGTGTTAACCGTACCATTTTCATAACCAGGAACAGGAGTATCGTAAGGTACGGCTAAAACATCATGAGTACCAACCCAGCTCACTTTTTCGCGACCACTCTCATCGATATATCGCTCCGTGTGCCCATAAAACTTGATTCGTTGGGTATATTCAGGACGTTCAATTTCCCAGACATTGCCATTACGCAACCAATGATCCGGCTTTTCAACCTGTTCCCCATTGATAATCATCTGGCTGAACATACCATATTCATAACGTAATCCGTAGCCAGTGACCGGTAACTGCAAAGTTGCGCAACTATCGATAAAACAGGCTGCCAACCTTCCCAACCCTCCATTACCTAATCCGGCGTCTGGCTCGCTCTCAATAATTTCTTCTATATCCAGCCCAAGTTCATACAATGCATTATGAACATCCTCAGTCATGCCCAGGTTCAGCATAGCATTGGTTAATGTTCTGCCCATTAGAAATTCCATGGACAAATAATAAGCACGCTTACAATCAGCATCTTTGTACGCGTTGTAAGTTTTCTTCCACCTCTCGGCAAGCCTGTCTCTTACTGCTAGCGCCAATGCTTCATAAGCATAGTGAAGACAACTGCAATTCTCATCCCTGCCCAAGCGATGACTGTAATTGTGTTTAAAATCTGATATTAAATGTTCTTTATCCAGCTCCAATTTTGGAAGCTTGGATATTTGAAAATTGGGTTTACTTTTATCAAAACTACCCGGCATGTTATACCCTCGAAAATTTTATAGAAATGTATTACTTAATTATTACCTAATGAAATGGGGCCACCCCACTTCCTAAACGACCTCAAATGGGCCATGATGAGAGTTTTATAGCAAACATCAAAACAGAAGTGAGGCAAACCATTCCATTAGGTATTAGGAGCCAGATATCTTATTCACCAACCGAAATTTAAGTTTCTTGCCGCGACATAAACCGGAATCAAATTCGGAATTAAATTTGTCATGCAGAGAAATATACTTAAATAAGTAGTGTTTTAAGGCAAAAAAGACAGCCGTTATTAGCATGCTTAAGTCAATTTACCATGACAATGCTTGTATTTTTTTCCTGAACCGCAAGGACACGGCTCATTCCTTCCGACCTTTTTATCTCCTCTAACAAAAGGCTGCTGTTGCTCTGGCTTTGCAGCAGCTTCTTCCACCGGCTCATCTGCAGATAAAGCACTTGCTTCAGCATGCTCAAAATGCATTTCCTGTGGAGCTTGGCGCTGCTCATCAATCGCCTGGACATCTTCTTCCTGTGCAACCTGGACTTTGGAAAGAATGCCGATAACTTCATATTTAATATGATCGAGTAAACTACGGAACATATCAAAAGCTTCCCGCTTATATTCCTGTTTTGGATCTTTTTGAGCATAACCGCGAAAATGAATACCCTGGCGTAAATGATCCATTGCCGCCAAATGCTCTTTCCAGCTATTATCAAGCACCTGCAACATAACTGATTTTTCAAAATGCCGCATGACATCAGGAGACAACGCACTTTCTTTTTCCTTGTATTTTTCTGTAATGATCGCAACGATTTTTTCACGCAGGTTTTCTTCGTGCAACGAAGCGTCCTCCTCCAGCATTTTAGCAATCGGAATATCCACATTGAATTCATCACGCAAATGATCTTCAAGACCTTTTATATCCCACTGTTCTTCCATCGTTTTCGGAGGAATATATTGGGTAATAACGGCATTAACAACGTCCCTTCTTATTTCATTTATAATGTCTGAAATATCTTCAGATGCCATCAATTCATTACGTTGCTCATAAATAACTTTTCGCTGGTCATTGGCAACATCATCATAAGCAAGAATCTCTTTCCGAATATCGAAATTTCTCCCTTCAACTTTCTTTTGAGCATTTTCAATTGAACGCGTCACCCAGGGATGCTCAATGGCTTCACCTTCACCCATTCCCAACTTTTGCATTAAACCGGCAACCCGGTCTGAGGCAAAAATTCGCATCAAATCATCTTGTAAAGACAGATAAAATCTTGTCGACCCAGGATCACCCTGCCGTCCTGAGCGACCACGAAGCTGATTATCCACACGACGGGATTCATGCCGCTCTGAACCAATAACATGCAAACCACCACTGGCAATAACTTTCTCATGCCTTTCCTGCCAATTCCGACGTACTTGTTCCTGTTGCTCCTCGGCTGCATCTTCCTCTAAAGTGGCGAGCTCTGCATCCAGATTGCCGCCTAACACAATATCAGTACCCCGACCGGCCATATTGGTTGCTATGGTAACTGATCCTGGCATACCGGCGCGCTCAATAATATGCGCTTCCCGCTCATGTTGTTTGGCATTAAGCACTTCATGCTTGATATTTTTCTGAGTTAGTATTTTTGAAATCAATTCAGAATTTTCAACCGAGGTAGTCCCAACCAAAACCGGTTGACCTCGCTTAACACAATCAAGAATATCTTCAACGATGGCTTGATATTTTTCATTGGCTGTCAAATAAACAAGATCACCCCTGTCATCACGAATCATTGGTTTATGGGTTGGTATAACAACCACTTCCAATCCATAAATCTTATTTAATTCAAAGGCTTCTGTATCGGCAGTACCGGTCATACCAGACAACTTGCGATATAAACGAAAATAGTTCTGGAAAGTAATTGATGCCAGCGTCTGATTTTCTTCCTGAATCTTGACGCCTTCTTTCGCTTCAATCGCCTGATGCAGCCCATCTGACCAACGGCGACCGACCATTACCCGCCCAGTAAATTCATCGACAATTAATACTTGATTATCTCTCACCAAATAATCAACATCTTTTTGAAACAAGGCATGCGCACGCAATGAGGCATTCAGGTAATGCATCAAGCGAATATTAGTCGCATCATAAAGACTGCCTCCTTCTTCCATCAAACCATGCTCTACCATTAACTGCTCGACCCGCTCGTGACCTGACTCTGTCAAATGAACCTGCCTGGTTTTTTCATCAACAGAATAATCACCAGGACCATTTTCCTTTTCCTGCTTTGTCAAAAACGGAATAATGGCATTGGTTTTTAAATAAACGTCCGTTTGATCATCAGTCGGCCCTGAAATAATTAACGGTGTTCTTGCTTCATCAATAAGAATGGAATCCACTTCGTCCACGATAGCAAAATTCAAATCTCTCTGAACTTTCTGTTCCAGACTAAATGCCATGTTGTCGCGCAAATAATCAAAACCAAACTCATTGTTGGTCCCGTAAGTTATATCAGCAGCATAGGACTTCTGCCGTTCTTCATGGTCCAACTCACTAACTATAACGCCAGTTGTTAAACCTAAAAAACCATACAGTTTGCCCATCCATTCAGCGTCACGACTAGCTAAATAGTCATTAACAGTAACTACATGAACGCCGTGCCCAGGCAAAGCATTCAAATATGCGGCAAGCGTTGCCATCAAGGTTTTCCCCTCACCGGTTTTCATTTCTGCAATCTTGCCATCATGCAGAACCATCCCACCAATCAGTTGGACATCAAAATGGCGCATTCCAAAAACACGACAGGAGGCTTCTCTAACAGCCGCAAATGCTTCCGGAAGCAATTGATCCAATGTCTCACCCTTATCCAGGCGCTCACGAAATTCTTGTGTTTTGGCTTGCAATGCTGCATCGCTTAACTTTTGAAAGTCAGGCTCCAAAGCATTAATTTTCTTAACTATCTTCCCTTTTTTCTTGACCAGCCGATCATTTCGACTGCCAACAATGGATTTAACTACCTTCCCCAGCATATTTTTTTCCGGTGTGAATATGAATTATTTAGGTCAACTGATTGCAAAATCGAGCATCCTTTCAGTTGGCGCTCGAATTTGTTGATCAGAATTTTTCCGATACCAAGCTATTCTTTGTGAAAAATGAAAGCTACCAATCAAAACTTTTGAATTATATACTTTTTTAAGACTATTCGATAGAATTAGTCAATTAAAACATCGGCCCATATTAAAATAATAGCAAACAAGTCTCTCAACACATTGAAACAAAAAGATAAAGAATTTAGTTTGGCAACGAGCTAAGTTTAGCTGTCCCAGTTATTTTTTTAATTTTTTTATTCGTTTCAAAGCAACCTAACAAAATATTACGTTTTCATAAAAATAAAAACATGCTATAGTGATCGGTTGCTATTTTCTCATTTTCAGAGAATCCACACTTTTCCCTACAGGCCCCTAAATGACCAACAACACCGCAATGCAACCAGCATTTCATGAATTAAATCTTATCCCGGAAGTTCTTAAAGCTTTAGAAACCGTCGGTTATGAATCCCCTTCTCCTATTCAAGCACAAACCATTCCTCACATTCTCTGCGGCAAAGATGTGCTTGGACAGGCTCAAACCGGCACCGGGAAAACTGCCGCATTTGCTTTACCCATTTTATCCCGAATTAATATTAGCCAAGTTCAGCCCCAAGTTTTGGTTCTTGCCCCAACACGCGAATTAGCCTTGCAAGTTGCGGAAGCATTTCAGAAATATGCTTCGCATCTAAAAGGCTTCCATGTATTGCCAATCTATGGCGGTCAGGAATATGGCAGCCAAATAAGGCAACTCAAACGTGGCGTTCACGTTGTCGTTGGTACACCCGGCCGGGTAATGGATCATATGCGTAAGGGTACACTAAAACTTGGCACCCTTAAAACCCTGGTTTTGGACGAAGCCGATGAAATGCTGCGTATGGGTTTTATTGATGACGTTGAATGGGTTCTGGAACAAATTCCTGAAAAACGGCAAATTGCTTTATTTTCTGCGACCATGCCAACTGCAATTCGCCGCATAGCAGAAAAATATTTACACCATCCGGAACACGTCACTATCAAGCTTAAAACTACCACAGCAGAAACTATTCACCAACGTTTCTGGATGGTCAGCGGGGTACACAAACTGGATGCCTTAACGCGCATTCTCGAGGGCGAACCTTTTGAATCAATTATTGTTTTTGTACGCACCAAAACTGCAACCATAGAACTTGCAGAAAAACTGGAGGCCAGGGGTTATGCAGCCGCGGCTCTTAATGGCGATATTGCGCAAAACCAACGTGAAAGAACCATTACTCGACTGAAAAAGGGACAGCTCGATATCTTGGTTGCTACCGATGTTGCCGCCAGAGGCCTTGATGTTGACCGAATCAGCCATGTCATTAACTACGACATCCCCTATGATACCGAAGCCTATGTCCATCGAATTGGTCGTACCGGCAGAGCTGGGCGTAGCGGGGAAGCCATTTTATTTGTTTCCCCTCGTGAAAAACGATTGTTACGCGCCATTGAAAAAGCTACCAACAAAAAAATAGAACCCATGACCCTGCCGTCAACCGAGGTTATCAATGATCAGCGAATCGCTAAGTTTTTTCAAAAAATCACCGACACCTTGGCGGCAGAAAATTTAGAATTTTACGCCACCTTGCTTGAACAATACCAACAAGAGCATGATGTCCCGGCACTCGAAATTGCCGCAGCCCTTGCCAAACTGGCCCAAGGCGGCAAACCTTTGCTGATCAAACATCGCCCCGAAAGACACAGTCATGCTACTGAAAAACATCATCAACGAAACGAGCAGCCCAGAAAAAAAGGCTTCTCAAAATCAACGGGCCAATTATTGAGATATCGTATTGAAGTTGGCCGCAATCACGATGCAAAACCAGGTAATATTGTTGGCGCCATTGCTAACGAAGGCAACCTTGACAGCAAATCAATTGGCCAAATTGAAATTCATGACGATTTTAGCTTTGTTGACTTACCTGCCGATCTTCCGGATCCAGTTATCAATAAAATACAAAATGCCTGGGTTGCAGGCCAGCAATTAAACCTTACCTTGACTGATTTTAAGGCAACAAGACTTGGCGGCGGCAAAAAGAAAGACAAACATAAAAAAAAACGGCGTTCAAGAAATTAACCCTCAAATCTGAGCCGCATCGAACACCCCTGCCAAGCTGATTAAAAAAACCGATTTTCTCAGAAGCACCTGATTTTGAAAAAATTGTGTAGCTTCTTAGGATTCGTAGGAGAAGCTTTAGCCTCGATATTGGAAAAACATCGAGGCTCTCCTACACGACTTATTACCTAAACAGAGTTATATTAAACCAGACCCACCAAACATCTTTACAACGCGCCAGGATTCCAGCTAGAATCGAAACCAGCTTAAGCTTAAAACCTATCTACAGCGATGGCAATGCAAATTCCTGCCAAGCAAAATTTGTTCTGGCAAACAATTAAGCAATGGATATTTTCTGAAAACAAAGGATGGCGCCTGATTCCAGCCTATCAATCAAATGTTAGCTGGTTGTTTTTACGCGGTCTTGGAATCATTTATTTCATTGCTTTTGCCTCGTTTGCAGTACAAATTGAAGGATTAATCGGCTCTGATGGCATTCTTCCAATTAGCACAAAACTCAGAACCCTGGAATCACTCCCAGCGTTTGATCGATACCGGCTATTTCCGACGATTTTCTGGCTAAGCAGCTCAAATTTCATACTTAACCTGACTTGTGGTGCGGGCATAGCCGCAGCATCATTGTTAATTTTAAATTTTGGCGAAAGGGCAGCCTTGATTGCCTGCTACCTTTTTTATTTATCACTAACCACAGCCGGTCAGGATTTCACTGCTTTCCAGTGGGATGGTTTTTTGCTAGAGGCCGGTTTTTTGGGGATTTTTCTAACCTGGGGCTCAGGCATTATCATCTTTTTATATCGCTGGTTAATCGCCCGCTTCATGTTTATGGCCGGTATTGTAAAACTAGCAAGCGGCGATCCATCCTGGGCCAATTTCACTGCGCTTAATTATCATTATCTAACCCAGCCATTACCATCACCGTTAGCTTATTACGCCTACTTCCTACCAGACTGGTTCCATAGAATCTGTGTCGCCGGTGTTTTTTTTATCGAACTTGTGGTGCCTTTTTTTGTGTTTTTCCCGCGCCGATTCCGATTATTTGCAGCTTGGAGTTTCATAGCCTTGCAATGCAGTATAATTGCCACCGGGAATTACGGTTTCTTCAATCTTCTGACAATTTTATTGTGCCTTTTGTTATTTGAAGACCGAGATATAGCAAAAATCTTACCCAAAAATTTACTTGCAAAAATTACGACCCGAAAAGCCTTCGCAGGAATGATGGCCAATGTTTTTGCTGGTATCTGGGCATTTTTAGTTTTTTTTATCGCGGCTACACATACCTGGATTTATCATTCTCACAAGCTGCCAGCCGCTCCAATTGATAACCTGATTAGGACCATTTCAGCTTTTGCTGTCATCAATAATTATGGACCATTTGCAATCATGACAACCACCCGAACTGAAATAATTATCGAAGGCTCCAATGATGGCCAACATTGGCTTGAATATGGCTTCAAATACAAACCAGACCGGCTAACCAAACCGCTAACTTACAACATCCCCCACCAACCCAGACTTGACTGGCAGATGTGGTTTGCGGCTCTGGCAGCGCCGGAAAAGCCTTTCTGGCTACAACGTTTTTTGCACCAACTCCAATCCGGATCACCCGCAGTTCTGACGTTATTAGCGAATAATCCATTTTCGAAAACTCCGCCCAGATATCTACGCACCCATCTTTATAAATATACTTACACAACCCCAGATCAACGCTCAATCACTGGACAGGTCTGGCAACGACAATCACTTTATATTTATTGATGATGAACAAAATAGACAAAATTAAAGGTATTCTCATTGATCTGGATGGCGTTCTTTACACTGGTCAACAGCTTATCGCTGGAGCCCAGCAAGCATTGCAAAAAATCCGCTCAATGGGACTGCGACGTCGATTTATCACCAACACCAGCACCTTAAGTCGAAAATCGTTGCACAAAAAACTGACTGATCTTGGCTTTGACATCTCCCCCGAGGAAATCATCAGCGCACCACAAGCAACCCTTATTTATTTAAAACAATTTGCAAATCCTGTTTGCCACTTGCTGCTTGCTGAAGATGTCAAACAGGATTTTGCTGAATTTCAACAATCCGATACCCATGCTAATTTTGTCATTATTGGAGATATTGGCAGCACCTGGTCGTATCAATTAATGAATAAGGCATTCAAACTGCTGATAGATGGTGCTAAATTAATTGCTATCCACAAAAATCGTTTCTGGCAAACTGAACAAGGCTTGCAAATGGATATTGGCGGCTTTGTCACGGCATTAGAATATGCAAGTAATCAACAAGCGATCTTGATTGGCAAGCCCGCGCTGAATTTCTTTCAAATGGCTTTGAACAGCATTGCTTTACCCAATAACAATGTTGCCATTATTGGCGATGATATCGATTCCGACATTGGCGGGGGACAAACTGCCGGCCTAGCCGGCATACTTGTCAAAACCGGAAAATATCGAGAAGATTACGTGCAAACTTCAAAAATTAAACCAGCCTGCATTATTGATTCAATCAAAGATTTACCTGAATTACTAACAACCGAATCCGTCCCAAAATAAAACCAAGGAATGAGCACGGAATAATTTGGGCAACTGGCGCAAAATTATTATTCGTATTCAACCAGCCAGTCTGAACCGGCTGATCAAAGCCCTGATTCGATCTGATAATTGCGTCAAACCCACACTATTTTCCAGTGTTTGTTGCGATCCTTGCAAACTTTGATGCGTCACTTGATTGATATGCTCTACGCTCTGGCTCATGGTTTCTGCGACAGAAGATTGCTGCTCAGAAGCGCTTGCTATATGCCGACACATCTCATCAATTTCAGAAATCGAATTGATAATATCGGTCAAAAAAACACTTTCTTGTTTTGTATCTTCAACGGTGTTTACGGTTCGTTTCTGTCCCTCCTGCATAACAGAAACCGCTTCCATGGTGCCCGCTTGCAACCGCTCAATCATATCCTGAATTTCCTGGGTCGATTCCTGGGTACGACTGGCCAAAGTTCGAACTTCATCGGCAACCACAGCAAAGCCCCGGCCATGCTCTCCTGCTCTTGCTGCCTCAATGGCCGCATTTAGCGCCAATAAATTTGTTTGCTCTGCAATGCTTCGTATAACATCCAGAACCGAACCTATTTTCTCGCTATCATCTGCAAGATTTTGTACCACATCCGTAGCTATGGCAAATTCATCAGATAAGGCATTGATTGCTTTAACTGTACTTTCAATCGCCGAGGATCCGGATGAAGCATTTTCATGTGCAGCCTGAGTGGCCTCGGCGGTACTTTGCGCACTTCGCGCCACTTCCTGCGCTGAAGCTGCCATTTCGGTCATTCCTGATGCCATTTGCTCAACTTCAGTTTGCTGCTGTTTAACACCATTATTTGCTTGCTCACTGGTCTGGGATAACTGTACAGAAGACGTGGAGAGCTGCTCAACCGCAACCTGCATTTCATTCAAAACTTCAGAAAATTGTTTGGACATTTCATTAAAGGATTCTGCCACCTCTCCAAACTGATCCTGATTTTTCAGCTCTACTTTCATGCCAAGATTACCAGCAGCAATTTCTGCTGTTGCAGTTTTTAATTTTTCAATGGCATTAATAAATGATTGAAAAAATCCCATAAATAGATAAATTGCCAATATGGTCATCACCACAACTATGACTGACTCCAATATCAGACTATCAAAATAACGATCTTCCCTTTCCTGAAGAACACCAGACAACTCCGGAATTAACAGATCCCAGATTTTTAAATTCATACCTATCACTTCTGATCCGCGTTCAAAAACCTTGGCCGGATCAATTTGAACCTGTTCAACCTGTAAAATTTCTTTATTAAGGATATAAAGATAGTTTTCAGAACTCGATAAAGCACGATTAAGATCAGGACTTATTTTTGCAAAAATCGTCTGATTGGCTCTGGACAAGACATCCATCCCATGTTGCAACCCGGAAAATTCATTTTTCACCATTGCCAACAAAGTTGTAAGTTTAATTTTTTGTCGCAATTTGGCAGTTCCCGAGGCAGCAATACCTGAAGCCAGCCCTCTCGCCTGCCCAAGATGCTCAACTACTCGTGGAATCGACAAAACAACAGATTGGATCAAATAATAACTATCAAGCTCTGGATCTAATGATAGATTTGAATTATCACTTACATCATTCATTAACGCTAAAATTTCAGCAATCAATTGACTATGCTGCTCAAAAATTTCTTTACTGGAACCAGTAAAAGCTCCATCCTCTAAACGCCGCCAGTGATTTTTTATGGCATTCCATTTTGCTTTTACCTCAAACTCATCTCCAAATTTTTGATCAACCGCATCAACCAGTTCAATATCTTCGGAAATTTCACGCCGTTTTGCATGGATATTGGCTTTTACTCCGCTATCACCGGATAAAAATCGATTGGTTATGCCACGATGCTCCGGCAAATGCTGAATAAGTTTTCTTAATGGAATAATATATTCCAGACCACGCTGTTCTTTTTCAACAAAGTTGATCACTGCCAATTGCTCACTGAGAAGCATATAAAAGGTTATCAGCAAAGGAACAATAAAAGCTACTGAAATAATCAGCATTTTATTTCCACAGCTGAATTGATTCATTAATGCTGTTACGGGTTTCGTGATCATATTAGATAGTTCTCGAAAATTAATTCAATATTTGATTAAGTATAGAAGTCAAAATCAACTATTACCAACTTACTTTCCAAGGTTAATTAATTACTAAAATGCATACTGCCGACTTGCTGCTATTATCATTCAGAACCCTTTCAGCATATAAAATTCGCTCGGGACTTACCGCATTGGGTTTAATCATTGGAATTGCCGCAGTAGTGATTCTTACCTCCATTGGTCGAGGTATCCATCATTTTGTGCTGGCAGAATTTACTCAATTCGGCACTCATCTTGTTGCAGTATTTCCAGGGAAAACTTCTACTTTTGGCATTTCCGGAGCAACCATCAGCACTGTACGGCCATTAAGCCAAGCTGACGCGATCAGCCTGAGCAAACTGGACAATGTCATAGCAGCAGTGCCCTTTGTGCAAGGAAACGCCAGAATTGAGACGACTAAGAAACAGCGTCGAGCCAGTGTTTTCGGCGTTGGCCCCGCCGTGCCCCAAGTGTGGAAAATCAAAGTTAAATTTGGAAATTTTCTACCTGCCGGTGAGCAACGCAACCCGCGCGCGTTTGCTGTGTTAGGGCATAAACTGTATCGTGAATTATTCGGCCAAAGTAATGCCTTGGGACAACGCGTCCGTATCGGCACTGACCGGTTTCGCGTCATTGGCGTGATGGAACAAAAAGGTCAAATGCTAGGTTTTGATCTGGATGATTCTATCTATATCCCTGCTGAAAAAGCCCTGGCATTATTTAACAGGGAAAGCTTAATGGAAATTGATTTGCTGTATAAGAAAAACGCATCACCGGAGGAAGTAGTCAAATCCATAAAAAAAAGACTCATTACCCGACATGGTCATGAAGATTTTACCGTGGTCACTCAAAACCAAATGCTGGAAACCATGGGTTCTGTTCTAGATATTTTGACACTTGCGGTCGCTGCCTTAGGCGGGATTTCATTGCTGGTGGGTTCTGTAGGCATTCTGACCATTATGACCATCGCTGTCACAGAGAGAATATCTGAAATTGGATTGTTACGCGCAATTGGCGCAGAGCAGCGTGATGTTTTTTTACTTTTTTTATATGAAGCCCTGGCATTAAGTGCTACTGGGGGAATATTAGGTGTTTTTTTTGGCTTGGCAGTCGTACAATCAATCCAAGTATTTGTCCCGGCCCTACCGGTACAACATGCCTGGATTTATATTATTGCCGCTTTTGGGACTGCTCTGTTGGTAGGAATCATTGCCGGCGTTGCTCCTGCAATGAAAGCAGCTCGCCTGGAACCGCTTGAAGCACTTCGTACTGAATAACACCTAATTCCGCTTCGCCAAATACCCTTGCAGGAGCCAGTAGCTTTAGCTGCAATATGGTTTGATCGCGGCTAAAGCCGGCTCCTACAAAATATCTAATATTCTCTAAACGCGAACATCAACCTTGCTGGCAGAAACCACGCCAGATGCAGAATCCAGTAACTTCATCGCACTTTCTCCCTGCATTTTTTGATTATCCTGCATTTTTTTCAGCATCAGCACTTCCTTGGCTTGATCGGTTTTCGCACTCTGATATGCTGTAGCAAAACCCGGCGTGCCAACGCTACCTATCGAATTGGACATAGTTATTTCTCTAAATTAAAAAAGGGCATAAAGCTTATCGGCCACGACTAGATTTTCTTTAATGAAATTCAAATAAAAATCTCTTTTCACAGCTACATTAATCATACAAGGGTTTGGGTGAGGAGATTCCAATCAATCCGCCAACTGCTGAATGCCGTCCAGATACCAGGTTGGCTGAATACTGT
>CAZGYJ010000035.1:0-20559 GCA_964530345.1 uncultured Methylomonas sp.
CGATGACAAAAGTTGAAAAAAACAGAGTTAATTATTGAAAATACAAGTATTTATGTCGAAGGAATGCAGCGGTAAGTTAAACAGATGTATTTACAAGAGTCTTGTCGTTTTACAAAAATTGTAACTACTCAGCATATTTATAGGCTCAATATCAGTAACTTATTCCAGAAGACGCCGTAAATACATCCGTGTAGGCTTGATTGTGTCATCCATGACACAAACACTTCTTCCATAAGCAACTAATATTTAATGATTTTGGTTAAATTTAATACGCTGAATAGTTACTAAAAATTTATTTCTTTTAACCATTTTTGTAAGAATTTTTGTCGTGTACAGAGAAAAATAACAATGACTTTCCTTTGAACAATAACATTGAGAAGCCTATAGTATTGGACAATTTTATTAATTCAGTAATTGGTTATGAAACAAAATTATGATGTTGTTATTGTTGGGGGCGGCATGGTGGGCGCAGCGGTTGCGTGCGGTCTGGGAGGTAGTAGACTCAAGGTTGCCATTATTGAGCAGCAAATGCCCGAACCATTTTCTGCTGAACAGCCCCATGATCTGCGAGTATCGGCATTGAGTATTGCTTCTAAAAATATTTTACAGGCAGTGGGAGCCTGGGAGGGAATAGTCAGTCGTAGATTTTGCCCCTTTCGCCGCATGCGTGTTTGGGAGACAGCGGGAGATACTGAATTTTCCAGTACCGATATTCAGGAGGCTGAATTAGGATATATTGTTGAGAATAGAGTGACACAGCTAGCCCTATTGGAGCAGTTGCAAAATTTTTCGAACATTGAATTGCGTTGCCCTGTTGCCATAAAAAAAATTGAGTATTCGGGGAAATCGAGCGAAATTGAGTTAGATGACGGACAATTATTGTCTACGAAAGTTTTGGTTGCAGCTGATGGAGGGCAGTCCAAGGTTCGTCAGTCTGTTGGTTTGGGGGTCACCAGTTGGGATTATCAACAACATGCGCTGGTGATTTATGTCGAAACGGATTATCCACAACAGGATATTACCTGGCAGCGGTTTGTTCCGACTGGACCACAAGCATTTCTGCCATTAACTGGGCATTTTGGATCAATAGTCTGGTATAACACTCCTGATGAAGTCAGACGTTTAAAAAAGCTGAAGAAAGAGCAGTTGATAGTAGAACTCAAGCAAGCATTTCCAGATTGTTTGGGGGAAATCAAATCGATTAAAGGGATAGCCAGTTTTCCATTGAAACGGCAGCATGCTCAGGCTTATGTTAAGCCGGGAGTTGCTTTGGTCGGTGATGCTGCTCATATGATTAATCCTCTTGCAGGACAAGGGGTGAATATTGGTTTACTGGATGCAGCAGCACTAGCGCAAGTTTTGCGGGAAGCAGACAGAAAGGACCAGGATATTGCTGATTTAAATGTACTCAAAAAATATGAGCAAATGCGCCGTTTTGAAAATTTGAAAATGATGACCGTTATGGATGCTTTTTATCGAGTGTTCAGTAATCAAATTTTACCGTTGAAATTTTTCCGTAATCTGGGTCTGGGGCTGGCGGAAAGGATAAAACCGGCTAAAAACAAGATTATGCGTATGGCAATGGGATTGGAGGGAAATTTGCCAAAGCTGGCAAGAGGAGAGCGTATTTGATTTTCTGAGGTTAAAGGGTGCCTTTTACTTATGGAGCCTTTATCAAAGCTATTTTAGGTTGCTGTTTTAAACAATTGGTTTGTTGGTAAAATTTTTGTTTTGGTCTATTTTTTTAAGAGGGACTTTTTATTCGGAGACAAAATAATGAGAAAGAAATTCTACCCAAAGCTTACCATGAAATTTCCGGCAGTTGTTACCAGTGACGAAGGTATTCGCTTAAAAGTAACCGGTTTGGAGGTTTCTACTGAGGGATTGACAGTACAATGCAGTACTGCGGAAAGAAATTTAATTACTCCTGGTGGGAGTTTTATCCATAATGGCAGGCCTTTAGAACTCGATTTGCAAATTGATTTTGCAACCTCATCAAATCAGGAAAATTTTGTTTTTGCCCGTTGTCATGTTATTTTTTCAAGGCGTATTACCAAGAATACTTGTCAAATTGGCCTGGTTTTTTTAGAAATCTCCGATGAAAATCATGGCCAGATTAAGCAGATGATAGAAGCCTCAAGTATTGCAAGCGCCGCTTAGAAAACACACCCTTTCATGATCTTAACCTGAAAAGGCATGTTTTTTCTGTTTGTAAAATCCTAAGACGTTATTTTACAAAGCATAATTTTTCTGCGCGTTGCTCAGCTTCTTTCAGACGGGTTCTTAAATCTTTTGCTTGTGATGGATCCCGAAAAACTCCACCTCGTTCCCCTGGTGTACTGCGCAGGAAAGTGAAGGTTCTGGCTTCTTCATATTCCTTATAAGTCAGTTTTTCGGCAATTTTGTCTATTTTGCAGCTACAAGCGTATTTTGTAGTGAATGTTAAACCTCCATGTTTGGCAATACAATTTAGGACATATTCGACACGTTCCTGGGTGGGATACTCATTAATATAAGTGACAGTCTGGACTTCGGGTGCTTTTTCAGTTTTTGATATTTGAATGGTTGAGCAGCTGGATAGAATGCCAATCAATAGTCCATAAGACAAAAAACAAGTTATTTTCATTGGTGTTTATTCCCATAAAACAGAAAGTGAAAAAGAATGCTCGGTAAAAGGAGCGATAGAAATTTCGTCATTATCTGCAAAAGTTGCAATTAATGACCAATTAGATGCTTGCAAAGCGTAAGCCTCCAATGTTTTCAGGTTAGGGTCGATAAGCCACAGATATCTGACATCTAATTTGGCATAAATTGGCATTTTAACGATTCTATCCAAACGCATTGTTGCAGGCGAAAGAATTTCACAAACCCAGTCGGGCGCTATTTCAAACCAGGCAGTTTTCGGTAATGAAGGCAGCTTTTGTTTGCGCCACCCTGCAATATCGGGTACTAAAATGTGACCACCCAAATGACATTCCGGTTCATCGAGTATCCACCAGCCACCAGGTCCATCTCTTCTCTTTTGAAAAGGTGATACCAGTTCATCGCCAAGGGAAGAAGCTGCAAGAGCATGTTTTGGCGCAGGCCTAGGGTGTGTTTCTAGATGTCCATTAATAATCTCCCCTACCATGTTTTCGGGCAAATTAATGATATCCTGATAACTGGCTGGTTTTTCGGCAAGAGTTGTCATAACTTTATTCTTCAACAGCAAAATCAACGATCGCTTGTAATATCGTGTTCATTTTATCGTAAAACTGATCAAGTTTGGGATTGTTAGGATCGTTCGGTAATAGTCGAATTTTTACAATGGTTTTACCATCATATTGATAAGTCACTACATTACAGGGCATGTGTCGAATAGCATGTGGAGATATCTCTAGCATTTCTCGGGCATGCGTCAAATTACAAAATTGGATGGTATCATATTCTGGAAAGTTCTTGGCTCCACGTTTCCGAATTACTTTGCCGACGCGGCTGTGGCCAGTAATTCGGAAATTATGTTCGCTGATTGCAATTTCAAGTTCTTGAAGCACATCATCATAAGGTTTGCTGGTTTGTGCCTGATAATATCGGGCGGTTTCCAAGGGTATTTGATTTGTACAGCTAATAAGCAGAATCACAATTGTGAGTATAATCAGTCGATAAATCATGTGGATTTACATTGAAATAAATGACCTTTAGCTTAGCACTATGAATCAGCAAACAAAAGTGACCGGCGTGATTCTCGCTGGCGGATTAGCAAGACGAATGAATGGTCAGGACAAAGGCCTGATTGAGTTTCGGGAGAAACCTTTAATTCAGTATGCCATTTCGGCCATTGAGCCTCTGGTCAAGCAAGTTTTTATTAATGCCAATCGCAACCTTGACCAATATCAACGCTTTGGTTATCCAGTTATTATGGATCAAACCCATACCTTTGATGGGCCTCTGGCCGGTGTTTTAACTGCCTTGAAAGCATGTGAAACAGAAGTTTTACTCGTGATGCCTTGTGATTCTCCATTAATTAAAGCATCGCATTTAGAAAGGCTATTATCGATGAGGGAAAATGACCACGCCGATATTGCGGTAGCTTTTGATGGTACTCGCTTGCACCCAGTTTTCCTTGCCTTGTCAGCTGATTTAACATCGAGTCTGGAGCAATTTTTGGCATCAGGCGAACGAAAAATTGATAAGTGGTTAGGCTGGCATCAAACCATTAACGTAGATTTTAGTGATAATCCAGAAATTTTTGCCAATATCAATACGTTAAAAGAATTACAAGTTTTGCAGCAGAATGAAAATGACTGACAAACAACGACAACCTGTTTTATCAGATGCTGGTTTAAGTTATTCAAAGCCAATTATTGCTATAGATGAGCTGGGAAATCATAGAAATATTGAATTGGTTGGTGAAAGAGCATTAACTATCTACGTTGATAAACAGGAAATCGTAACCCTGATGACCGTTGGCGCTCATCCAGAACTATTAACTTTGGGGTATTTGAAAAACCAGGGTTTTGTTGAAGATATTGCTGCCATTAAAGTGGTACAGGTGGATTGGGAAACCGAGGCTGTTGCCGTAGTGACTCATAAGGCACATTCAGATTTTTCTGAGCAACTCAAACAAAGAACAGTAACAACAGGCTGTGGGCAAGGAACTGTTTTTGGCCGCTTGATGGAAAAATTACAGAAAATTCAGATACCGGAAATATCCATCAGACAGTCTACTATATACGCTTTATTGGATTCTTTGAAAAAACATAATGAAGTCTATAAGAAAGCTGGTGCCGTACATGGTTGTGCTTTATGTAGCGATAGTCAAATTGATTTTTTTGTCGAGGATGTTGGACGTCATAATGCCGTTGATGCTATTGCTGGTTATATGTGGATTAACGATATATCAGGCGCAGATAAGATTTTTTATACAACAGGCAGGTTAACATCGGAAATGGTGATCAAAGTTACGCAGATGGGTATTCCTGTTTTGCTTTCGCGATCTGGGGCAACGCAAATGGGGCTGCAAATGGCGCAACAATCAGGAGTGACGCTGATTTCCAGAGCCAAGGGCAAGCACTTTTTGATTTTGAACGGCGCGGAATATGTTGAACTGGATATGGCTAACCAATTTTCTTAATTGCGACAAATTTGTTTTTGCAGGTTAGTTCCATTTCAAACAGGCCGCTGATACCATCATGAGTTAGAAATTTTCTTATATTTTGTGCTGGAAATTCAATTCTTTGCGAATTTTCAGCGATTACAGAAATACGTTTTGCAGTACCTTGGTAAACTCGTAAATATTGATCTGCAGTCAGTTTTAAAGAAAATTTAATGAAGTGATTTTTTGGCATTAACCTGAAAACTTTCGAGCAAAACATCCATGTATTGCTCAAACTAGCTGACAGTTGTCTGATTAGCGTTGATTTTGCAATGCCGCGATACGCTCTTCAATAGGCGGGTGGCTGCTAAATAAGCCGCGTAATCCACCATTAATACCAAAGGCGGCAAATTCATCTGGCAAATCTTCCGGTTGTCCTCTTTGCAGAGCTTTCAGGGCATTTATCATTTTTTGGCGGCCAGCCAGTTCAGCGCCGCCTTTGTCGGCCTTGAATTCACGATAACGGGAAAACCACATAACCAGCATGGTGGCCAGAAACGACAAGGCAATTTGGGCGATCACCTGGGTAATGTAATAGCCTATTCCCAGACCTTCTTCGTTTTTCAGCAATACCCGATCAACAATGTAGCCGATAATTGAAGCAAAAAAGTAAACAAAGGTGTTAACCACACCCTGCATCAAACTCAAGGTAATCATGTCACCGTTGGCAACGTGACTAATCTCATGGCCTAAAACGGCTTCAACTTCATCTTCACCCATAGCCTGTAAAAGACCTGTGCTGACGGCAACCAGTGCGTTATTTCGGTTCATACCAGTAGCAAAGGCATTAGGATCGGGCATGTTGAAGATTCCAACTTCAGGCATACCTATTCCTGCTTGTTTGGCCAGGCGGGATACTGTGTTAACCAGCCATTGTTCAGTTTGATTGCTTGGATGCTCAATGATTTGCACGCCCATCGAGCGTTTTGCCATCCATTTGGACATCAGTAGAGATATAAAGGAACCACTCATGCCAATGACTGCCGACATAACCAGTAAAGCATTCAAATTCAGGTTTACGCCTTGTGCATCAAGGATGCCACTTAGGCCAAGGATGTTAAACAGAATGGTTATGACAACCATGATGGCGATATTTGTTCCCAGAAAAAGTAAGATTCTAAACATTGATTATTTCTCCCTAAAAAGTATTATCTGTATTATGGTGGCTATAAGCTCTGATTTCAATTGTCCAGAGAATTAAAGTAAGGAACGAACACGGAATAAGTTGGGTAACAAGTTATTTCATGCTTGTTCCTAATTACCAACGAGGTATTATCATGCTCAATGCAAAACGATTCAATGATTTTCTAATACTGGTTTGCATGTTTTTTTTATTGTTTTCTACATCATTAAAAGCATTTCAAACCCAGCAAATTCACAATAAAATTAAATTGCCTGAAGGCTTTGAAATCAGCATATTTGCTGATAATGTTGCTGATGCCAGGAGTATGACATTAGGAAAAAACGGAACAGTTTTTGTCGGTACAAGAAAAAAGGGAGATGTCTATGCTTTACAGGATATAAACAAGGATGGTAAGGCTGATCATCGTTATTTGGTTGCGACCGGGCTGTTTTCACCTAATGGGGTTGCTTACCGAAATGGCAGCCTATTTGTTGCTGAAATTAACCGCATCATCCGATTTGACAATATTGAGCAAAATCTAAACAATCCTCCTGCACCTGTCGTTGTTTATGATCAATTTCCTGATAAAACACATCATGGCTGGAAATACCTCAAATTCGGGCCTGATAATCGGCTCTATACAGCCATTGGAGCGCCTTGTAATATTTGTGAACCCGATGCGGAAATTTTTACTTCTCTGGTGCGGCTAACTCCTGACGGCAAAAAAATGGAAATTTTGGCGCGTGGTATTCGAAATACCGTTGGTTTTGATTGGCAGCCAAAAACACATTATTTGTATTTTAGTGAAAATGGCCGGGATAATTTAGGCGATGATGTGCCTCCGGATGAGCTAAATAAATGGACACAAAAGGGCCAGCATTTTGGTTATCCCTATTGTCATGGCGGTGAAATCGCAGATCCTGAATTTGGCAAATTGAAGAAATGTCAGCAGTTTGTGGGACCGGAATGGAAGTTCAAAGCACATTTGGCACCTCTTGGCATGCATTTTTATCGTGGCAAGCAGTTCCCCAAACTTTATCAGCAGCAATTATTTGTTGCCCAGCATGGCTCCTGGAATCGTTCAACACCTCATGGATACCGCATTGCTTTACTGAAGTTTAAACAAGGAAAAGTTATTTCTGAGACTGTTTTTGCCGAAGGCTGGCTAGATAAAAATGATCAAGTCATTGGGCGTCCAGTAGATATTTTGGAATTACCTGATGGAAGCCTGTTGGTTTCGGACGATTATGCCGGAGTGATTTATAAAATTAGCTATTTGGGCAATTAATGGACAGAAAAGTAGAAATAATCAGTAGGGAATATGTTTACCAGGGTTTTTTCAGTATGGAAAAAATCCGTCTTAAACATACTTTATTTGAAGGTGGCTGGAGTCCAGTGCTAACAAGAGAATTATTTCATCGTGGCAAATGCGTTGCTGTACTTTTATATGATCCGGATAGAGACGAAGTCATTCTGGTAGAACAGTTTCGGATGGGAGCTTTAGAACAAGTTGAACGGGCCTGGCTAATGGAAATTGTTGCTGGGGCCATTGAACCCGGGGAAACGGCAGAAAATGTTGCATTAAGAGAAGCTGAGGAAGAGGCAAATTGTAAAATAAAAAAATTGTTTAAAATCAATGAGTTTTATACTACTCCGGGTGGTTCTGCTGAACAAATATCACTTTTTTGTGGTTTGGTTGATGCCACTAATGTTGGAGGTATTCATGGATTGAAAGCAGAGCATGAAGATATCAGGGTATTATCAGTCAAGTTTGAACAGGCCTATCAGATGATTGAAAAAGGGGAAATTGAATCTGCAATCCCTATAATTGCGATTCAGTGGTTAGCATTAAACAAAGAAAAGTTATTTTGAAAGGATTTGCTTACATTATATTTCTTATAAATGTGATAAGTTGTCCTGCTCTATGACGCAGAAGCAATGTCATTGTTATGAATTATAAAATTATTATTACAGGGCCTGTGGGTTCCGGAAAAACAACTGCCGTTAATTCTTTGACCGGAAGAGATGCAGCATTAACGGATGCAGTTGTTTCTGATTCTGATTTAGTGACCAAACAGCGCAAAAAAACCACTACTGTTGCGATGGATCATGATGTTGTACAGCTTGAAAATGGTGACACCATCAATGTTTTTGGCACACCTGGACAAGAGCGCTTTGATTTTATGTGGGATATTCTTTCTCAGGGAGCCCACGGTATTATTTTATTACTGGATAATACCCGCAATTATCCATTTCGGGATTTGAAATTTTATACGGAACGGTTTTCTAAGCTTATTGGTGGTTCGCGTTTGATTTTAGGTATAACGCATACTGATGTGAATAGTGAATTATCCCTGGAAGCCTATCGTAACTGGCTCAATGAAATGGAGGTCAGAGCCGAAGTTTTTGCCGTTGATGCAAGAAAAGGGGAACAAATTCTTGGGTTGTTATATAAACTACTCGATATAGCAAATGAAAATGTAAGTTTACCAATTGATTTAGTTGACAAAAATGTGCAGAAAACTGAGTCAAAGAGGTTTTCTGTACGGCATTTTCTGGATAAGCTTAAATTTGAGAGTAAGGATAATTTCACTGATATTTCCCAGGAAAGAACTCTGCAAATCGATAAAAAAGCGCTTGCCGAGATTGCCAAGGTCGAAGGTGTGAGGGGAATATCGTTGCTTGATGCGGAAGAATTATTGCATTCAACTATTGATGATGAAGAGTTAAATGAGTTCCTGAAATTTTTAACTGGTATTGCATCAGATATTTCAACCGATCTGGATAGAGGGAGCATCCACCGTATTATGCTACGCTCACCTGGTGATGATAATGTGATGCTTTTTTTGGAGCGGGAAAAATCCCTGGGGATTATTTCAAAACAGCGTAAGTCAATTCAGGTGTTAAGTCAGCAGATAGAAGATAAACTCCAATGGCTTTGATTTTGATCAACCCTCTTTTTGTGCCGCGAAGCAATATCTTCAATCGAAAAAAGTAAAAGATGGGCGTTAGAAAAGATATGATGGAAAAAGTTCTGGAAAACATGAGTCGATTGAAAGGTGTTCATCACTCGTGTATCTATCATGAAACCCATGGCATATTTTCTACTTTTCCGGAAGAAAAGGGCGATATTTTAGCAACAGCTCGAAGAGTAGAACAGGTGTTTTCTAGTTTGCAAGTTCTTGAAAAGGCCCACGATGAAATTTATTTTTCGCTGGAAGACAAGTATCTGGCAGCTTACTTGATGTATGATTCTCATATTGCACTTTTACTGACTGATAAGAAAATAAATTTCAGCCTGGTTCATATGGGAATACGTGCGGCATCTGCCAAGATCAGGGCTTATTTATCACTTAATGCTAATAAAAACACCAAATTTACAACAAACTTGGTTGCAGAATCAGGCGATCCGATACTAGATCATATTTTTGAACAAATATTAACGGAATTGATTAATTATTTTGGTCCAGCCGCAAAATTTGTTTTAGAAGATGCTGTTATTCAGTGGGAAACAAAATATCTTAAAAGTTATGACAATATTCCCGAATTATCCGATATTCTAGTTGAACAATTTGATACGGTTATCGAAAAAAGGGCTTTCAGACAATTCGTTAATAAATTACTTAAGGAATTACTGAAAAAAGAAAAAAGGAAATTTAATCTATGAAACCGAAAAAAATCAGGGATAAATTATTATTGGTATTATTGACTTTTTTCTTCATTCCAATTTTGATAATTGGCGTCTATTCATTAGTTTTTGGAACTGAAACTTTAGAGAAAGGGAGTTTGGAAACCCAAACCGTCAGGTTGAACCAAAGTATCTTGGAAATCCAGGATTACCTGGATCAAGTCGATAATGATTTATTTTATCTGAGTGAATCCAGCGCGCTGAGTTTATATTTTTCTACCTTGCAGTCAGGAAGTGCAGTGAAACAAAGATTGATGCTGACGAATCTACGACTAAGCTTCAAGAAGTTTTTAAAGCATAAGCCACAGTATTTGCAAATCAGTTATATTGACTCAGGCGGTATGGAAGTGGTTCGAATTGAAAATATTGGCGGAAAGGTGAGAAATATTTCTGATCCAGACTTGCAAAGTCAAAGAGAGATGGTTTTTTTTAAACGTACAATTGGATTACAGAAAGGCGATTTATATATGTCTGAGTTGGAATTGAGCCGGAAAGATAATGAAATTGTTAAACCATTCAAGCCAACTGTTCATTACGCCACACCAATTTTTGACAAGCAAAATAGTCCACAAGGTATTTTGGTGTTTAATGTTGATATGAATAGAATTTTACAAAAAACTACTTCTCAATTACCTAAAGGAATGCAAGAATTATTAGTAGACTCAGAAGGCTATTATCTTTTTCATTCTGATTCGGGAAAAGCCTGGAGCGGAAAAAATAATCTGGATACCGGGGCTAATTTTTTTTCGGACGAAAAAATTTCCAAAGATAAATTAAAAAATACTTCTGCTATTAATCATCATAATATTTCTAATCAAGTCATTAGTTATGCTACTGTTAAAATTAATGATAATCAGCGCCAGTTGGGAAAGTTAATTATTACTGCACCAAAAGATATTGTTTTTCAATTATCAGAGCAGTTTAGTTCAAAATTAATGATGGTTATGGCATCGCTGTTGTTGGTGGGGACTATTATTGCTTACTTTGTTTCAGGTCTTATTCCTAAATCGTTGCTTGTTTTTGCTGAAGATGTTGAAAGATTAAGTAAAGGTGAAATTGAAACACCCATTGCTGCAACATCTAATGATGAGATTGGTGATTTGGCTGTTGCAGTTGAAAGGTTAAGGAAATCGATAAAATTCCTGATGAAAAAAGTTGAGCATTAATATTGCTTTTTGGCATAAATTAAAAAGAGGATTAGT
The DNA here is from genome assembly GCA_964530345.1 of uncultured Methylomonas sp. GTDB lineage: Bacteria > Pseudomonadota > Gammaproteobacteria > Methylococcales > Methylomonadaceae > JALSJK01. The sequence goes on from CAZGYJ010000035.1 coordinate 11,148, forward strand.
TTTCATGAAATACCTCAAAAAACTACTGTTGTTTATTCCGTTAATTTGGGTTATTACTGGTTGTCAGCAAAGTGAAACTGAACAACAAGCAAATAAACAAACTGAAGCATCGCAACAGCAAGTTGCAGTGGATGAAAATAAAGAGTCAGCTTCTAGTAAGCTTACACCATTGGAAAATGAACAACCTGATCAGCCTTTGAGTATCGATGAATTTAATGATGCAATTTACGAGGTCGTTCAGGATTCAATTCAGGACGCCGTGGAAAATGCAGTAGAAGATGAAGTCGCGAAAGAGGAGCAACAACAATGAAAAAAATATTGATAACATTATTGATGTTAACTGGCTCATGGATAATACACGCCGAAGATGAAGTTAAAATAAAAATTACGGCTGATCTTCCTTATCTTGATGTCAGGCATAATGGCGAAATTGTCAGAATCATGCGCATTCAGGATCCTGAGCATCGATTGAGTAATAGTTATGCTAAAACATCAAGGCCTTGTCCGCCGTTTTGTGTGCATCCAATCAAGCTCACAGATAAGGTGCAGACTGTTGGAGTACTCGAATTATTAAATTTTTTGGATAATCAAGTTAAAAAGGGCAAAGGTGCATTAATCGATGCCCGATTGCCCCAATGGTATGAAAAAGGCACTATTCCCGGTTCTGTGAATATCCCATTTCCTATTTTGACAGCAGGAACAGAAAATCCACATACAGCTCGAATTCTCAAGTTATTAGGGGGGAATAAAAGCAAAGATGGCAGTTGGAATTTTGAAAAAGCCCGTGAATTAATGCTTTTTTGTAACGGTTTATGGTGTGGTCAATCTACTAGAGCCATTAAGGCACTTATCAAAATTGGATATCCGGAAAATAAATTGTTTTGGTATCGAGGTGGCATGCAAGATTGGCAATTATTAGGTTTAACAACAGTTATTCCATAATTTAAAGAGGTTTGTTATGAGACAATTTGCAATGAAGCTGTTAATCAGGCTTTTAATATTGTTTGCCACTTTTCCTGTTGTTGCAGAAACTCCTGATCCATATATTGAGGCTTTGAGTAACGAGGCAGATAAAACCAAAATGAAACCTTCTTCAGTGGTTGCTACTGATAACGAACCTGAACCTGGCGTAGTCCTGGATGGATCTGTTGATGAATTAGCCGAAAAAATTAGCGATCAGTTAGAACTTATTCTCACTGGTAAAACCAGTAAAAGGCAAAAACAAAAACAATTGGCCGAGGTGATATCTTCAGGGGTTAAGGAAGGGCGCAAGATTGATGAAATTCATGACATTGTTCGTCAGGCAATGACTGAATTAAGGGAAAAAGAAGGGCTGGATATACAACCTGAGGTGGCTGAATTTGCCGAAAAAGTAGTAAGTAATATTGTTTCTTCCAGTAAAAATTTAGCGCGGGGAGATCAAAATGATCCCTATATCCAAGCGCTTAATGCCGAAGTGAGTAAAACGACACTGGAAGAAAAGAGTAACAACACTGAAAAAAGACAACCGCAACAGCACCACACCATTGTAGTACTAAAAGGCGATTCATTATATAAAATAGCAAAAAAGATATATGGATCTGGGGATAAATACATGGTGTTGTTTAATGCAAACAGAGATAAATTGAAAGATCCCAATCTGATTGAGATTGGCCAGATCCTCAATATTCCGTTTTGATCCGGGAGATTATCTAAATATGCCTGTAAAATTTTCATTTCTAACATAATCAATAACTTATTGCGTATTGATAATATTCAGTTTTTTGCTTTTCAAGACATTTATGTTTTAGAAAAATCTTATTTTATATATCAATCAATAACATCCAACATCCTTCTGTATTAAATTAGCCCTACCAAATTTTTAGAAACTGCTAGTCTTAATTTATAGTTAATTCTCTAGATTTAAGGCATGAACGGAACAAACCGACTCATTATTCAGTTTTTAATATTTCTCTCAATCTATTATTGTCACCTAGCCAAGGCCAGTTCTGAGCCGGAAGAACTGATGGGATTAAGCGTTGAAGACCTTTTGAATGTAGAAGTGATTTCAACAGCGAAAAAGGCAAAATCTCTTAATGATTCTCCCGCCGCAATCTTCGTTATTACCGGAGATGATATTAAACGAATTGGTGCTACCTCCATTCCTGAAGCATTAAGATTAGCGCCGGGTTTGGATGTAGCTCGTATCAATGCCAATAAATGGGCTGTGACTGCCAGAGGCTTTAATGGTCGGTTTGCTAACAAACTGCTGGTTATGATTGATGGACGAAGCTTGTATACGCGATCATTTGCCGGAGTCTATTGGGAAAATCAGGATGTCATGCTGGAAGATGTTGAGCGTATCGAAGTTATCAGAGGCCCAGGTGCCACATTGTGGGGTGCTAATGCGGTTAATGGTGTTATTAATATTATTACCAAACATTCAGAAGATACTCAGGGTGGTTTGTTGAGTGCAGGCGGCGGAACTGAAGAACAAGGTTTTGGCACTTTTCGATATGGCTGGAAATTTAATTCCAATACGACTGCACGTGCATATTTTCAAGGTTTTAATCGGGATGAATTTCATTCTACATCTGGAGAAAATGCGGGCGATAATTGGAACAAAATACAGGGCGGTTTTAGAATGGATTCTCAACTTTCTTTGCAGGATGCATTAACCATTCAAGGTGATGCTTTCCAAAGTAAAATTCATCAGGCAACAACCGAGTTTCAGGTAACTCCGCCTTATAGAAGAGATTTTGATGAAACAATTGATTCATATGGGGGTAATTTTTTGCTCCGCCATCAACATACCTTTTCTCTAACATCAGATTATACCTTCCAGTTTTTTTACGATTTTTACGAACGGGATGCCGCTTTTTTAAAAGAGAATCGGCATACCCTGGATTTTGATTTTCAACATCGTTTTGCTTTCTTGGACTGGAATGATGTGATCTGGGGACTTGGATATCGTTTAAATATTGACAATTTTGGGGCGGGTGTAGTAACAAGTGTTTCGCCTGCCAAGCGTAAAGATCAGTTATTCAGCGCTTTTGTGCAGGATGAAATAACCTTGATAGAAGATTATTTATGGTTAACTTTGGGAAGTAAATTTGAACATAATGATTACAGTGGCTTTGAAGTACAACCAACAGCCAGAATTATGTGGAAGCCACATCAGCAACATCGTTTATGGGGAGCTGTTTCAAGAGCAGTAAGAACGCCTTCACGTTTTGAGCATGACATTAAAACATTACAATTAGTTAATCCACCCCAGACTTTGCCTGTACCACCCTATTTTTTGCCACCTGTAGCCTTGTCGCTTAATGCAAATAATGATTTTGAAGCAGAACAAGTGATCAGTTATGAAATAGGCTACCGAACCACCTTTATTGAGAATTTGTCGATTGATTTAACGGCTTTTTACAATGTCTATAGTAATTTGAGATCGGTAGAATTAGCGCCAGTTGTTTTTAAGGGTAGCTATATTGAACAACCTTATTTTCTTGCTAATAACCACAAAGTGAAAACTTATGGGTTTGAAATTGCCGCAGTCTGGCAAATGCTGGATTGGTGGCGTTGGGATGTCAACTACAGTTTATTGAAAACTGATTTCAGCAGCGATAAAGCCAAGCTTGAAATAGGTGAAAGTCCGCAACAGCGAGTTTCTTTACGGAGTACGTTCTCTCCGAGAAATGACGTCGATTTAGATGTGTTATTTCGCTATGTTGATAAGAACACGGCATTTGATTTAAATGGCCAAGATATTATCGGTGACTATGTTTCATTAGATATTCGTTTAGCTTGGCGGCCAGTTGAAGGGATCGAGTTGTCATTGGTTGGACAGAATTTGTTGGCTGGACATCATCAGGAGTACACCCAAGAAAATTTAATTTCAGAAATTGATGTTGATCGTGGCGTCTACGGAAAAATAACCTGGCAATTCGGGCAGTAACGAGCAGTATTAATGCTGAAGTCTAATAACAAAAAAGCAGCGATTCTGTGGGCGTTACTGTGTTTTGGTTTATTAAAACCATTATATGCAAAACCGGTTGATAAACAATCCCTTTTAGCGGCGTTGACACTGAATCTTGCCCGGTTTACCACATGGCCTGATTTGGTTAATCCGGTTTTGAATGTGTGTGTCATTGGTAATAATGTTGTACAGACATCATTTGCCAATTTGAATGTTAAAACCATCAATGGCAAGCAGGTGCGCTTTCTAAATCATTCACGTCTTAGGCCATTGGAACATTGCCAGGTGATTTATTTTGGCGACTTGAAAAAAAATCTGGTTAGGCAAGCCTTAATATCTATTACGGGTCAGGATGCTTTAACAATAGGGGAAGGGGTGGAATTTGTTAAAGCTGGGGGAATGGTTGGTTTGGAGCAACGAGGAGGAAAAATGCAATTAAATATCAATTTGTCGGCAGTGCAACAAACTGGTTTAGTGGTGAGCTCAAGGATATTAAATTTAGCCACCATTTTTGAGTTTCCAGCGACTGTGGAATAAGGTGATGAAAATATGACCAGCTTTACTAACGCATCAATAAAAGACAAACTCCGTATACTCTTGAGTATCAGTATTCTATTGATGTTACTGATTTCTGGCGGTATTTTAATGCTGAATTCGTTTCTATCCAATCGTTCGGTGTTGAGTAATGAAGCAAATGCATTAGCTGAAATCACAACTTTGGCAATCACTCCGGCATTGATATTTAACAACCCGGTTGATGCTCAACTCACTTTAGAAACATTACAAGCACATAAAGATATTGTTTATGCGGCTGTAATAAAACCCAATCAACAGCAGCCTTTTGCATATTATCAACGTGCAGGTGACTGGAAAATACCTGAAAAAGAATTAATCCAATCCAGTTATTGTCAAGATCATCAATTTTCATTGACCTATTTGAGTGTTTGTAAGCCATTGGTTCTAGACGATGTTAACTGGGGCAAGATGGTGTTGGTCATTAGCTTGCATGATATTTATCAACGTCTGGGTAGAGAATTAGCCATTGCAATATGTGGTTTGTTGATGGCTTCCTGGATAATTTTTCTGATTATGGAACGGTTTGCCAAAAAATTCAGTGATCCGATTCTGGAATTATTGGCCATTAGTGAAGATGTTCGTCAATCAGGAAAATATGAAAAACGCGCAACCATTCAATCGTCTGATGAAATTGGTCGGTTGGGGCAGGCATTTAATAATATGTTGGACAAAATTCAGCATTGGAATAATTCCTTGCAACATCAAAAGGAAAATCTGGAAGAATTGGTGGAAGAACGAACCAGAGATTTGGTCGAATCAAAAAATAAGGCATTATTGTTAGCCGACCAAGCTCAAAAAGCCAGTCAGGCGAAGTCTGAGTTTTTGTCTGTCATGAGCCATGAAATTCGTACCCCATTGAATGCAATAATCGGGTATTCGGATTTGCTAAAAGAATCTCATCTGGATCAGCAACAAAACGATTACGTCAACATAATCAACCAATCGGGCAATTCTTTGTTGAATCAGATAAATGATATTCTTGATTTCTCAAAAATTGAAGCAGGCAAAATGGAAGTGGATCTGGTTTGGTTTGATGTTTATGATTTGTTGAATACAGTATTAGCCAGTAATCGTCATGCCAGTAGCAGTAAATCCTTGTTGCTTGATCATCAAGTCGATACTGGTTTACCACATTTCTTATATGGCGATGAGCAGAAAATCCGGCAAATTTTACATAATTTGTTAAATAATTCCATTAAATTTACCGAACGTGGCACTGTTTCATTAACGGTAAAAACACAGAAAACCGGACCTGAAACCTGCGAGCTTGTCATTACGGTCAAGGATACTGGAATTGGTATTTCCAAAGAAAAACAATCGGTATTATTTGAACCCTTTACTCAGGCAGACGCATCCAATACCCGAAAATTTGGCGGTACTGGATTGGGTCTGGCTATCGTCAAAAAAATGGTAGCCTTGTTAGGCGGCGATATTTGTTTTCAAAGTATTGAAGGTTTGGGGACTGAATTTATCTTGAAATTACCATTGACAATTGCCGCACCTGAATCACATACAGGACTGAAGGAAGCTCATTTGATCGCACTGTTTGATGACCAGCTGGAATCTGAATTTGCCTTGCAATTAAAGCAACTCGACTATAACGTCAAAGTGATTCAATCGGCTGATGCTAAATCGTTACTTCAACAACCAGATTTACTAAAAAAATATGCTCTACTGCTTTTTACCCAAGCCAGTATTGACCAAGCAATTTTTTGGCAGCAACAGAAAACCGGCAACGATCAACAAACTATTGCCGCTTATTGCATAGAAGATAAAGCGGAGAATGATGCCTTAAAGCAACTGACCAATATGTCTTTTATTCAAATCAGTCATGACAATCTGTATCTGGTTGAACAGATTAATCGATTAATTAATGCCGATTTGTCGGATATTGTTTTTAGTGAAATAGCAGGTCAGGTCAATGTGTTAATTGTCGAGGATAATCCGGTTAATATGTTGATGGCACAGACCATGCTCAAGCAGACCGGTTTTAAAATCCACGCAGCTTCTAATGGGCAAATTGCTCTGGATATTTACAATAATAATGACTTGGATTTAATTTTAATGGATTGCCAAATGCCTGTTATGGATGGTTTTACGGCGAGCAGGGAAATCCGCGAGTTAGAAAAACAAAGCGCTAGGCATATTCCAATTATTGCCTTGACCGCAAATGCTTTTAAGGAAGATAAACAAGCGTGTCTTGAGGCCGGTATGGATGATTTTCTAAGTAAGCCATTCAAGAAAAAGCAATTGTTGGATGTTATGCAACAATGGCTGGCAGTTGATGGTAATCAGCAAGAAATACACTGCGAGAATGAATTGCCGAATGAAGATGTTTTGGATGAAAACATGATTGGAGAGCTAATGGCTATGGATGAAGATGATTCAAAACAATTCATCAGCCAGATCAGCACTACCTTCTTTGAAAATGCCGAACAAGTTTTTCAGCAAATAGAACTGGCCTTGGCAAAAAAATCATGTGACATTATTGTTAAATGTGCACATCAATTAAAGTCCAGCAGTATGAATGTTGCAGCCAAAAGATTATCTGGTTTGTTCAAAGAACTTGAAAATGTCGCGTCCCAAAATGAATTACTGAAAGCACAAGCATTGTGGCAGACAATTAACCGGGAATACCAATATGTTGTAAAGGCTTATGACAACCTATTAATGGATGAAGCGAGTTGCGAAGAAAATGGATAAAAGTTATAAAATTTTGGTTATTGATGATGATCCGACACTTTGTCTGATTGCAGAAAAAAAATTATCACAGTTTGGATATCAGGTATTTACGGCATCAACAGGGACTGAAGGCATTACCAAGGATCTTGAATGTATGCCGGATCTTGTGTTGCTTGATTACGATTTGCCCGATATGGGCGGTGTTGATGTCTGCAGGAAACTACGACAAAACACTATGTGCAACGGCAAGCCAATCGTGTTTGTTGCCGGAACAGAAGAGTATCAATCCATTGAAAATGCGTTTCAAGCCGGTGCCACTGATTTTTCTAGAAAACCAATAAACTGGACCATTCTGATCTATCGGATCAAGTTTTTATTGCGCGCCTATGAAATCAATTTGTCTTTGTTGTCCAGCGAAGAAAGGCTGACCAAAGCACAAAAAATCGCCAAAATTGCTAATTGGGACTATCACCTGGTCAACGAATCATTTAATTGGTCAAACACCGTTTACGATTTACTGGAAATCCATTCACAATCCAGAAAAAGTTTTACAGTACAAGATTTTCTCAAGCATGTGCCCGGGCAAGATACTGAAGCAGTCAGGCAGGCGATTGTCAATTGTGTCAATAATCACACTAGTTTTGAAATTGAACACGAAATATTAACCGGGGATGGGAATAAGAAAATTATTTCCCATATGGGTAATGTTATAAAAAATGATGCCAATGAAGTTGTGGATTGTATTGGCACTTTACAAGACATCACAGAACGACGGAATACCGAAGATCAGGTCAGGGCGCTGGCTTATTTTGATTCGTTAACTGGTTTAATGAATCGAGAAGCCTTCTTGATGGTTTTGGACAAGGTTTTGGTCACCAACAAACAATATCAATTACTGTCGGCGTTGTTATTTATTGATCTGGATGATTTTAAGCGGGTCAATGATTCACTGGGCCATAATGTTGGTGACTTACTGCTTTGCGAAATAACAGAAAGATTAAGAAACTGCATACGCACAGCAGAAAGGGATAAGTGCTACAAAACCGAAAATCACAGGATGATCGGTAATATTCTACCAGACCGAATTTTTAGCGCCAATTCCATTGATTTTAACCGTTTCGATATAGGTCGATTGGGCGGCGATGAATTTACGGTTTTTTTAGCAGATATCCCCAATGAAGAGGTCGCTGCCAGTGTTGCAGATCGGTTGTTAAAGGCACTTGAAAAGCCTTTCGACCTTGATGGTCATGAAGTGTATGTGACCTTCAGCATTGGTATCGCAATTTCACCAAATGATGGTGACAGTATTCAAACTTTGCTAAAAAATGCGGATACTGCAATGTATAGCGCGAAATCAAATGGCAAAAATAACTTTCAGTACTATACCAGGGCCATGAATGAGCGATCATTGTACCGGCTTACCCTGGAATCGGATTTAAGAAATGCCATTTCCAATGACGAATTGTATCTGGTATTTCAGCCACAAATTTGTTTGCAAAGAGGTTGTTTAATTGGGGCAGAGGCGTTAATGCGTTGGCATCATCGAAGCAAAGGGGAAATTTCGCCGGCAGAATTTATTCCACTAGCTGAAGAAACCGGTCAAATTCTGGGAATGGGTGATTGGTTGTTTGCACAAATCAGTCAGTATTTACAAACCTGGAAGCAGCAAGGGTTGATCCAGGAAAACTTCAAGCTGGCATTGAATATTAGCTCATTACAATTTCATCAATCTGATATTTTGAAAAGAGTGAGAAATTATTTTCCTGATTCCGAACTCAACAAGCATCTTGAGTTTGAATTAACCGAAACTGTCATGATGAATAATGTTGAGACCAATCTGGAAAAGCTGAATACATTGACAAAATATAATATTAGCTTGTCGATTGATGATTTTGGCACAGGCTATTCATCTTTAAGCTATTTGCATCGCTTTCCGGTTGATACCGTGAAAATTGATCGCTCGTTTGTGTCAAATATGGAAAACGACGGTCAGGTTGATATTGTCAAAGCTATTATTGCCATGGCTCATGGTATGAACATAAAAGTTGTCGCAGAAGGGATAGAAAATCAATGGCAATTTGATTTTTTAAAAAAAGAGGGTTGCAATATTGGGCAAGGTTATTTCCTTTATCGACCCATGAAAAAAGAACAATTTTTACAGTTATTACTTGAATCGGTCAATAAGGTTAGTGTTTGTCC
>CAZGYJ010000036.1:0-7871 GCA_964530345.1 uncultured Methylomonas sp.
GTGGATAACAGCAAGCAAGATATTGGTTTAGCATGGGATTTGAAAAAATCTTAGCATCACCCTTAGGTTAAGCGGACATTTTTTCAACCCGTGATGAATCAAGAGTTTCTCACCTGTGCTGTAGTGAAGTTACGGATTCAGGATTAAATAACTACTTATCAAAATAACAGGAATAGATTAGAAAGAGATGATCTTTAACAAGCACAAACTTATCGATGCTGAAAAGCAAGTCGAGAAAAGTAAAAAGGAACAATTGATATTAAGACAAAAAGTGGACTCTTTGCAAAATGAAGTGAACGATCTTAAACAACAATTGCAAAAATATCAGGACACAGAGAGTTTTAATTTTGGTATTTTTCAATTGTTCCAGGAGTTTGGTTCGTCAATGACGGTGCTGCAGAATTCATTAGCGAGATTAGCGGATGTAATAACAACAGAAAGCAGTAACATAACAGAGAATCAGGTTGTTTTAAGTGATATGCATAAAGCAGTTGGAAGGTTGTCTGAATCTTTAGTCGAAATGGCCGGTGATGTGCAAGAAACAGCCCAAACTGTGGATGATTTGGATAAAAGTGCCGAAGATATTGAGGGGATTATTAATTTAATAAAAAATATTTCTGATCAGACTAATTTGCTAGCGCTAAATGCTGCAATAGAAGCGGCAAGAGCCGGGGATAAAGGTCGGGGATTTGCTGTCGTTGCAGATGAGGTTAGGACCTTGGCTAAAAGGACCAATGATGCAACCGGGGATATCGAAGGCTTGGTTTCTACGATTCATAATGAGACCATCAATGTTAAGCAACAAATGGCGCGAGTTGCTCAGGATTCAGTTGGTTTTGGCGACGTTGGTAATCAGGCAAATTCGAAAATGAATGAGTTGATTCATTTATCGGGTAAGGCACAACAAGTCATTACAGGAAGCGCGTTACGAAGTTTTGTGGAAGTGGTCAAGCTTGACCATTTAATTTATAAAATGGAAATTTACAAAGTGATAATGAGAGTTTCTCAAAAAACGGCAGCTGATTTTTCCAGTCATCATCAATGTCGTTTGGGAAAATGGTATTACAACGGAGATGGCAAGCGACTTTTTTCAAGTTTGTCGACTTTTACAAAACTTGAACTTCCCCATCAAAGTGTCCATGAGAGTGGTGTCTCAGCATTGGAAGCGTTGCAAAATAATGATAAAAAAGCAGTGCTGGAGGCCTTGTCAAAGATGGAACAAAGCAGTATGAGAGTGTTGGAGATTTTGGAGAGACTTGCTATCGAAGCTGAAACAAAAACTGATTAAACTGGATTTTTTTCGAAAAAAGAAACAAATCGAGTACAATCATTCTCCTGGATATCCAGGAGATAAAAATGGAAAATCAGTTAGACTCAGTTGCCGGTGGTGGATTACTTGATAGGAGATTGTTTTTAAAGCGTGGCCTGATTTTTTCTACTGCCACAGCTGTTTCACCACAGCTTCTTGCGAAAGTTAAACCTTTTGACAGTAGCTTGCCCGCTTGGATGCTAAAGCCAGGAGAGCCTTTTTCCAACTACGGCGAACCTTCCCAACATGAAAAAAAAACCATCCGCTGGAAAATGGAGAATGCAATGGCACCGGGAAACGGTGTTTCTTGGACGCCTCTTCATGATCTTGAAGGGACGGTAACACCAAATGGATTGCACTTTGAACGTCATCATAATGGTGTTCCTGAAATTGATCCGAAACGACACCAACTTTTAATTCATGGCTTGGTAAAAAGGCCACTGATGTTTTCTGTTGACAGCTTGCTTCGATATCCCATGCGCTCACTGTTTTGTTTTATTGAGTGTGGCGGCAATAGTAATGCAGGTTGGCGATCAAAGCCTATTCAAACCAAGGTAGGTTATTTTCATGGAATGGCTTCATGTAGTGAATGGACTGGAATTCCATTGTCAGTTTTGTTGGATGAGGCCGAAATCAAAGCTGCAGGAAAATGGTTGGTAGCCGAAGGCGCTGATGCGACAGCAATGAATGTTAGCATTCCACTAGACAAAGCAGTGGATGATTGTATTGTTGCTGTTTATCAAAATGGTGAGCGGATCCGCCCCGAAAATGGTTACCCGTTAAGGCTACTGGTGCCTGGGTGGGAGGGTGTCTTAAATGTAAAATGGTTACGGCGTCTGCATGTTACTAATCGACCTAGTATGACTCGTAATGAAACCTCAAAATATACTGAATTATTACCATCAGGAAAGGCCAGGCAGTTTAGTTTTTTTATGGATGCCAAATCATTAATTACCAGTCCATCGCCTGGATATCAAATGAATGGTTCCGGTTTGTATCAAATAACTGGTTTGGCCTGGAGTGGCCGTGGCAAGATCAGCAAAGTAGAGGTGTCTGCCGATGGAGGGAATTCCTGGGCTGAAGCACAATTGCAAGAACCTATTTTATCAAAATGTTTTACCCGTTTTCGCATCCCCTGGCAGTGGCAAGGCAAAGAGGCAATTATTTTGAGTAGGGCGATAGATGAAACAGGTTATCAACAACCTTCACGCAAAGCGTTAATAGCGCAACGCGGGAAACATGGTTATTTCCATTATAATGCGATAGTAAGTTGGAAAATTACTGCTGATGGGGAGATTAGTCATGTTTATGCGTAATTTTACATTGTTAATTTTTATCATGATGAATTATGCCCATGCCGAAACCATTCAAGGGCCAAATCTTGGTAAGCCAGTCAATCATGCTGTTGTAGAAAAGTGGAATCGTGATGTTTTTCCAAATGGGGAAGGTTTGCCAAAGGGGACAGGCACTGCAATAAAAGGCAAAAAAATTTTTGAGCAACAGTGTTTATCTTGTCATGGTGTAGAAGGAACTGGAGGGAGTGCTGATGAATTGGCGGGCGCCCAACATTCTTTAACAGACGATCCTCCAGATAAGGTAATCGGTAATTATTGGCCCTATGCGACAACTATTTTTGATTTCATTCGCCGATCAATGCCGTTACATGCCCCAGGAAAGTTGAGCAATGATGAGATTTATGCTTTAACAGCATACTTACTTGTTCTCAATGGTATTATTGACAAAGATTATGATATAAACAAAATCACTTTACCACGTGTTGAAATGCCAAACAAAGACGGTTTTATCAATTCCTTCAAGCACTAAAGCCAAATATTTGATAGCTAAAATTCAAGTATTTCTGGATATATCTTCTATTCTTAATATTAAAGATAGTTTTCGGATTTGTTCCATATTATTTGGGTTTGTGCACGACAAAAAATTTTATTTCCTATTTCTTACGATTTTTGTCATGTACAACGATTATTTAGAGCAATCAGTTTTTAATTTTTTAAGGATTAGATATGTCTACAATAGATATTTCTGACTTGTCAATTTTATTAATAGAACCTTCTCCCACTCAACTGAAAGTGATTATGAAGCATTTGCAGGAAGAAGGAATTGGCAATGTTGAAGGGATTGTTTCAGGTGCCAAGGCATTGGAAGTTTTGAATAAATACAAACCAGATTTGGTTATTAGCAGTTTGTATTTACCTGATATGACAGCGTCCGAATTGATTTTAAAAATCAGGCAGACGGAAGGGCTCGATGATGTTCCGTTTATGTTGATTTCTAGTGAAACAAATTTCAATGCCCTTGATCCTATTCGGCAGGCTGGGGTGGTTGCTATTTTACCCAAACCTTTTTCCCATGATGATTTACATAGAGCATTAAAAGCAACGGTGGAAATTATTGATCCTGAAGAAATTGTACTTGACACATATGATGTTGAGTCACTGCGTGTATTAGTCGTTGATGATAGCAACTTGGCTCAAAAGCATGTGACCCGGATACTCAACAATCTTGGCATTGAAGATATTACTACTGCAAATGATGGCAAACAGGCTGTCGATGTATTTAATGCTTCACCTGATCAATTTGATGTGATTGTTACTGATTACAATATGCCGGAAATGGATGGTAAGGAACTCATTGAATATATTCGCAATGAATTACATAATCCTTTCATTCCTATTTTGATGGTAACCAGTGAACGGGATGAGGCCAGGATTAATAGTATTCAACAAGCAGGGGTTTCGGCCATATTTGATAAACCTTTCGATCCTACCAGTGTGAAAGAAGTGCTTTTCAGAGTTTTGGGAGAATAAACGGAACTGTAACAATGAGTAATTCTCGCTTGAGAATCACTCATTGTTTTAGATTGGGAAGGCCAGTTTTCTATAACTATTATCCAGTTATTTTTCTCCGAGAAAAACCTAACAATCCCATTATACCTGTGCCGAAAAGCCATGCGGCTGCGGGAACAGGAACAGGGTTTGTAACTGGTGCAGCACAGCTTGAAGAGTTTGTGCAGACAGTTACAGCGAAATCATTATTAGGATTGAAGTTATACCAATCAAGAGCAATCCCTACACTAGCGGCGCCAATTTTACTTCCAATGTTGCTAGAAAAATCTACATCAAGCAGATAGTAGTCATTTCCGGATTCAGAAGTCAGGTTTGCTGAGCCGTTTGGATACGCTATGTAATCAACATAAGGAGTAATATTTGATGTGTCGATTGACACTTGATCCCATCTTATTATTAATTTCTCTAAATAAGTTGGTCCGCTCAGGCTGTTTGTGAAATCAATATAGAATTCATCACCAATGTCTTGGGCACTAAAATCTAAGGTAAAGGGGTTTTCATTATTGATTGTAAACTCAACATCAGTAGCGTGAGCAGCCGAGAAAAAACCTAAACTTCCCAAAGCAAAGCAGAAGCACATGGCAAAATTGGAAAGTTGTTTATATATTGTTTGGTTTAGGGGTCTTTGGGTTTTAAACATCACATCACCTCAATTAGCATCAATTAAAAAAATTCTCATAAAGAAATCCTACTATCCCTTGAGCAGTGATTCACCATTTCATAAAATAAAAAAGCTCCGTTGTTAACGGTTATCCCGCTCAGTCAATAGCAAACAATAAGTTGTTATACTGATGACGTTTCGAAGTGAATCATTCACGATCATTTTGAAATTTCTTCAAATCTCCCTTCGTCGTGTGAGGCTAATTTATTACTTTCTTACCGAAGTTAATATTGTCCATAGGTACAATATTGACCAAAGCAGCTATTAAGTATGTGAAATATAACTAAATTATTGGTTTGCATGTTTAATAAATGATTGCTTTTTTTAGAGTTCCTTAGCGGTTGTTTCTCTATTTCATTTGAATACTGGATTCCCAAGTACTTTACTATGGAATTAAATAGGACTAAAATAGTCCTTGTTATGAGAGGCGAATAGATGCGTTTAAGCAAATTGACAGATTATGCAACAGTCATTTTAAGTTTTATTGCAAAAAAAAATTGCGGTGTCCATGCGGCGACCGGTATTGCAGGAGAAACTGGTATAGCATTGCCTACAGTAAGCAAAATTCTTAAATTGCTGGTTAAAGCAAAGGTATTAGTTTCAGTGAGAGGTGCTAAAGGTGGTTATAGATTGGCGCGTTCGCCAGAAAAAATATCTGTTGCCGCTGTCATCTATGCACTTGAAGGTCCTATTGCATTAACAGAATGTAGTGTTTCGCATCATAGTTGTGATCAAGCTGCAGGTTGTGAGATTCAAGGTAATTGGGATTTGATTAACAAAACCGTACAAAATGCACTGGAATCGGTCACTCTGGCAGATTTAATTTTACCTGTTAAGCCCCCTAAGGAAATTTGTATTCCCGTTGCAAGTTTATATTGAAATATTTAAATAGAGTTGATTATGTCAACAAGTGCACAACAAATTGAAAATCTGATTGGTCAGGAATACAAGCAAGGCTTTGTAACCGACCTTGAAACTGAAAGTTTTGCTCCAGGGCTGAATGAAGATGTGGTTCGGAGATTATCTGCTATAAAAAACGAACCTGCCTTTATGTTGGAGTATCGGCTCAAGGCGTTACGGCATTGGATGACTATGAAAACTCCGGAGTGGGCTTTTGTGAAATTTAATCCTATAGATTATCAAGCAATCAGCTATTATTCCGCACCCAAGAAAAAGGAAGATGGGCCAAAAAGTCTGGATGAAGTAGATCCGGAGTTGCTGGAGACCTATAAAAAACTGGGTATTCCTTTAGACGAACAAGAGCGATTGGCAGGCATAGCGGTTGATGCGGTTTTTGATAGCGTTTCTGTGGCGACGACGTTTAAAGGCAAGCTCAAGGAAGCTGGTGTTATTTTTTGTCCAATGTCTGAGGCGTTGCAAGAATATCCCGAATTGGTAGAGCAATATTTAGGATCTGTGGTTCCGCATGCTGATAACTTTTTTGCCGCACTGAACGCAGCAGTATTTTCTGATGGTTCTTTTGTTTATATCCCAAAGGGTGTGCGATGTCCGATGGAGTTATCGACCTATTTCAGAATCAATGCCGCCAATACTGGACAATTTGAGCGAACCTTGATTATCGCTGATGAAGATAGTCACGTCAGCTACCTGGAAGGTTGTACTGCGCCGATGCGTGATGAAAATCAATTGCATGCTGCGGTTGTTGAGCTGATTGCGCTGGAAAACGCAGAAATTAAATATTCAACTGTGCAGAATTGGTATCCAGGTGATAAGGATGGCAAAGGCGGTATTTATAACTTTGTGACCAAAAGGGCAGACTGCCGAGGCGACAATTCAAAAGTATCCTGGACACAAGTCGAAACGGGTTCCGCTATTACCTGGAAATATCCCAGTTGCATCCTGGCTGGCAAAAATTCAATAGGAGAATTTTATTCGGTTGCCTTGACTAATAATTATCAGCAGGCTGACACCGGCACCAAAATGATTCATATTGGCGAAAACACCCGTAGTACCATTATTTCAAAAGGTATTTCTGCCGGAAAAGCACAAAATACCTATCGAGGTTTGGTGAAAGTTTTAAAAGGCGCCAAAAATGCAAGAAATTATACGCAATGCGATTCCTTGTTGGTGGGTGACAAGTGCGGCGCTCATACGTTTCCCTATATTGAAGTCAAACAACCTTCAGCACAAGTGGAGCATGAAGCAACCACCTCAAAAATCAGTGAAGATCAGCTGTTCTTTTGCCAGCAACGCGGGCTTTCTCCAGAGGATGCTGTGTCCATGATTGTCAATGGCTTTTGCAAGGAAGTATTCAAGGAATTACCGATGGAATTTGCCGTTGAAGCTCAAGCCTTACTGGGAATCAGTCTTGAGGGATCAGTAGGCTGACAAAACTCAAGCAAATACCAAATTCAATTTTAAATTCAGGAAATCAAGTATGTTAACGATTGAAAACCTTCATGTCAGTATTGAAGACAAACAGATACTGAAAGGTATTAACCTTGAAGTCAAAGCAGGTGAAGTACACGCTATTATGGGGCCAAATGGATCAGGGAAAAGTACTTTGTCACACATTTTAGCTGGCAAGCCTGGCTATACTGTCACGCAAGGAAGTATCACTTATTTAGGCAAAGATTTATTAGAAATGGATCCTGAAATTCGTGCTAGAGAAGGAGTGTTTTTGGCATTTCAATACCCAGTAGAAATTCCTGGGGTAAGCAATATTTACCTTTTAAAGGCAGCATTAAACGCCATTCGTAAGCATCATGGACTGGATGAGGTGGATGCAATGGATTTCCTTAAAATTATCAAGCAAAAAACTGCCTTGGTGGAAATGGATCAGGAATTTCTTTATCGGTCTGTGAACCAGGGTTTTTCCGGCGGCGAGAAAAAGCGCAATGAGATTTTGCAAATGGCGGTATTAGAGCCCAATTTGTGCATTCTCGATGAAACTGATTCGGGTCTGGATATTGATGCTTTAAAAGTTGTTGCAAATGGCGTTAATTCATTGCGTTCACCGGGACGATCATTTGTCATGATCACCCACTATCAAAGATTATTGGATTATATTAAGCCT
>CAZGYJ010000036.1:7971-20556 GCA_964530345.1 uncultured Methylomonas sp.
ACGATCATTTGTCATGATCACCCACTATCAAAGATTATTGGATTATATTAAGCCTGATTATGTACATGTATTGGCGGATGGGAAAATTGTCAGATCAGGTGGTCCAGAGCTTGCACTGGAATTGGAAGAGAAGGGCTATAGCTGGTTGGAAGAACAGGCGGCTGCATAATGGGAGTTCACGCTAATCAGTATGTTTCTGAATACCAGGATTTTAATAATATCTTTCCTGGACAACAATTACCTTGGTTGAACCAGCTTAGAAAAGCTGCACTGGCAAGTTTCTCAAAGCAAGGTTTTCCTTCTTCCAAAGATGAAGAATGGCGTTATGTTAATTTTTCTGCGATTGAAAAAAAATTTTTTTTACCGAAACCAGCAGAAGCAATACGTAAAATTGACAAAAAATTAATCGAGCCTTATCAAATTGAAAATTGTTTCAATCTGGTTTTGCTAAATGGTCGATATTCTGAGCAACTTTCAGACATTTCAGGTTTACCATCAAAAGTGCTGCTAAGTAGTATGACTCACGCATTGCAGCATTTTCCTAAGTTAGTTTACGAATATTTCAGCAAAGCAGTCGATAGTGAAGATCATGGATTTATCCATTTTAATAGTGCATGGTTTACCGATGGCTGGTTTCTGAAGTTGCCGGAAAATATTCAGTTGGACAAGCCAATACATATCATTCATGTCGCAACTGACCCTGAAGTGCTGGCTGCAACCAGAAATATTGTGGTTATTGACAAAAATGCCCGGGTTGACTTGTTTGAAAGTTATATCAGTTTAACTGACGGAGCTTATTTAACGACCGCTGTAAATGAGATTTTTATTGATGAGAATGCTGAGGTCTATTTTTGCAAACTACAAAATGAAAGTGAAAAAGCGTTTCATTTCAGCGGGATTTATGTGAATCAGGAACAGGAAGCCAAATTTAATCATGATGTTTTCTCCTTTGGCAGCCAAACTTCGCGCAATGAAGTTAATACAGATTTGGGGTGTGCAGCTGAATGTTGCCTGAATGGGCTTTATCTGGGAAGAAAAAAGCAGGTGATGGATAACCATACTCGCATTCATCATCGTATGCCAAACGCGATCAGCCGGGAAACCTATAAAGGCATTTTAGACCAGCGTGCACGCGGTATTTTTCAAGGAAGGGTGATTGTTCATCAGGATGCGCAAAAAACCGATTCAGAAATGAATAATAAAAATTTATTATTGTCCGAAGATGCGGAAGCAGATACCAAACCGCAACTGGAAATTTATGCAGACGATGTCAAGTGTGCTCATGGTGTTACGGTGGGACAGCTTGATGAAACATCAATTTTTTATCTACAAACACGTAGTATTGATAGGGAAACTGCAGAGAATATGCTGACTTTTGCATTCGCAAATGAAATGATCGAAAAAATCCAACAAAATCATTTTCGTGCCTTGGTGCTTGAGCAATTATTAGCTCGATTTCCACAAATGGAAATACGCAAGGAATGGGTATTATGAATTTTGATGTTGAAAAAATACGCGCTGATTTTCCAATTTTAAGGCAAGAAATTCGCAATAGGCCTTTGGTTTATCTTGATAATGCAGCAACTTGTCAAAAACCGCAGGTGGTTATTGACAGTATCGTGAAGATGTACAGCCACGATTATGCCAATGTTCACCGTGGCGTCCATACGCTGAGCGAACGTGCCACTGCGGCCTATGAAGGAGCAAGAAAAAAAGTTAAGGCTTTTATTAATGCGCAAAGTCATAAAGAAATAATTTTTGTTCGTGGCGCAACTGAAGGCATTAATTTAGTTGCACAAACTTTTGGGAAAGCTAACCTGAAAGCGGGTGATGAAATTCTCATCACCGCTATGGAACATCATTCCAATATTGTGCCATGGCAAATGCTTTGCGAAGAAACTGGCGCAAAATTAAAAGTAGCTCCTATTAATCTGCAAGGTGAGCTGATTATCGAACAATTCATGGCGTTATTGACAGAAAAAACCCGATTGGTTTCAGTTGCACATATGTCTAATGCTTTGGGGACTGTCAATCCTGTCAAGGAAATTATTTCAGCAGTACATGAGAAAGGCATTAAGGTTTTGCTTGATGGCGCTCAAGCTGTCCCTCATATGGAAGTTGATATGCAGGAGCTTGATTGTGATTTTTACGTTTTTTCAGGTCATAAACTTTATGCTCCTTCGGGAATAGGAGTACTTTATGGCAAACAAGAATTGCTTGAAGCCATGCCCCCTTATCAAGGTGGAGGCGACATGATTCGAAAAGTGACCTTTGAAGAAACGGAATATAATGTCGTGCCTTATAAATTTGAGGCAGGAACGCCCAGTATTGCCGATACTGTGGGTTTGGGGGCGGCTTTAGATTATTTATCTGGAATTGGCATGGCAGAAATTGCTGCGTATGAAGCCGAATTACTCAGTTATGCCACTGAAAAAGCAAAGCAAATTAAAGGTCTGAAGATTATTGGCGAAGCTGCTCAAAAAGGTGCGATACTTTCTTTTGTCCTGGAGAAAATTCATCCTCATGATATTGGCACCATGCTGGATAGTTTAGGTATCGCGGTCAGAGCAGGGCATCATTGCGCGATGCCAGTGATGGATTTTTTTCAGGTGCCTGCGACCGCGCGTGCATCATTTGCCATGTACAATACCAAGCAGGAAATTGATACTTTAATGACAGGAATAAACCAATTAATTGAGGTTTTTGGCTGATGTTTGATGAATTACGCGACTTGTATCAGGAAGTTATTTTTGATCATAATCGTAATCCCCGAAATTTTCGGGTGATGGAAAATCCTGATCGTGAAGTTGAAGGTTTCAACCCTTTGTGCGGTGACAAGCTGACATTGTTTTTGAAGATTAAAGATGGAATTATTGAAGATGCCAGTTTTCAAGGTTCCGGCTGCGCTATTTCTACAGCTTCTGTTTCTTTAATGACGGAAATTATCAAAGGCAAAACCATTGAAGAAGCAGAGGAGATATTCGAGATGTTTCATAAAATGACCACTGGTGAAGATGGGGAAATTGATCTGGATGCTATTGGTAAATTAGCGGTATTGGCTGGCGTTCGAGAATATCCTGCCAGGGTAAAATGTGCAACTTTAGCCTGGCATACCCTGGATGCAGCGTTAAAGAATAAGGAAAAATCCATTTCTACAGAATAATGTGATGTTTTTCTGTGTTAAGAAATGATCAGAAGGTTTTTGTTTTATTAGAAAACAATAATCCCCAAGCTGAGAGCCTTTCAAAACAACTGGAAATACCATTAATTACCCAGGAGCAGATTGATAGTCATAATAACGGTTATTTTCTTGCTTGGCGCGATAACAAATTAGCTTTGTTTGATATCAAATCGCCAAAAAAAGGAATGAGTGTTGAATTTGATGCCCGTAGTATGGAACAACCGTCCTGGCCAGCGCCTAAAACGGGGACACTAGCTCAGGCAATTGGCAAAAAAACCAAAACAGTTGTCGATGCAACTGCAGGCTGGGGGCAGGACAGTTTCCATATTTTTCGGATGGGCTATCAAGTCAAAAGTATTGAGCGGTCTAAAATCATAGCGGCATTATTGAATGATGGTTTTGCAAGGCTGGAAAATCAGAGTTGGATGCAGCAATTGAATTTAAAATCGCCAATATTAATTGTCGGGAATGCCATAGAAATTTTACAACACATTGGAAATGCACCCGATTGTATCTATCTTGATCCTATGTTTCCTGCCAAAAGAAAAAAATCAGCATTGGCGAAAAAACCTTTGGTCGTTTTAAAGGGCATTGTTGGTGAAGATGAAGATAAAAAAGATTTATTCGCTTGTGCTTTGCAAGTGGCTGGCAAGCGGGTGGTTGTGAAAAGTCCGAATTATGCTGAGCCATTAGGCGGCAAACCAGATCTAAGTTTTGCCGGAAAATTGGTTCGTTATGATGTCTATTTTAAAACATGAAGAGAATAAAAAATGTCTGATTGGGTTGATGTCATTGACCAGAATGCTCTTGCAGATGGTGAACATGTGATCGTTGATGTCGATGGTACAGAGGTTGCAATCTTTAAGCTAGATGGTGAGTTTTATGCTATTGAAGATGTATGTACCCATGACGGTGCAGAGATTGCGAGTGGCGAACTGGATGGTGATGAGATTATTTGTCCAAGGCACGGAGCTCGGTTTTGTGTAAAGACAGGGGAATTTAGATCTCCTCCTGCTTATGAGAATATCGCATGTTTTCCAGTAAAAATAGAAAACGGCAGGGTAAAAGTAAGGGATAGTCGTTGGGATTAAAGATTTAGATCAAGGCGCTGTCGTAACAACGCCTTGTTTTGAAGTCGGGCTTTAAATTACAGCATACCTTTGATTTGCTTGAACTTTTCTGCAGCTTTTTTCAGGTGCTGTTTAGCTACTTGTTGATCTTCTGCTTTTAATTCTTTACGTGCTTTCTTCAGGTGGTTTCTACCACGTGAAACATTAGCTGAAACTTTATCACTGGCGTTGATTTCTTTGCAATAAACCATAGCTTGTTTGACAATAGGAACAATGTCTTTACCTTCATGACCTGAGTCAATGGCATCTTCCGCTTCTTTTATTTTTGCTAAAACGGCATCAATGGCGTCTGCAGGAGCAAATACTTTTCTTCCTTGTTCATATGCAATTGCAGTTGAAGAAATACTGCCCAAAGCAAGTGTCATCGCAAAAGCGGCGAATAGTTTTTGAATAATATTCATAATGTTAAACCTCAAGGTGTGTTGTTAGAATTTTTCAGTTTGTTCGATGTTGGTTTGCTACACATCGAAACGGCAAATATTGTATCATAAAAGGGAACTTGAGCTAATTTCCCGACAACGCTGTATTTGGTCTCTAGCATAATATGGCATTAGACATAAGGGAGATTGGAGCCTAATTCTTTTCAACCTAACTACACACTAAAGTACAATTTTAATGCAAGAAATAAATCCAATTATCCAGAAAATAGCTGATTTAAAAAGCCGTACTGATGAACTTAGGAGGTATCTTTGACTACGATCAAAAAAGTGAACGTTTGGTCGAAGTATTAAGAGAACTGGAAGATCCTAAAATTTGGGATAATCCTGAGCAAGCCCAAGCCTTGGGGAAAGAACGTGGACGACTGGAAGCCATTGTTGAGACTATTAATGAACTGGATAACGGTTTATCGGATGCAGCCGAAATTTTGGAAATGGCGGTTGCAGAAAACGATGAGGAAACCGTTAATTCAGTCGTCGCTGACCTTGATAATTATGCGGCTAAAGTTGCCGACTTGGAGTTTCGTCGCATGTTTTCCAAGGAAATGGATGCCAACAATGCCTTTTTGGATATTCAGGCTGGATCAGGAGGGACAGAAGCGCAGGATTGGGCGCAAATGCTGGAAAGAATGTTTTTACGTTGGGGGGAGCGCAAAGGCTTTAAAACCGAATTGATTGAGGAATCACAAGGAGAGGTGGCTGGTATTAAAAGTGCGACTATTAAATTTACTGGCGATTACGCTTTCGGCTGGTTGCGTACCGAAACTGGCGTTCACCGTCTGGTCAGAAAATCGCCTTTTGATTCCGGAAATCGTCGTCATACTTCTTTCGCTTCTGTTTTTGTGGCGCCAGAAATTGATGATGATATTGATATTGATATTAATCCGGCCGATTTGCGTATTGATGTTTATCGCGCCAGTGGAGCAGGTGGGCAGCACGTCAATAAAACAGAATCAGCAGTGCGAATAACCCATAATCCATCAGGTATTGTTGTGCAGTGTCAAAATGATCGCTCGCAACACAAAAACAAGGATAATGCAATGAAGCAATTAAAATCCAAACTCTATGAAATGGAATTGCTAAAACGCAATGAAGAACAGCAGGCTTTGGAAGATACCAAATCCGATATTGGCTGGGGTAGTCAGATTCGGTCTTATGTTTTGGATCAATCGAGGATCAAAGACTTACGTACCAATGTTGAAACAGGAAATACCCAAGCAGTGCTCGATGGAGATCTGGATCAATTTATTGAAGCCAGCTTAAAAAGCGGCCTATAAATCAAAAATAGTAGTTCTTTCTTGACGGAGAGGATTTCGGACACTGCCATTAAGTTTAACAACGTGTAGGTTGGGTTAGCGGTAGCGTAACCCGACATTTTTTAGATTTTGTCGGGTTACGCTACCGCTAACCCAACCTACAAAATTACAAATGCTCTTAATTGATTGCAGTGAGAGGGTTGGATTAGGAGAAAAAATTAAAAGTTCTTCATTCCTCAACTTAAAATCAAAATAGAAAATTAAAGTACAAAAAACATGACAGAAATTGACCAGGACGAACAGGAACAAATCAGGCAGCGACGGGAAAAATTAAAAAACCTGAGAGAAGAGGGTGTGGCTTTCCCGACCGATTTTCGACGTAATGTGGTAACCGGTGAATTGATTGCAGAATATGGTGAAAAAACCAAGGAAGAGCTAGAGGCTGAGCCAGTTCGGGTAAAAATTGCCGGTCGCATGATGACTCGTCGAATCATGGGTAAAGCCAGTTTTTGTCACATTCAGGATATGGCGGGAAAAATTCAGCTTTATGTCACCCGTGATACCTTGCCTGAAGGGTTTTATAACGAACAATTTAAAAAATGGGATATTGGCGATATTATCGGTGCCGAAGGGACTTTATTTAAAACCAAAGTGGGTGAGTTAAGTGTCAAGGTGGATGATATTCGCCTGTTGACTAAGGCACTGCGGCCATTGCCGGAAAAATTTCATGGCATTGCCGATCAGGAAATCAAATATCGGCAGCGATATCTTGATTTGATTATGAGCGACGAATCAAGAAACACTTTTGTGATTCGTTCAAAAATTGTCAGTTTTATTCGCCGGTTTCTGGATCAGCGCCAGTTTATGGAAGTAGAAACGCCCATGATGCAGGTGATTCCAGGCGGTGCTACAGCTAGACCTTTTACCACTCATCATAACGCTCTGGATATGGGGTTGTATTTGCGAATCGCCCCGGAATTGTATTTAAAAAGGCTGGTTGTTGGCGGTTTTGAAAGAGTATATGAGATCAACCGAAACTTCCGAAATGAAGGCCTGTCAACGCGACATAATCCGGAATTCACCATGCTGGAATTTTATCAGGCTTATGCGGAATATCATGATTTAATGGATTTAACTGAACAAATGCTGCGTGGTCTGGCTGAAGAAGTGGTCGGGTCAACGATGCTAAATTATCAAGGCGAAGTTTATGATTTTGGTAAGCCATTCGATAGAATGACGGTTGTTGAATCCATTTTGCATTTTAATCAGAACCTAACTGAAGCTGATATAAATAATCGGGATACTGCTGTGAAAGTAGCGGAAAAACTGGGAATTCCAATTAAGGAAAGTTATGGATTGGGCAAGGTGCAAATCGAGATTTTCGAAAAAACTGTCGAAAATCGGCTGATGAATCCAACATTTATTACTGCTTATCCTGTCGAAGTGTCGCCTTTGGCAAGACGAAATGACCTGGATCCGCACGTAACCGATCGTTTTGAGTTTTTTGTTGGCGGACGGGAAATTGCCAATGGTTTCACCGAGTTAAATGATGCAGAAGATCAGGCAGAGCGATTCAGAAAACAAGTTGAAGAAAAAGAAGCCGGTGATGATGAGGCCATGCATTATGATGCAGATTATATCGTTGCCCTGGAACATGGGATGCCGCCAACTGCGGGCGAAGGGATTGGTATTGACCGCTTAGTTATGCTGTTTACCGATTCGCCTTCGATCAGGGATGTATTATTATTTCCCCATATGCGGCCACAAAACAAAAATAATTAGTTATTACGAGATGACAATAAAAGTCCCGCCTAAAATGCCTGGCGCTTTGCCATTGCTTGGCCATATGCTGAAATTCGGAAGAAACCCATTTCAATATATGATGAAGCTTCGTGAAAAACTGGGTGAAATTGGTGAGTTTCGCATGTTCCATCAGGAAATGGTGTTAATGACCGGGCCTGAAGCCAATGAGGCTTTTTTTCGTGCTCCGGATGAGCAATTAGACCAAAGCGCAGCCTATAAAATCATGACGCCAATTTTTGGCAAGGGCGTGGTTTTTGATGCGCCGCAACATAAAAAGGATCAGCAATTAAAAATGTTGATGCCGGTGTTGCGCGACAAGCCGATGCGTACCTATGCACAAGTGATTGCCGGTGAAGTTGAGGAAATGACCAAAGACTGGGGCGAGCAGGGTGAGATTGATCTGTTGGCGTTTATGAAACAGCTGACGATTTATACTTCCAGCCACTGTTTATTGGGACATGAATTTCGCTATGAATTAAACGAGGAGTTTTCCACAATTTATCACGATCTGGAAAAAGGCATCAATCCGCTGGCATTTGTTTTCCCGTATTTACCTTTGCCGGTTTTTCGGCGCAGAGATAAGGCTAGAGTCAGGATTGAAGAACTGGTTACTGAAATTATTGCCAAGCGGGCCAATAAATCTGAAAAAAGTGAAGATGCCTTTCAGATGCTGATTGATGCGCGTTATGATGACGGAAGTAGTCTTTCAGCGCATGAAATTACTGGCATGTTGGTCGGCGCAATTTTTGCCGGTCATCACACCACGGCCGGAACGGCTTCTTGGGTGCTGATCGAGTTATCAAAGCGGCCAGATATATTAAAATCAGTTATTGAAGAACTGGAAGATTTGTTTGGAGCAGATGGTGAGGTGACGTTTCAGGACCTCAGACAAGCCAATAAGCTGGAAAATGTCATCAAGGAAACCCTGCGTTTGCATCCACCACTGATATTCTTGATCAGAAAGGTGATGAAAGACTTGAAGTTTAAAGATTATACGATTAAAGCGGGTAAATATGTTTGTACCTCGCCACGCGTATCGCATCGAATTCCTGAAATATTTCCAAATCCGGAGGTTTTTGATCCAGACCGTTACAATCCAGATCGCCAGGAGGACAAGATTC
The DNA here is from genome assembly GCA_964530345.1 of uncultured Methylomonas sp. Lineage (GTDB taxonomy): Bacteria > Pseudomonadota > Gammaproteobacteria > Methylococcales > Methylomonadaceae > JALSJK01. The sequence goes on from CAZGYJ010000036.1 coordinate 16,900, forward strand.
CATTTAGCTGGATTGCTTTTGGTGGTGGCCGTCATAAATGCAGCGGTAATGCCTTTGCCATGTTGCAAATCAAGGCTATTTTCAGTTTCTTGCTAAGAAATTATAGCTTTGAACTGGTAAGTCCACCCGAGGTTTACCAGGATGATTTTGAGCAAATGGTGGTGCAACCTAAAGAGCCGTGTTTGGTCCGGTATCGGAAGAGAGAAGTTACTGCTGAAAAAGTAACAAGTCAGCAATCAGAAGCAAAAACGCAACCAGTTTCGGAACAAACAATTAAGTCTTTTCAGGTAAAAGTGGATTACGACTTGTGTCAGGGGCATGCAACTTGCATGACTGAAGCGCCGGAAATTTTCCAGGTGGATGATAAAGGGATTTTAACAGTATTACAGGAAAATCCACCACAAGATCTGTTACAAAAAGCAAAAATGGCAGAAAAATACTGTCCGACAAAAGCAATAAAAATAGAAACTAAATAATAAGAGAGACTTATGGCACAGTACCCGAGAGCCGAACTGGAAGAAATGGTAGAGCGTTGGCTTGCCGCTAATCGTAATGCTGAAAAAGAAGGCAACTGGCCAAAATATCTGGGTGCCATGTACACCGATGATGCAGAATATCGCTGGAATATGGGGCCGAATGAAGAATTTGTCGCTCGCGGCAGAAAGCAGATTGAAGAGTGGGCATTAGGTGTGCAAATGGAAGGCTTTGAAGAGTGGCGCTACCCCTATCATCGGATTTTGATTGACGAAAAGCAAGGCGAGGTAATTGGTTTTTGGAAACAAGTTGCTCCTGCAAAACGTGAAGATGGCACCAATTACGAAGTGGAAGGTATCGGTGGTTCCTGGTTCCGCTATGCTGGTGATTTTAAATGGAACTGGCAGCGTGATTTTTTTGATTTAGGTAATGTCAAAGCCTTGTTGTTTGAGTTGGCGGCAGATGGCAAGCTAGATCCGGCAGTGAAAAAGAAAATCAGTCGTTTGGCTAAAGGTCAATTGTTACCGGGACATGAACGGCTTCGGGAAAACCCAGGATTGTTAAAAAGGATTAAAGGGGGCTTGTCAATGGTACGCATCGCACTGTTAGGACGATAATAGGGAGAAACCGATGCTTGATTTTTTGATTAAATACCGCGGAATTTTCGTTGTTGTATTTATTTTACCCGCATCTTTAATTTTCAAAGCCTGGATGAGTGCCAGAAATCGTTTGGTGTTCTGGTTAAACAGTGCGCCAGATAAGCATCCTGAAAAAGTAGCCAAGGTACAGGAGCAAGTTAAAGCCTGGATGACAGAAACCGGCGGAAAAGTACCGATGTGTACGGCAAGACCGGGTTGGCAGGCAATGTCTTTAAAGCAGGGAAACTATAAAAAAACACATTACCAAATCAACACCAATTTGCAGGATATTTTGGAAATTGATAAAGACAAACGCACCGTTCGCGTTGAGCCGATGGTCAATATGGGACAGATTACGGCCGCATTGAATCCTTTGGGTTGGACGCTGGCCGTGGTACCGGAGCTGGATGCGCTGACTGTTGGTGGTCTGGTGAATGGTTTTGGCATCGAATCAAGTTCACATAAATATGGCTTATTTCAGCATATCTGTAAAAGCTTTGAAATTGTTACTGCAGATGGTGAATTAGTGAAATGTTCGCCAGATGAAAACGCGGAAATTTTTTATGCCATTCCCTGGTCTTATGGTTCCCTGGGGTTTTTGGTCTGTGCAGAACTGGCTATTGTTCCTGCTAAAAAATATGTGCATTTAACTTATTTGCCATTCAAATCAAGAGATGAATTTATCCAGCGTTTTACTGATGAATCCAACAAACCTTTTAGAAGGGCTTATGATTTTGTGGAAGGGTTGATGTTTTCCGAACAGGAAGGGGTGTTGATGTTGGGGCATTTTTCTGACTCCGTACCAGCTGGGAAACATGAAAATGCCATTAATCATTTCTGGAAACCCTGGTTTTATGAACATGTCAGATCGTTTCTTGTAAAAAATGTGCCAGATGAAGAATGGATACCGTTGCGTCATTATTATCATCGTCATACCCGTTCTTTTTTCTGGGAAATGGAACAGATTATTCCATTTGGCAATCAGGCCTGGTTTCGGTATTTGTTGGGCTGGATGTCGCCGCCGGATATTTCTCTGCTCAAGCTTTCAGAAACCGAAGCAATCCATGAGCTTTATGACACTTACCACATGGACCAGGACTTTCTGGTGCCAATCAGTAGTTTGGGTCAATCTTTAGAAACTTTCCACAAAGAGGTTGATTATTATCCCTTATGGCTTTGTCCGATGAAAGTTTTTGAAACGCCCGTCCGGGGCATGGTCAATCCAACAAAAGATGAGCAAATGTTTGTTGATATTGGTATTTATGGCGAACCGAGGGTAGAGAATTATCAAGCAAAAACCACGACAAGGAAGTTGGAAAAATTTGTCAGGGATTTAGGCGGTTTTCAGGCGCTTTATGCCGATACCTATCAGACCAGAGAAGAGCTTAGGCAAATGTTTGATCACACTTTGCTGGACAAGTTACGGCAAGAAACCAATGCCGTTATGGCATTTCCCGAACCTTTCGATAAAGTTTCGAGAGCGGCGAGAACATAATAAGGTTAGTTTAGCCGTATTGATAAACAGTATTAGCTCTTTTTTATAAGGATTATTCCAGAATAAATCAGAAATCATGCCAAATTGTTTACTACTAACCCGCCAATTCCTTCGGGGTAGTCTTGTAAATAAGCGGCAATGATGGCGGTAAGGGCAGCCATTATTAAAAATGCGAAAAACCCAGAAAATAATCGGGATATCAATGTTTTTCCAGTAGTACTTGGAAAATCTGAAATGGATACCCAAATACCCGCCAGAATACTGATGCTGCATGAAAATAATCCACTCACCAGTGATGAGCACCAGGGGCATTTATGAATTGCTTCGGGATGATAGTAATTACAGAAATCATTTAAGCCATTCCAGGGCCAATTACATCCACATTGGAATAGCAGTCCACAAAGTGGTGTGATGACAATGGCAGCAATGACCAGATTAATTGCAGCTGCGCATTTTTTACTGGACGCAAAATAATCAAGAAAAATACTCACTTTTTTGTGCATGGTTGTCAACTTTATTCGAGATTTTATTTGTCCACAATTCCTGTGGATAATCCTGTGGGTAACTTGAAAAAAACAGGCTGAAGGCTAGTTATTTCGAGTGTTGTCTTAAAACGGTAATATTTCACACTTTTTTTATAAACTATTTTAAATCAATTGGTTATGTGTCTGTTGGGAAGTTTTAAAAAATAGTTTACCGGTTAGGAAGTTAGGCTGTTTTTTTAAATGTCAATGTGGATAAACATATTTATTTGTAATTTTTTACCGGCTTTTTTCTTGGTGTTTACTTAAATAGATAATTCAGTGGATGCTTGCAACACGGTAAGCCCGTTTGCTTGAAAATTGTAATTTGTTGGCAGAAATTGTATTGTTAACTCACTTCGGGAGGTACTCAAGTTCTCCTAACGATCGTTCGCTAGTGATGCATTGTTATCCGAAAAAGCGTGCTTCAGGAAATGGTAGCCATGAAATGTTATCGACAACCGGGTTTTAGATGTTGCTGAAAGCAAAATTTTTAGTCGGTGTTTTGATGGTGTGGCCGTACTCTATA
>CAZGYJ010000037.1:0-20529 GCA_964530345.1 uncultured Methylomonas sp.
ACAGGGTTGCACTGTTTAATAAGAAATTCTATTGGTCATGGAAGTTTTAATTTTGAGGACGGAGGAAAAGTCACTTTCACGGATACAGATAGAAACATATCGATTACAGTAGATACCTACAATTTCATAAATCTTTGCGTGCAAATTGAGCGTTTTTACATGCAAGCAAGCGTAATAGAACGGTCATAACGAAAAATATTTGGGGTCAGAATGAAATAGAATAAAGGGTCAGTGTAAATATTATTCACTTATTTCTGACCTTACTTAATTGATCCCAATTATTTCGGTTTTTGGCAGGCTAGCTTTAGACTACTTTGATTTACTCAGTTGCTTATTTAATTTCGCGTATTGGGTTTTTAATCGAAATATTTTGAAAAATGCTGCAAAAAATCCTATAGCAATCCCGGCGAACAATTCGATTGTTAACGCAACAACTAAAGGTAACTGAATTGTAGTGAAATATAGATTGATTTCAATCGGTTGGAAATTTAATAGAGAAAAAGCCAGGGCAATAGCCGCTATTAGCAAAAAAATAAAAATTAGAATTATTTTTGATAATAGCGCCATGATTTATTAATGGTTGATAAGTTTGTGAATTGACGGCTGTCTCCACTTCAACCAGCCGCTTTATTCAATTGCTTCAAAAAATAACAGCAATATTCTTGTCTGTTCGGTTCGCAATTTTGAAGATTATAGGTATATCTTTACAAGTTATATTTTCGGATCTTAATCCACTATCTTGTATTTCTCCCGCGATTCATTAACACGAGTTCGTAATTCTTTACCCGGTTTAAAATGCGGGACATACTTTGATGAAAGAGCAACTGAATCACCAGTCTTAGGATTTCGCCCCATGCGTGGGGGACGATAATGTAATGAGAAGCTACCAAAACCTCTCACTTCTATACGTTCTCCCGATGCTAAAGCATTGCTCATTTGTTCAAGAATGCACTTAACAGCCAGTTCTACATCTTTTAATTCCAAATGGGGTTGTTTTCTTGCAAGCTCTTCTATTAATTCAGATTTTGTCACTTTTAATCCTGCACTCAAGAAAGGGGGTTGAATTTTCCATTTACAAAATACTCAAATGAAAAAAAATTAACCATTTATCTTCTATCAAAGTAAAAAAGGGTGTTTTCACCTTGTTCAAACTGTCAACATATCTAATACTTACTTTCTATCATATTGAAAATAAAAGTAAATATAAAATCTGTTCTCAAAAAAATGGGCATATTATAGAGAACTATCAATATGCCCAGATTTTCAAAATACTATTTTTCTATTTGTTTAAAAATATCACCCAATGTAGGCGTTGTTGCCTGGGCAGAAAAATCTTTAATCGCCGCAACTTCATCATCTCTTTCCATTGCTTTGATAGAAAGGGAAATTGCTTTATTCTTTTTGTCAACACCTGTGAATTTAGCAGTTACCTCATCACCCTCTTTCAGGTGTGTTCTTGCATCTTCAACCCTGTCCCTTTGAATTTCAGAAGCTCTTAGATAACCTTCAACATTATCCGCCAAGGTAACAACAGCACCTTTCGCATCTACTTCTTTAACAACACCTTTCACTATACTGCCTTTTTCATGGACAGCAAGGTAATTTTGGAAAGGATCCTGTTCTAATTGCTTAATACCCAAAGAAATGCGTTCGCGTTCAGCATCAACAGCAAGGATTACAGTTTCCACTTCATCCCCTTTTTTATAATCTCTGATTAAAGCTTCGCCGGTATCGTTCCAGGAAATATCAGACATATGCACCAAGCCATCGATTCCGCCTTCCAATCCAATAAAGATACCAAAATCTGTGATTGATTTAATGTTACCTTTGATTTTATCGCCTTTATTGTGTGTCGCGGCAAATTCATCCCAAGGATTTGGCTTACATTGTTTCATCCCCAAAGAAATACGACGACGTTCTTCATCGATCTCCAGAATCATGACTTCAACTTCGTCCCCAAGTTGAACAATCTTAGAAGGATTAGCATTTTTATTAGTCCAGTCCATTTCGGAGACGTGAACAAGTCCTTCAACACCTTCTTCGATTTCGACAAAACAACCATAATCAGTGAGATTGTTTACTTTACCAAAAACGCGTGTCCCAGCTGGATAACGACGGGCAATATTTTGCCACGGATCTTCAGCCATTTGCTTCATACCTAATGAAACACGATTTTTTTCTTTTTCGTATTTTAATACTTTGACCTGAATTTCCTGGCCAATCTCAACACATTCGGATGGATGTCTGACTCGGCGCCATGCCATATCGGTAATGTGTAACAATCCGTCAATTCCGCCTAAGTCAATAAATGCACCGTAATCAGTCAGGTTTTTGACAATGCCTGTAACTACAGCACCATCAGACAATGTTTCAAGCAAGGCTTCCCTTTCTGCGCTGTACTCTTTCTCAACCACGGCACGGCGAGACAATACAACATTATTACGTTTCTGATCAATTTTAATAACTTTGAATTCCAGATCCCGGCCTTCCAGGAAACTGGTGTCTCTGATCGGGCGAACATCAACCAAAGAACCTGGCAAGAATGCTCGTAAAGCGCCAATAGCAACAGTAAAACCACCTCTAACTTTACCATTAATGCGGCCAACGACGATTTCATCATTTTCAAAAGCTTTTTCAAGCTCTGCCCAGGCTTTATTTTTCTTTGCTTTATCACGGGAAAGAAGTGTCGAACCAAGTCCGTCTTCAAACATATCCAGGGCAACTTCGACCTCATCGCCTATTTGAACTTCCAGTTCGCCATCGGCATTTAAAAACTGCCATTTCGGAATCACGCCTTCTGACTTCGATTGTGTGCTAACAATGACCATATCGTTTTCAATATCGATAACAGTACCCGTTAACATCGCCCCTGGCCGCATCTCTGTTTTGGCCAAACTTTCTTCAAATAATTCTGCAAAGCTTTCGCTCATTTTCTCTTTCCCGCGCTTACTTTAATGCAAGCAAGCTTATCTATTTCAAAGTTAAAAATTGCTTAAACGTGCGATAAAAATATCAAATTGTTCAAACACCCAAAAAATCAATCAATAAAATCAAGGACTTCATTGATTACCGCTACTATACTCTTGTTTGAAGAATCAATATAATGTGCATTTTCTGCCATTTCCAGCGGTGCCACACTACGTTCTCGATCACGACGGTCACGTTCTTCAATATCTTGAGTTATCTGTGTAAGGTTAGCATCAATCCCTTTTTCAATCAACTGTTTATATCGTCTTTTTGCTCGCGTTGCAGCATCTGCTGTTAAAAAAACTTTATAGCGCGCATCCGGGAACACAACCGTCCCCATATCTCGACCATCAGCAACCAACCCTGGCAGCTGTTTGAAATCACGTTGTTTTTGCAATAAGACTTTTCTGACTTCTGGCAAAGCCGCAATTTTTGACGCGACAGAGCCAGTTTCTTCACTTCCCAAACGGGATGAAATATCTTCTCCACTCAGTAACACGGTTAATTCTTCATTACATTCAAAGCTTAATTGCATCTGTTTGGCAATACTTGCAATTTCGGCTTCATCATCCAAACCGGCGTCCTGATCTAAAACAGCAATTGCCAATGCGCGGTAAATAGCTCCACTATCCAGATAATTCCATCCCAATTTTTTCGCCACTGCCCGGCTTATCGTGCCTTTGCCAGCACCACTTGGACCGTCAACCGTTACAACAGGAATGCTCATGACACTTCTTTACTTTCAATATTCAAGCCCAAACTTGCAGCCAATTGTACAAATGGCGGAAATGAAGTGTTAACATTGGCACAATCCTGTATCGTGATGGGGGCATCAGCACATAACCCTGCAATCGCAAAAGCCATAGCTATCCGATGATCGCCATGAGAGATAACTTCACCGCCTCCTATTTTTCCGCCTTGAATTATCATTCCGTCCTTTGTTGGCCTGGCATCGATACCCAATATCTGTAATCCATCCGCCATTACCTGTATACGATCACATTCTTTAACCCGAAGTTCCTCGGCATCTGTCAAAACTGTTTGTCCTTCAGCACAGGCTGCCGCAACAAACAGTACTGGAAACTCGTCAATCGCCAATGGCACCAAATCTGATGGAATGTTTATTCCTTTCAGTTGACTGGAACGAACCCTTATATCTGCTACCGGCTCCCCTCCTACCGTCGTCTGATTAGAAATTTCAATATCTGCACCCATTAATTTCAGGATATCGATGATCCCTGTCCGGGTTGGGTTAATGCCAACATGCTTAAGTAAGACTTCGGAGTTTTCGGCAATACTAGCCCCCACCAAAAAAAATGCGGCGGATGAAATATCGCTTGGAACATCAATGTCACAGGCATCAAGAGAGCCGCCACCATTAATAGTTACTTTGTTGCCTTCACGTTTCACCGAATAACCAAAACCAGTGAGCATTCTTTCGGTATGATCTCGGGTTGGTGCTGGCTCAGTCACTGAAGTTTTCCCTTCAGCATACAAACCGGCCAATAAGACGCATGATTTAACCTGAGCACTGGCCATTGGCATCAAATAATCAATACCATGTAAAGATTGGCCACCTTTAATATGTAACGGCGAGGTTCCTTGTTCTGTGGTTGCAATTTTGGCGCCCATTTCGGCCAAAGGCTGAGTCACTCGTTTCATTGGCCGTTTTGATAATGATTCATCGCCAGTCAAGGTGCTATCGAAACTCTGCCCGGCTAATAGCCCGGACAATAAACGCATAGAAGTTCCTGAATTACCAAGATATAATGGTTTTTCTGGGGCTTTGAGACCATGCAGACCAACACCTTGAATGGTTAGCTCACCGTTATCAGGTCCTTTTATTGTCACGCCCATATCGCGAAATGCTTGCAAGGTTGCTAAAGCATCTTCAGCTTCCAAAAAACCCTTGACATGGGTAATCCCTTTTGCCAACGAACCTAGCATTATTGAACGGTGAGAAATTGACTTATCACCCGGCACTCTGATCTCGCCCTGCATCTTGCCACCTGGCTCGACCATAAAATTAATTGATTTAGACATTATTACTGCTCAAAAAGATTAAGAAACCGCTGTCTTGCTTTCCGCGCATTATCAAAAGTATCGAAAAGCATTTGACTTTCATCGTTTTCCAGCATTTTAGAGATTTTCTCCAATTCGTTTTGTAACTGCTGGATTAATTGAGTTATTTCATTTTTATTGGCTAGGCAAATATCTCGCCACATTGAAGGATCACTGGATGCAATCCGTGTAAAATCTTTAAAACCGCCTGCTGCAAATTTAAAAATCTCGTTTTTTTCATCCTTTTTCCCCAACAAATCGACCAGAGAAAAAGCCAAAATGTGTGGTAAATGACTGGTGGCGGCAAGAACATGATCGTGATGCTCCACATCCATGATTGAAATGGATGCTCCCAACATCTCCCAAAATTGCTGCATTTTCGACAATGACTGTTGAGAAGTTTCCAATGTTGGTGTGATAATCAAGCGTTTCTTGTCGAATAAACTATCGATTGCCGCTTCTGCACCGCTCTGTTCAGCCCCTGCAATGGGATGCGTCGGAACAAAATTTTCTGGCATAAAGCCGAATACTTTTTCAACTGCCTTAACTACATTCACTTTGGTACTGCCTACGTCGGAATAAACAGCAGAATCAGACCAATGGTCTTTTAATTGAATAAAAATATCTTCAATCACGCCAACAGGCGTTGCTATAACAACGCAGTCCGCTCCCTGAACAGCCGACTTTATGTCAAAATAATGGTGATCAATGATACCTTTTGCTTGAGCTAAATCCAGGTTTTTATTATCTTCCAGCCTGCCAAAACCAACAATATCAGAACAAAGCTTTTTTTTCCGTGCAGCTAGCGCAATCGAGCCACCAATCAAACCCACGCCAATGATGCAGATTTTATTAAACATCCTTTAGTACTTCAGATAAAGCATCAATAAAAAATTGATTCTCTTCCAGTGTGCCAATACTAATCCGTAAATGATTTGGCATTTCATAATTTGCAACTGGCCGGACAATAACCCCTTTTTTCAATAAAGCTTCATAAACTGGAAAAGCAGGATGGAGTAAATCCACAGAAACGAAATTACCCGAAGAAGGAATCCAGGACAAGTTGAGGTCTGAAAAAGCCTCGGTTAATTGCTTCATGCCCTGGCGATTAAGATCCAGGGTTTTATGCAAATAATCACTATCGTCCAAAGCAGCTTGTGCGGCAGCTAAAGCCAACGAATTATTATTAAAAGGTTGGCGAACTCTGTTGAGAAGATCGATCATTTCAACCGATGACAAACCATAGCCAACTCTTAATCCGGCAAGACCGTATGCTTTTGAAAAGGTACGTGTGATAATTAAATTGGCAAACTGCTCCAGCCAAAGCCTGGAATTAAAATTTTCCTGCTCGTTTATAAATTCGTAATAAGCTTCATCAAGAACGCAAATCACATGCTGAGGAAGCGATTTTAAAAAAGATTCCAGTTCATCATGCTGCAAAAAAGTTCCAGTTGGATTATTGGGATTAGCAATAAAGACCATGCGTGTATTTGCAGTCACTGCCTTCAACATGCCATCAAGATCATGCCCATAATTCAAGGCAGGAATACTTTTCCCTTGTGCTCCGACAGCCTGTGTCACCAAAGGATAAACGGCAAAAGCGTGCTGGGAAAAAATGACTTCGGTATCAGGCGTTAAAAAAGTCCTCGCCAATAGCTCAAGAATTTCATTGGAGCCATTGCCCAGAACAATTTGCTCAGTTGAAATATCATGGCGACTGGATAAAGCTTGCTTTAATAAAAACCCTGAACCATCAGGATATCTTGCCAAATCTGGTAATGCTGTCTCGATTGCTGCAATCGCCTTCGGACCGGGCCCTAATGGATTTTCGTTAGAAGCCAGCTTCACGATATGTTCCAAACCCAGCTCGCGCTGCAATTCAGTGATTGGTTTTCCCGGGGCATAAGGCACTAACTGTTGAACGCCGGGAACGGCTAATTGAAAAAGGGATTGTTTAGTCACTTTCAGCTTAAATCTTTAGGTTGCAATAACTTTTTATAAAACTGCTTTTGGATAAGAACCTAATACCTTGACAGTCTCAGCGCGTTGTTTTAATGATTCCAGAACTTTCTGGATCTGCGGATCCTGAAAATGACCATCAATATCGATAAAAAACACATATTCCCACAATCCTTGCCGAGATGGACGTGATTCAATCCGGTTCATGCTTATGCCATATTCTGCAAAAGGCTCTAAAATTTTATAGAGCGCTCCAGGCTGATTACCGGTCGAAATAAGCAAGGAGGTTTTGTCATCTCCAGTGCTGTTGGCAATTTGTGACCCGATAATTAAAAACCTCGTGGTGTTGTCATTTTCATCTTCAATATTCTTTTCCAGAATTTTCAGATCGTACAAATCTGCCGCAATTTCGCCTGCAATTGCAGCCTTATCAGGCTGTTTTGCGGCAAGTTTAGCGGCTTCCGCATTACTGCTAACCGCTGTTAATGGTACATCCGGTATAGTTCGATTTAACCATTTTCGGCATTGAGCCAACGATTGCTGATGCGAATAAATTTCCGTGATATCGGCAAGCCGCTCTACCGAGCCAATCAAATTATGGTGAATCCTGATTTCTACTTCGCCACAAATTTGTAGTGGCGATGTTATAAATCGATCTAAAGTATGGGTAATCACTCCTTCGGTAGAATTTTCAATCGGTACTACACCAAACTGACATTGGTCATTTTCAACAAGTTTGAAAATATCATCAATTGACGTTGCCGCAATTGTACAGGCAGCATGACCAAAATGTTTATAGGCGGCCTGCTGGGTAAAGGTGCCTTCCGGTCCCAAAAAGGCTACTTGCAATGGTTTTTCCAAAGCCAAACACGCTGACATCAGCTCCCGAAATAACCTGACTGCAGACTCATCATCCAGCGGTCCTTGATTGAGTGCTTTAATTCTTCGTAGTACCAATGCTTCCCGGTCGGGACGATAAAAACAGCCCGTTTCCCCTTCTGCCATTTTGGTCTTTGCGACATCAATAGCAACGCTGGCTCGTTGATTAATCAACTGCAGAATTTCTTTATCAATCGTATCGATTTTATTTCTTAATTCGGATAAAGGTTCAACGGAAGTCATGATGGCAAGCTATTAATGCGTTCTTTCAAATTCAGCCATAAAGTGAATCAAAGCATCTACACCTTGTTCTGGCATAGCATTATAGATGCTTGCCCGCATGCCCCCCACAGAACGGTGTCCTTTCAAAGCTTCCAGACCATTAGCTTGGGCTTGTTGTAAAAATTCGGAATCCAATGCTGAATCCTTAAGAATAAACGGTATATTCATTCTCGACCGGCATGCTTTATCAACAGGGTTTGAATATAAAGATGATTCATCAATAAACTGATAGAGTTTGTTTGATTTTCTAATATTAATTTTTTCGATGGCAGCTAATCCACCTTGCTTTTTCAACCATTGTAATACCAAGCCTACTAAATACCAATTATAAGTGGCAGGGGTATTCAACATGGAATCACTGCTGCTTTGCTCTGCATAATCAAACACACTTGGCGTTGCCGCATCGGCATTTCCGACTAAATCTTCTCTGACAATCACCACGGTCACACCAGCCGGCCCCATATTTTTCTGAGAACCAGCATAAATCAAACCATATTGGTTAATATCGAGAGGCTTTGACAAAATATTGGAAGACATATCAACTACCAGTGGCAGATCAGTGACTTCTGGCACCTGATGAAATTCAACGCCGTGAATTGTTTCATTGGGCGTATAGTGTAGATAGCCGGCTTGTTGATCAATTTGCCAGCTATTAAAATCGGGAATCGAAGTAAAATTATCCGACTCCGAACTGGCAGCAATATTAACGCCACAATATTTCTTCGCTTCTTTAATCGCCTTTTTAGACCAGGCACCGGTTAAAACATAATTGGCTGTTTTTTTACCTGCCAAAATATTTAGAGGGATCATAGCAAATTGCGCTGTCGCTCCCCCTTGCAAAAATAACACCTTATAATTATCGGGAATATTCAGTAATTCAATAAGGTCAGCACTCAATTGCTCAGCAATGGCCAGAAAATGCTTACCCCGATGACTCATTTCCATCACCGACATGCCGGTTTTCTGCCAATCAAGCATTTCTTCGCGTGCTTGCAGTAATACTTCTTCAGGCAACATCGATGGGCCAGCACTAAAATTAAAAATTCGTGACATTAAGATTGTTCTCCTTCTTGGTTTTCTTCAGTTTCACTATTACTATTTTCGGATTCATCATCAAAAAGGCCTGCAATCCGGTCAATTCCGACAACTTTTTCATTTTTCCCCAAGCGAATTACTTTGACTCCCTGAGTATTTCTGCCAACGATTGAAATCTCATTGACTTTGGTTCTAACCAAAGTACCACCATCGGTAATCAACATGATTTCATCGTTATCTGAAACCAGTGCCGCACCGACAACAGCGCCATTTCTTTCTGAGGTCTGTATGGCTATCAAACCCTGGCCGCCCCGTTTATGGCGGGTAAATTCCTCAATCCGTGTGCGTTTACCAAAACCGTTCTCGGTAATATTGAGGACCGTTCCTTCCGAGGAAATAATTAGTGCAATAACCTTGTGGCCTTCCTGTAAACGGATTCCTCGCACGCCAGCCGCCTGACGTCCCATTGATCGAACATCTGATTCATTAAAACACACCGCCTTGCCAGAGCTACTGAATAACAATACATCTTGTTTGCCGTCAGTAATAGCCACTCCAACCAAGGTATCATCACCTCTCAGATCAATAGCAATTTTGCCATTGGTTCTTTGCCGCTCAAATTCTTTTAATGGGGTTTTTTTCACAGTTCCAGCGGCTGTCGCCATAAACACAAACTGGTTATCCGTGTATTCCCGAACGGTCAGCATGGCGTTGATTTTTTCACCTTTTTCCAGAGGCAATAAATTGACAAAGGGCTTACCCCTTGCGGTTCGACTGGCAATGGGAAGATTAAAAACCTTTAACCAATAAACTTTCCCGGCGGAAGAAAAGCACAACAGCGTATCGTGACTGTTAGCCACAATTAAGTTATCGATGAAATCTTCTTCTTTGGTAGCCGTTGCGGATTTACCTCTTCCTCCTCGGCGCTGTGCTTTATAATCGCCTAAAGGTTGCGCTTTTACATAACCTTCGTGCGACATCGTCACGACCATGTCTTCTTCAGTGATTAAGTCTTCGGCCGATAAATTCAAGTAATCATGAATAATTTCCGTACGTCTGGCATCGGCGTATTCTTCTTTAATTGCTTCCAGTTCCTCATGAATAACAGCCATCAACCTGACATCACTGCCTAGAATTTCCAGATATTCATCAATTTGCTCGAGCAGGCCTTTATATTCGTTGACAATTTTTTCCTGCTCGAGTCCCGTTAAACGATGCAGTCTTAATTCAAGAATAGCCTGAGCCTGAGCCTCCGAAAGTCGATAAGCGCCATCCACAATACCAAACTCCGGCGCCAAATCTTCGGGCCTGGAGCGGGAAGAATCTGCTCGATCCAGCAATGATGCGACCACTCCGACTTCCCAGGTTCTGGCCAACAACCCTGCCTTGGCTTGCGCAGGGTTTTTTGATGACTTAATCAATTCAATCATGTCATCAATATTGGCTAGCGCAACCGCCAAACCTTCCAAAACATGGGCTCTTTCGCGAGCTTTGCGCAGATTATAAATGGTTCTGCGGGTAACAATTTCACGCCGGTGATTGATAAAAGCATCTAAAATTTCTTTTAGATTCATACACCGTGGCCGGCCATCCAGCAATGCAACCATATTAATGCCAAAATGCGTCTGGAGTTGGGTCTGTTTATAAAGATTATTTAAAATCACTTCCGGAACTTCACCCCGGCGAAGTTCAATAACCATACGCATGCCATCCTTGTCAGATTCATCACGCAAACCGGAAATTCCTTCCAGCTTGCCATCCTTGACCATCTCGGCAATTTTTTCCAGCAATCTTGCCTTATTCACTTGATAGGGCAATTCAGTTGCAATAATGGCTTGCCTGCCGCCATCGCCAAACTCTTCAAAATGACAACGCGCCCGCATATGAATCTTGCCGCGTCCGGTTAAATAAGCATCTGCGATTCCAGAAGCACCATTGATAAATGCTGCCGTTGGGAAATCCGGGCCGGGTATATATTCCATTAACTGTGGAATGCTTAGCTCAGGATTATCAATCAGGGCTAGACACGCTGAAACTACTTCAGATAAATTATGGGGTGGAATATTAGTCGCCATACCAACAGCAATACCTGATGAGCCATTAATCAGTAACGTTGGCACTCTGGTTGGTAATACCGTTGGTTCAGTTTCAGAGTCATCATAATTTGGTGCGAAATCAACGGTTTCTTTATCGAGATCAGCTAAAAGCTCATGAGAGATTTTAGCCATACGCACTTCGGTATAACGCATGGCCGCCGGAGAATCACCATCAACAGAACCAAAATTCCCCTGGCCGTCAATCAGCATATAGCGCATGGAAAAAGGCTGCGCCATCCGGACTATCGTGTCATAAACCGCGGTATCGCCATGAGGATGATATTTACCAATCACATCACCAACAACACGCGCTGATTTTTTATAGGGTTTGTTCCAGTCATTTCCCAGCTCACTCATCGCATATAAAACACGCCTGTGAACCGGCTTTAGACCATCTCTAACATCTGGAAGGGCTCGCCCTACAATCACGCTCATGGCGTAATCCAGATACGATTGCTGCATCTCGTCTTCGAGATTTACAGGAATGATTTCTTTAGCGAAGTCTGTCATCAAATTGTCATATAAATAATGCCGAAAAGGAAAATCTTATCGACATAAAAATCCCTTGAAAATGAATCGTGGATTCAAGAAGCAGCTGGCCGTATTGCCCAGCAACAAAACCTGGAAATTATAACAAAATTAGTTATCTAAGTCGAAACAAACAGAATGTTAATCAGAGAAAACTTCGTCAAGAAAATTCTTCATCGCAATCCATGAGCGTCGATCGGCATCTGGCTGATAAACCGTCCCAAATGACGGATCATTAGCGACAGGATTAGTAAAAGCATGCATGGTATTGCCATAAATATGCATTTGCCAGTCAGCACCAGCTTTAGTTAGCTCATTCTGAAAAGCAAGTACCTGTTCTGGTGGTCCCATGGGGTCATCATGTCCGTGCAAAGCCAGTATCCTGGCCTTGATTTGGTTATTGCTAATATTTTCAGCCGCCGCTAGCAAGCCATGAAAGCTAACCACGCCTCTAATATCTGCGCCGGATCGAGCCAGATCTAGCACACATAGACCGCCAAAACAAAAACCAATTGCAGCAATTTTATTATCATCAACCCAGGGCAATAATTTGACCGCATTCAATGCTGCGTAAATTCGTTTGCGCAGCATTTTCCTGTCCTCCATGAACGGTTGCATTAATTTTGCATTTTCTTCAACACTGGAACCTAAAACACCCTTTCCATACATATCTACGGCAAAACCAACATATCCCAGTTCAGCCATTTTTGTTGCCTTGTCAGCAACAAAATTATCACGCCCACCCCAGGCATGATTAATCAATACCGCAGGCCTTCTTCCTTCATGCGCATCATCATAGGCAAAAAAAGCTTCCAAATGCACATCATCATCCAGATAACCGACTGTATTTGATATGATTGACATAAACAGACCTATTGACCCGCAAAATCATATATAACCACCCGATTAATCATCGGTTTTAGCTTTTGATGAATAATCTCCTTATGGCGAGGATGGTCAAGATAGGCTTGCAAGGCTTTTTTGTTTTTAAATGTTGCGGTGACAGCAACATCAAAAGTATCATCCACGACTTGCCGCTCACTTGCCATAACCTCGCCCACATGGCGATACATAATGCCCGGCAAATCATTGAGCTGCTTGCTGATTGAAATAAATTGCTGGCGCATCGCCTTGTTGCCCGGTTTTTTCAACCAAACCAAGACCACATGCGTCACTGTTTGCTGCTTGACTTCCGCATAGCTACTGATAGGAAAAGACAAACTGATTAGAAATACTACAATCAGGCCAAAAGTAGTCGTTTTTTTCATCATAGCTCTCCATTTTGTTTCAAAGTATTGACAAAGCCTTTCGCTGCTTCTTCCACCAAATCCAGAACCGTTTCAAAGCCATATCGTCCGCCATAATAAGGATCAGGCACTTCTCTTGTTTCCAGATGCGGCGCATAGTCCATAAAATATTTGATTTTATACTGATGCTGTTCAGGACAAGCTTCGGTCAATATTGAAAAATTATCCTGATCCATAGCCAATATATAGTGATAATCTTCAAAATCACCAACAACAACCTTTCTGGCTTTAAGATGTTTTAACTTAACATCCCTGGCCTGCGCCGCCTTTTGCGCCCGCAAATCAGGCGCCTCACCTTCATGATAAGCGTGTGTGCCGGCCGAATCAATTTCAAACCGATCCTCCAAACCTTGTTCTTCAATTAATTTAACGAAAACCCCTTCCGCCGTTGGGGAGCGGCAAATATTACCCATACAAACAAATAAAACTTTTATTTTTTCCATTAATTAAGACGTACTCTGTGTGAAAAATCGAGAAATCAGTTTATTAAGCTTCAAAACTCAAAAAACTAGACTAATCTTCTTATTATTGAACAGATTTATCTTAAAAACAAACTGCATCAAAAATACTTCCCATTCGGAAGGAGAGACTTGAAATGATGAATTGGAACTCGGTGGGCACCAAGGTTATTCTAGTGATAACCACAGCACTAATTTTGCTGGCGGCTGCCTCGTTATTTTTTTACGCTTATATGGCGAAACAACAAATCATAGAAAGCGAAGCAGAAATTGCAAAAAATCAAATACTTCTTTCCGAAGCTGTCCGGGAAAAAACCGTACAGACATGGAAACAAGGCGTTTTTTCGCCTGAATTACTTCGTCAAATCGCCAAAAACAATACCGGCCAGGAACGTATTGAAAAAATTGTTTCAACTGTTCCAATTGCAACCGCCTGGAATACTTTAAGAGCCAAAGCCAAAGAAGGCAATTATCGCTTTAGGGCGCCAAGAATCGGGGCTCGGAATCCTAATAACGAAGCTGATGCCGTAGAAAGACAAGCATTACAATTTTTTCAAAACAACCCAGAAAAGCTTGATTATTCTATTGTCGATGAAGAAAAAGATGAATTACGGTTTTTCAGGTCAGTAAAACTGGAAAAACAATGTGAGGTTTGTCATGGCGATCCGGCTACGTCACAACAGCTCTGGCATCGCAATGACGGCCGGGACATCCTGGGCTTCCCAATGGAAAATAAACGCGCAGGCGATTTACACGGCGCTTTTGAGATCATCAGACCTCTTGAACCCGCCTATGCTCAATTAAACAACCATCTTTGGGCTGCCGCCGGGTTAACTTTTATTGCCATTTTAATTCTTTGCATTTCAGGTTATCTTGCAATTGCAAAAATTATCGTCAATCCATTGACTGATCTGGCATTAAAATTACAGGATATCTCAGGTGGCGGCGGCGATTTAACTTCACGTTTAAAAGTAAAAGGCAAAACTGAATTAGCATGGGTTGCTGCCAGCTTTAATGGCTTTGTCAAAAAAATAGCCAAAACTATTGATGAAATTCGCTTGACCAGCGATAAACTGGGACAACATGCCCAAAACCTGGCAACCATTGCCCAACAAACTGAAAGCGGTGTAAGTCAGCAAAAATCCGAAACCACCCTGGTAGCAACAGCGATGGAGCAAATGACAGCAACCTCCCAGGAAGTAGCTAAAAATGCTGTCAATGCAACCGATGCGGTTTCTTGTGCCGACGAGGAAGCGACTTGCAGTAAAAATATTGTAACTGAGGTTGTTTCTTCGATTAACAGTTTGGCCGCTGAAGTAGAAAATGCCGCCGGCGTCATTCATCAACTGGATTCCGACAGTGAAAGTATCGGCGAGGTTCTCAGCGTTATTCAGGGAATCGCCGAACAAACCAATCTGCTGGCGCTGAATGCGGCAATTGAGGCGGCCAGAGCCGGCGAACAAGGCCGCGGCTTTGCCGTTGTTGCTGATGAGGTCAGAACTCTGGCGAGCAGAACCCAAAAATCCACCCAGGAAATTCAAACCACTATCGAAAGATTGCAAGCAAGAGCACGGGAAGCGGTAAAAGTTATGGAAAACGGTAAACAACAAGCTGCAACAAGCGTGGAAAAAGCAGCGTCATCGGGTGAGGCTCTGGAAAACATCAACAACAAAATTGAAGTTGTTCAGGACATGAACACCCTAATTGCCAGTGCAGCGGAAGAACAAACCGCTGTTGCAGAAGAAATAAATCGCAATATCCATTCAATCAGCAAGGTATCAGAGCAAACCACTCAAGGTATGAAAAAAACTGCTGTATCCAGTCATGAATTACTGGATCTTGCTGATCAGCTAAAACAAACAGTAAATCAATTCAAAACTTAATTGATGTTTTCCGAAATGCCCAACCTCTCTATCTGAAATTTGCGAAAGAAGCGCATGCGTCATGAACGACATAATCAAGCCTACATGGACGTATTGACGGTGTCTTCTGGAAGAAGATATTGGAACTATAATGGACTACTCTTAAACGTGAAAGGTATCATTTAGGGATAAACCACTTGGTCAAACAGCAAAACATTTACATTGACTATCGCTAAAACTCCAAAGATACGGGAACTACCCTCATAATTTACAATGGTAAGAGTGCACAACTGTGCCATTTTCCTTCACCGTTTCCAATCGCACGTCAAAACCCCAAAGCCTTGCGACGTGCTTGACAACTTCATTAGCACTTTTATCAAGCGGGATACGATTGTATTGACTGTGCTGTAAAGTCAGTGAACGATCACCATTCAAATCAACATTATAAACCTGGATATTAGGCTCTAGACTGCCTAAATTATACTGTTCTGACAGAGCCTGACGGATATATTGATAATTAATTTCGTTATGAATGGAGGTAATTTCAATCTCTTTTTCCCGGTCATCATCCAATACAGAAAACAATTTGAAATCACGAATTACTTTAGGCGACAGATATTGGCTAATAAAACTTTCATCCTTAAAGTTCTGCATGGCAAAATGCATCGTCTCCAGCCAATCGCTACCGGCAATCTCTGGAAACCATTGCCTGTCTTCATCAGTTGGGTTTTCACAAATACGGCGAATATCGCTCATCATTGCAAAGCCCAGGGCATAAGGATTTATACCTGAATAGTAAGGGCTATCGAAATCAGGTTGATAGACTACATTGGTATGCGACTGCAAAAACTCGATGATAAAACCGTCAGTCACTAATCCTTCATCATAAAGTTGATTCAGAATGGTATAGTGCCAAAATGTCGCCCAGCCTTCGTTCATTACCTGGGTTTGCCGCTGCGGATAAAAATATTGGGCGATTTTACGGACAATGCGCACAATTTCGCGCTGCCAGGGCTCCAGTAACGGGGCATTTTTTTCAATGAAATAAAGCAGGTTTTCTTCAGGCTCTATTGGGAACCGGGTTTCCTGAATAATATCCAGTTGCTCTTCCAGTTTAGGCAAAGTCCGCCAAATCTCATTGACCTGGGATTGCAGGTACTCCTCCCGCTCCTGCTGCCTTTCCTTTTCTTCCTGCATGGATAATTTGACCGGACGTTTATATCGGTCAACGCCAAAATTTTTTAAGGCATGGCAGGAATCCAGAAATGCTTCAACCTGATCTTCACCATACCTTTCTTCGCATTCGGCAATATAATTCTTGGCAAATAACAAATAATCAATAATTGCGTCAGCGCTGGTCCAGGTCTTGAATAAATAATTGTTTTTAAAGAAAGAATTGTGGCCATACGCCGCATGAGCGATCACTAACGCCTGCATGGCCATAGAATTTTCTTCCATTAAATAAGCGATACAGGGATCTGAATTTATGACAATCTCATAAGCCAGCCCCATTTGTCCTCTTTTATAACGCTTTTCATTATTGACAAATTCTTTGCCAAATGACCAATGGGTATAACCAATAGGCATGCCAACTGATGCATAAGCATCCATCATTTGTTCTGCGGTGATTATTTCCAATTGCACCGGATAGGTCTCCAGCCCAAAATTTCCGGCAATGCGTTCAATTTCCTTATGATATGTTTCGATCAGTTCAAAAGTCCATTCGGATGTTTCTGAAAGCGGTTTTTGAGTCATGCTAACTGCTTTTTAAAAAGTTTTCTGAAAACGGGGTAAATATCTGCAATCCGTTCAATACGCTGCATGGCAAAATTATCCCAACCGGATTTGACCGACAAATATTCCTGCCAGAGATTTTGATGCCGGTCTTCAGTTATCTCAATATAGGCATAATATTGCACATAAGGCATGATTTGTTCATTCATGATCTTGCGGCAGGTAATGGAATCATCATCCCAATTGTCACCATCAGAAGCCTGGGCAGCATAAATATTCCAATCCGAACTCGGAAATCGATCCTTAATAATATTACTGACCAATTCCAAAGCACTGGAAACAACCGTGCCGCCAGTCTCCCTTGAATAGAAAAAGGTTTCTTCATCTACTTCACTGGCAACGGTGTGATGGGAGACAAATACCACCTGAATTTTTTCATAGGTCCTGGTAAGAAACAGATACAGCAGCATGAAAAAACGCTTGGCCATATCTTTTTCTTCAAAACCCATGGAGCCAGAAACATCCATGATGCAAAACATCACTGCCTGAGTGGTTGGTTTGGGCTGATCAATACGATTATCGTAGCGAAGATCAAAAGTGTCAATAAAAGGGATTCGTTCAATTTTCTTCTTCAGCGTTTCAATTTCCTGCTCCAATGCTATAACTGCCGGATAGGTTTTTTCATGCTGTTTGAGTAATTCCTGTAACTCCGCCTCGGCTTCCTTGATCCGATTTTTATAAGGCGCTCGCAAGGCAATACGCCGTCCCATTGCGCCGCGCAAAGAACGAATAACATTTATATTGGTTGGAATACCATCGCTGGTATGGCCGGCGCGAATTTTTTTAGTCTCATTGATAGTGGCCAGCTTGGTTTTAACCAGGTCAGGCAATTCAAGGTCATCAAAAAAAAACTGTAAAAATTCTTCCCGGGTCAGCTCGAAAATAAAATCATCCAAGCCTTCACCGCTATCAGATGCCTTGTTGCCATCACCCTGCCCTTCACCGCCTTTGGGTCTGGGCAATTTATCACCTTGTTGAAATTCCTTGTTTCCAGGATGAATGCGTTCACGCCGACCGCCCTGACCATGATGAAAAAAGGGTTCCGAGATGTCTTTAGCTGGTATAGAGACCTTTTCACCTTTTTCCAGATCGGTGACGCTTCGATCGGAAATAGCATCAGCAACGGCTTTTTTTATTTGCTGACGAAAACGGCGAATAAATTTTTGCCGGTTGACAGCACTTTTATTCTTTCCGTTAAGGCGTCTATCGACAATTCTTGACACACAACCCCCTAGGATGATTTACGAACCCGCAAATACCATTCACAAAGCAACCGCACCTGTTTTTCGGTATAGCCCTTCTCAACCATCCGGTCGACAAACTGCTCGTGTTTTTTCTGATCGTCCGGTGACGCTTTGGCATTGAAGGAAATCACTGGTAGCAAATCTTCAGTGGTTGAAAACATTTTCTTTTCAATGACGGTACGTAATTTTTCGTAACTGGTCCAGGCCGGATTTTTGCCTTCATTGTTGGCACGAGCCCGCAACACAAAATTGACAATTTCATTACGAAAATCTTTGGGATTACTGATTCCTGCCGGTTTTTCAATTTTTTCCAGCTCCTCATTCAAAGCAGCGCGATCAAACATCTCTCCAGTGTCAGGGTCACGGAAATCAGTATCCTGAATCCAGTAATCTGCATAGGTTACATAACGATCAAAGATATTCTGCCCATATTCTGAATAGGATTGTAAATAAGCAGTTTGAATCTCTTTACCAATAAATTCGATATATTTCTGGGTGAGATAACCTTTTAGATAAGACAGATATCTTTCTTCTATTTCAGGAGGAAATTGCTCTCTGGTGATTTGCTGCTCTAATACATACAGAAGGTGTACCGGATTGGCTGCCACTTCTGAATTATCAAAATTAAATACCCTGGACAATATTTTGAAAGCAAACCTTGTTGACAATCCTGTCATCCCTTCATCAACCCCGGCAAAATCCCGATATTCCTGATAGGATTTGGCATGTGGATCGGTATCCTTTAGATTTTCACCATTATAAACCCGCATTTTTGAAAAAATATTGGAATTTTCAGGCTCATGCAAACGCGACAAGACCGCAAACTGCGCCATCATTTCCAGAGTGCCGGGCGCGCAGGGCGAATTATTCAAGGAGCTGTGTTCCAGCAACTTGTCATAAATCTTGATTTCTTCAGAAACACGCAAGCAATAAGGTACTTTTACGATATAAATTCGATCTAAAAACGCCTCGTTATTTTTGTTGTTTTTAAATGCCTGCCATTCTGATTCATTGGAATGCGCCAGAATAATACCGTCAAATGGAATTGCCGGAAATCCTTCCGTGCCCTTATAATTTCCTTCCTGTGTCGCCGTCAACAAAGGATGCAGAACCTTTATTGGAGCCTTGAACATTTCCACAAATTCCAACATTCCCTGGTTTGCACGGCATAAACCACCTGAATAACTATAAGCATCAGGATCATCCTGGGAATACTGTTCCAGTTTGCGAATATCGACTTTACCTACTAATGCCGAAATATCCTGATTATTCTCATCGCCAGGCTCGGTTTTGGTCACTGCAATCTGCCGTAAAATGGAAGGCCTGATTTTAATAACCTTGAATTTACGAATATCTCCATTGAATTCGTGCAAGCGTTTAGTTGCCCAAGGTGACATGATGGTATTCAGATAGCGCCTTGGAATTCCATAATCTGATTCCAATATTTCAGCATCTTCATCGGCATTAAAAAGCCCTAAAGGTGATTCAAAAACAGGCGAACCTTTTATGGCATAGAAAGGTGTTTTTTCCATCAATGCTTTTAATCGTTCCGCGAGAGAGGATTTACCGCCTCCCACTGGACCCAACAAATAAAGGATTTGTTTTTTCTCTTCAAGTCCCTGAGCAGAATGCTTGAAATAAGAAACAATTTGCTCTATCACTTCTTCCATGCCATAAAATTCCCGGAATGCCGGATAAATTTTAATAACCTTGTTGGAAAAAAGTCGGCTAAGTTTGGGGTCATTATGGGTATCAAAAAATTTGGGCTCACCAATGGAAGCCAGCATTCTTTCTGCAGGACTTGCGTAGGCCAATGGGTCTTTTTTGCAAAGATCCAGATATTCCTGAATGGTTAGCTCCTCTTCTTTAGACTCCTCGAATCGAGATGTGTAATGATCAAAAATACTCATGCTATTTGGCTCCACGTAATTTTCTTCTGTATCAAATAAAACTATAGACCACCTATTCCTAAAATATCTCCTTATAATTGAATTTATTTACCTTAAGTATAGTTAATGACATATTCAATACACTTAAAAAAATCCATTAACTTTTTC
>CAZGYJ010000038.1:0-10241 GCA_964530345.1 uncultured Methylomonas sp.
AAAATATGTTAATTTTTTTTCAGGTTGGTTTCAGCTTCCAACCAGTCCTCTAATTCATGGCCCGGTATAAACCCTCTACTCTCAGCTTTATAGTAGGCAGCTTCGGCAATCATGACATCAGAAACAGTGGTATCGTTATTTTCAGTGTCAGCCACTTTCTTTGTATCTTTTTTCACAGTGTTAGAATTTTTTTTCTTTACGATCATTTTCTCTCCTCTTTTTAGTTTGATGTATGAGATTCATTGATAATCAACATTATCCGGATTTAGTTTTTGGAAGAATTATCGTCATTACCCCATTGTTATACTCGGTTGTCATACGGCTTTTATCCACATTACCAGGCAACTGAATGGTTCGTTGTAATTTTGCACTAAAGATTCCATTCTGTTGATAATTGATATCTTTATTTGAGGAATCCTTTTTTTCTTCAATATTGACAGAAACAGTTAAGTTCCTTTCATTTAGAGCGACATCAATTACTGACTTATCTGTACCTGGAATATCAACAGTGACGAGATAATAATCTTTTTCATCTTTCAGATTAATAGCTAACAAATTTCTCAATGACTTGGTTGGAGAATTCCTTTGAAACCGTAAAATAGAATGATCAAATATCTGCTCTAGCTGATTCCTCATTTGTAACAGCTCCTGGTACGGATTCCAATTTTCGTTATTGTCAACCCAAGTACTATCTCCTTGATAGGAAGAATGATTTAGATTTTTCAATAACGCAAAATGTTGATCAAGCCTGTCGTGGATTCGATAAAACATTAACACCTGCATGGTAAATGCAATAATTAATATCACTGCAAATATGATCATGATTGGGGATTTCATTATTTGTCTCCTTAAATGCAGTTTAAATATAATGCGTTAATACAATTCATGACGGTAGTTGTTTTAAATTCCCGCCTACTCTAGTTTTAACCATCTTTGATTCTTCAGCAATGCAACGTACATTAGTCATGACGATATTCAATAGTTGAGCAGCTAACGCTTTATCTCTGTAATATGAAATATCATTGCGGAAGCAGTGACAAAACCTACTGTGCAGGAAAAAAGGCATTTATGTGCTCGTTCTTCTCGAGTTGGCATTCTCCTTTCCCTCCACCAGCCATGCCTTTATAGGGTTGAGCAAGGTGAAACCGACAACGCATATGTTTTCCATTGTCTCCTTGAAGATTGGCCACTACTTTTCCACTATAGCGGGTGATGAAGCCTATGTCTGATCCCGTGTCCCAATAACTCCAGTCATTCCAACCATAGTCCCAGCCAAACCACAAAGGCTCGATGAAATCAATTTCAGTCTGGGAAGAAATTTGAAAAAAAGGCCCGGAATAAACATTTCCATCTGGTAATGTAGTGGTTAGGATTCCAGATTGCCCACCGTCTTTACTTTTCCAGCTAAATTTAACGGAATAGTCTTTATCTTTATTGGATTCTAAAATCCCACTGCCTGTACCAACAGTCGTGCAACCCATTAAGGTCACGGTAATCAACACAAGTAATGATGTTGAAGAAATTAATAAACAGGATTGTTTCATAGCGCTTTCCTTTATATTTTTAATTATAAGATTAATGTAGCAAAAAGCGGGCCATGATATAAGTCATTAAGTAATAGGTATTTTTATTCGAGTCCATGGCAAATCTGGCCAATTTGACCGAATGAGAAAGGCATTGCCGGTCAAAATGGCCGTAGTTTTGCTGTATTTTGAAACGTAGATTTGAATGGATGATGAAAGATATATTTTTCTGTGAATATGGATTCCAGAAAATGTAACTAGAGTAACTGGTGCTAAAAAAGTGGGGAGGTAAGATGAATATCTCTAGGACTACCTAATTACCCATGAGTCGTGCATTAAAAGAAAACCAAAATTTATGTGCTGACATAACTCATTGATTGTTTAGATGTCAACACTTATGGGTAATAGGCAGTTCTAGCCTCCTTTACCTGGAGATCGACGCTTGGATATATCATCTTTTTAATTAAATTTCATGCGGCTCAGACGCATTTTAACCCACGAACCCATAGTTCTGAATAGGAAGTGGTTGTGCGGAGAACGGTGAATTGGTGTGACTGACATGAAAGCCCATAAGATGAAAGTAGTTGTCATATAAAAGTCAAACATGATCAGTTAGTACTGCTTTTTTGTAAATTGCATGCAGTGAGTGATACGTAGTGACTATTTTAGTTCTGTTCCGGTTGAAATTGGGTTATCGTCCCATCCTCATAGAGTCTGAATTGTGTTTTTTGGCCATTTAATTCTCCTGAAACATCAAAATAATGATATTGAACAGATTCAACTTCATTTACTTTGATATCAGGGAATTTTTTTTGGATTTCATTCATTAGATTGGAAGATAAGGCAAAATAAGGAACTTCCCGTACCAGTTTTATTATTTTTCCATTATTGGCAAGTATAATTTCTTTGGCAATAAAACCTTTCTTATTGAATGTTTTGTCAGATTCTAAATTGAATCTAATATGTTCTTCTTCATCACTGATTTTTGTAATCTTGGTGATGTTTTTTATATTGAAGAAAGACGATGCCGTTTTTTTCACAACATCTGGTAATGATTCAAATTTTATTACCTCAACTTCTTTGCCGAATATCGGCATTGTTGAAAATATAAAACAAAGTATAAGTAAGGAAAATCGGTAAAACATACATAGCTCCATTTACTAGTAAATAAGAAGGGTAGATAAGGTAAAATCTTAAATTTTAACGAATTAGTGGGTATTTGATGCAAAAAACTCAAATGCTAAATACTAATTCCGAAACTGAAAAAAATCATAATTTTGATTGGATAGTGGCATTATTAAAGACAAGTCATTTTACATTCTTCAACCTTGTTTTTGACAACAAGACAGAGACAAATGAGTAAATTTATTAAAATAGAATGACTTTATCTGGTCTTTCTAAAATTTATTTTTCAAATTTAAGAAATATTATCTTCCATCAAATTGATCAACGAGAGTTTCAAGTATTGCTTTTCTTTTTTTTAACATTTCTTTAAATTCAGAATTGTCAGTAGCAACAATTTCCATCCTCAGGTCGGATAGCGAAGATGTCAAAATTTCTTTCAGGATTTCTGATTGTTCTGGGGTTAGAGTTAGTTTTTTCATGATTGCTCTCCTGCTAAAAGTATGAATTTGTAGATTACAATAAAAAGGGTACCAGTAACAAGGCCATCAGACTGAGAACTTTGCGCATAGGATTGATGGCTGGACCGGCGGTATCCTTACATGGATCCCCAACTGTATCACCTGTTACTGCAGCTTGGTGAGCTGGGGAACCTTTTCCACCAAGGTTACCGCTTTCAATGTATTTTTTGGCATTATCCCAAGCTGCCCCACCAGTACAAAGAAAGAATGCCAAAATCATTCCTGAACTGACCGCGCCGATCAGTATTCCTCCAATCATCAGTGCAGCGCTACCCTGAGGTGTTAACGGCAATAATAAAAATGTAACTGCTAATGGCACCAAAACCGGTAATGAACCAGGAATAATCATATCTTTAATGGAAGCACGAGCCAGCATTCCTACTGCTTTGGAATAATCAGGTCGATGCTGGCCGGTCAATATCTTCGGATCTTCCCGAAATTGACGACGTACTTCATTGACAAGATGTGTCGCGCTGCTTCCTACAGCATCGAAAGTAAGACCACTGAAAACAAAAGGCAGTAATGACCCGACAAATAGCCCAGCTAATACATAGGGGTTATCAAGGGTAAAATGCAGACGCCCCATTTTTTCTCCGAATTCCAGTTCGAAAGCAACAAATAGAACCAATGCCGCTAATCCAGCTGAACCAACAGCAAAAATCTTGGTGATTGCTTTGGTGGTATTTCCAACAGCATCAAGCTGATCGGTGACTTCTCTAGCTTCTCCTTCAAGCCCAGCCATTTCGATGATACCGCCTGCATTATCAGTTACCGGACCAAAGGCGTCAATGGAGATAACAACAGGCATCAATGCCAATAATGCTACGGTAGCAACGGCAATACCATAGACTCCGCTCAACATATAGGCCGCGATAATGCCAATAGTAATCACTATCGTAGGCACAACAGTGGATTTCATACCCACAGCCAGACCGGTGATAATATTGGTTGCATGACCGGATTGGGATGCTTTAGCAATCTGTAGTGCAGGGCGATAGCGGGTGCTGGTGTAATAATTGGTTGTAGCTACCATACACAAACCAACGGCCAACCCGACAAGAGCAGTATAGAATAGTACCATTCCATTATGCGGAGCATTTTCAGGAATCAAATAGACACTGACTAGAAAAAAGCCTATGGCTGAAATGACTACACTTAGAAAGACAACGGTAGTTAATGCGGCTAATGGGTGTCTACTGCCTGCCCAATTCATAACTTGCGTACCCACTAGGCTAGCAAACATGGCCACGGCACCGAGCGCCATTGGATATTGTTGTCCCAACAGGTCTCCCGGTTGTGACCAACCGGCAACTAACATCGCAGCTATCAGAGTAACGACATAGCTTTCAAACACATCAGCCGCCATACCAGCACAATCGCCAACATTATCACCTACATTGTCAGCAATCACCGCTGGATTTCGGGGATCATCTTCGGGAATGCCCAAATCCAGTTTGCCTGCCAGATCAGCGCCCACATCAGCAGCCTTAGTAAAAATTCCGCCCCCGAGTCGGGCAAAAATGCTAATTAGGGATGCACCGAACCCTAAGCCCAACATTGGACGAAGATTTATAGGACCTTCTTCCTGAAGATACCACAACAACAGATAAAAACCACACAAGGAAGCCAGCGCCAAACTGCCGACGAGAAACCCTGAGACTGATCCAGCACGATATGCAAGCTTTAAGGCGGGAGCCAAACCAATTTGGGCCGCTGCCGCAGTGCGAACATTTGCCCGCACTGAGATATTCATACCAATAACTCCAGAAAGTCCGGAACATAGTCCACCGATAAGAAAACCTACGGCAGTCAGCCATCCAAAATGCGGAGTAAACCAGAGTACAATAAAAATCAGTGTGGCAACTAAAGTGATGACACTATACTGAACTTTCATAAAGGCGACAGCACCTTCAAAAATAGCCAGATAAGGTTGTTGGAGTGATGATGGTCCTGTGGGTTGACGTAAAACCCACCACGCGCAAAGAAGAGCATATAGTCCTCCCATCAAAGCGGCGACCAACCCTAAAGCAATAAATATTGTCATTTTGTGTTCTCCATATTGATGTCACGGATTCAGGTTACAACTTGCTATTCTCAGGGTATGCCCAGTATTACCTCTTTATTATCCATAGGGTGAAGAATAATTTCTATGGCGCTTCCGGTTTAATCATACTGTATTCTTGTAACTGTAATTCATTTGTAAATTTATATATTAAAGGTATACCCGTGGGTATTTCCTTTTGGACAATGGCCTCGGCAGAAAGTGATTCGATGTACATCACCAGTGCACGCAAGGAATTTCCATGAGCAGTAACCAATACAGTTGCGCCGGCACCAAGCCTTGGAATGATATGTTGTCGGTAATAAGGAAGGACACGTTTTGCCGTCATTTCCAAACTTTCACCATTAGGAGGCGGGATACTATAACTGCGCCGCCACTGGAGTACTTGTTCAAGGCCATATTTCTGTATCACCGAGTCTTTGTTTAGCCCTTGAAGATCACCGTAATAACGTTCATTGAGTTTTTCGGAGATGAAAATTTTTAATTCTGATAAGTCACCCTCGGTGGCAGCAAAATGTTCATACCATTTTTGGCTTTGTTCATGAACCCGCACATACT
This sequence comes from uncultured Methylomonas sp., assembly GCA_964530345.1. Classification (GTDB taxonomy): domain Bacteria; phylum Pseudomonadota; class Gammaproteobacteria; order Methylococcales; family Methylomonadaceae; genus JALSJK01. Next base: position 5,787 of record CAZGYJ010000038.1, read on the forward strand.
GATGACAGTTTGAATTTTTTTTGAGTATTTCATAAAGAGTGTCTTGGGCACGTTGTAAAGCAGAAGTAAAAGCAACATCAAAGTGTTCATGCGTTAATAGTTCTCCTGCCTGTTCAGCTTCAGTAATTCCTTGTCTGCTGAGAGAGACATCTACCCAACCCGTGAATCTGTTTTGAAGATTCCAGATTGACTGACCGTGGCGAACGAGAATTAGACGGGGCATGAGTTATTTCTCCAAATAGGTTTTGTTGTAATCTTTGACAATAACGTATTTAAACCATTTCTTTCCAACGCTGATTAACCAGTGAACAAATAGCGGCTGAAGCGATACGAGCAATTGCACCATCCGATCGGGAAGTTAGAATGACCGGCACTTGAGCACCAATAACGATTCCGGCTAATGTCGCATTTGCCAGATAATCCAGGTCCTTGGCCAGAATATTTCCAGCAGGTAAATCAGGAGCGAGGAGGATATCAGTCTCTCCAGAGACTTCGCTGTCTATCTGCTTTATTTCAGCTGCTTGCTTAGAAATGGCATTATCAAAGGCTAAGGGACCGTCAATGATAGTGTTTTTGATTTGACCCCTCTGAGCCATTTTACTTAGGCAGGCTGCATCGCAAGTCGAATGAATGGCTGGTTTCACAATTTCTACAGCTGATAATGCTGCCACTTTCGGTTGTTGTACACCAAGAATACGCGCTAAATCAACTGCATTTTGTACAATTTCTGCCTTAGTTAACAGGTCTGGCTCAATATTAATAGCCGCATCAGTAATAAAAAGCAGTTTATGATAAGTCGGTAAGTCTGCTATAAAAACATGACTGACCCGCCTGCCTGTTCTTAGATGTTTTAATACTGGCCGCATTAATGCATCGGTGTGTATCCAACCCTTTGCAAGAGCTTGAGCTTTCCCTGCTTGCACCAGCTCAATACCTTTTTGTGCCGCTTCTTGTTCTGAATTGGCCTCAATAAGAGTAAACCGGCTACTTGAATAACCTAGCTTCTGGCAGACAGTATCAATTTTTTTCTTTTGACCAACTAGTATAGGGGTAATTAAGCCGGCATCTGATGCTTCAAATGCTCCTTTAAGGACATGCATTTCTCCGGCATCAACAACAGCAACGCTGACCGGAGTAAGAGATTGAGCTTGTTTTATCAGTTCTTGAAGACGGCTGGGATCATAAGTATCATTCATCGTAACCACTCAGCAATTATTTTTTTGCATTCGGTTTTCCATTGACATTCTGAATTCAGGCAATATTCACGATAATTCGAACGAAAACAAGGTCGATTTTGTGCTGCTTTTTGAATTTCGCGAATCAGTTCTACTTCAGAGTTTATGCGTTGGTAATCTTGAACGCCAAGTAAATGTGCTAGTTCATGTAAATTTGCTGTAGTAAAACCTCCGTCCTCATTACACTTTTGTATAAATGAATGAATTTGAGATTCCGGTGTTTTTTTTCCAGTTTCCTGAGGTCTGTTTTGCTCGTGTTGATTTGGTGTATCAACTGATTCTTTTTCGATCGCCATAAATCCTCCCCAAAAGAAATAAAAAAATCGATGATTATTTTTCTACAGTTGCCTGCGACTTATTATTATGTGACCTCTTAGTTTTTAGAGAATCATATTGTGTGAAACCGAATAAGCAACCGTTGTCGTTCATTTTTCTTCTAGCCATACCCAATTGCGTATTTCCGGTTTATCAATACCAAAACGGGTGATATATTCTTTATGTTCAACTAGCTGGTTTTGCATAGCTTGCTTGACGTGCGCTCCAATCGAGCTTAATTTATCGACGCGATCTATCACATCTATGACCAGATGGAATCGATCAAGTTCGTTCAGAACCACCATATCAAACGGTGTGGTTGTGGTACCTTCTTCTTTATAGCCGCGCACATGTAGGCCATGATGATTGGTTCTGCGATAGGTTAGTCGATGAATTAACCACGGATAACCATGAAATGCAAAAATGATTGGTTTGTCCGTGGTGAAAAGTGAGTCAAAGTCCCTGTCAGGCAAGCCATCGGGATGCTCACTTTGCGGCTGCAAAGTCATCAAATTAACGATATTGACAACACGAACTTTCAAATCGGGAAAATTCTGACGTAATAACGAAACAGCAGCAAGCGTTTCCAGTGTCGGAACATCTCCAGCACAGGCCATAACCACATCAGGTTCAGCTTTTTGGTCATTGCTGGCCCATTCCCAAATACCGATTCCTGCCGTACAGTGTTTAATAGCCGCATTCATTGACAAATACTGAAGTTCCGGTTGTTTGCCGGCGACAATAACGTTGATTTTGTTCCTGCTTCGTAGGCAATGATCGGTAACCCATAATAGGGTATTGGCATCAGGTGGTAAATATACCTGAATGATGTCTGATTTTTTATTGATAACATGGTCAATAAAGCCAGGGTCTTGATGACTGAAGCCATTATGATCTTGGCGCCAAACATGTGAAGTCAGCAAATAATTGAGTGATGCAATCGGCCTGCGCCAGGGAATTTCTTTGGTAACTTTCAACCATTTAGCATGCTGATTAAACATCGAATCGATGATGTGGATAAAGGCTTCATAGCAGGAGAAAAAACCATGACGGCCGGTAAGTAAATAACCTTCCAACCAGCCTTGACATTGGTGCTCACTGAGAATCTCCATCACTCGACCATTAGCAGAAAGATGATCGTCAATGGCTATGGTCTCAGCCGTAAACACTCTGTCGGTCACCTCAAACAATGCTGATAGCCGATTGGAAGCTGTTTCATCAGGACCCATTATTCTGAAATTTCGGCTGTCCATGTTTATCTGCATGACATCTCTGAGAAAATATCCCATGATACGGGTGGCCTCAGCTGTTTTTGTAGCGGGTTGGCTGATATCCACGGCATAATCTCGATAATTTGGCATACGCAAGGCTTTGAGTAAAATGCCACCATTGGCATGGGGATTGGCGCCCATGCGGCGATCACCGGTTGGCGCTAACTCGGCCAGTTCATCAATGAATTTTCCGTTTTCATCAAATAATTCTCTTGGCTTGTAACTGAGCATCCATTGTTCCAGTATTTTTAAATGCTCAGGATTTTCAGCAAATCCAGATAGAGGAACTTGATGTGAACGGAAAGTATTTTCTATGGGAACCCCATCAACTTCTTTAGGACCAGTCCAGCCTTTGGGAGTGCGGAAAATAATCATGGGCCAAGTTGGCCGTTGTCTGAAGCCATTTTGTCGGGCATCTTGTTGAATGAATTTAATTTCATCGAGTACCGTATTCAGCGTTGCCGACATTTGTTGATGTAGAAGTTCAGGATCATCGCCTTCGACAAAATAAGGTTTATAACCATAACCCACAAACAAGGCATCGAGCTCTCCATTATCGATACGCGCCAAGACTGTTGGATTGGCTATTTTGTAACCATTCAGATGTAAGATCGGTAATACAGCGCCATCGCGTTCAGGGTTCAAAAATTTATTGCTATGCCAACTGGTTGCCAGTGGCCCGGTTTCAGCTTCACCATCACCAACTACGCAGCAGCTAATCAAGTCAGGATTATCAAAAACAGCGCCATAGGCGTGAGATAAAGAATACCCTAATTCTCCTCCTTCATTAATAGACCCTGGGGTTTCCGGCGCAACATGACTAGGTATACCGCCGGGAAATGAAAACTGTTTGAATAAACGTTTCATGCCTGGTTCATCCTGAGAAACATTGGGGTAAATCTCGCTGTAAGTACCCTCTAGATAAGTATTGGCGACTAATCCTGGGCCGCCGTGTCCTGGACCAGTAATATAAATAACATTGAGATCACGTTGTTTGATAACCCGATTGAAATGGACATAAATAAAGTTCAAGCCAGGCGTGGTTCCCCAGTGTCCTAATAACCGTGGCTTAACATGTTCCAGTTGCAAGGGCTGTTTCAATAGTGGGTTATCCAACAGGTAAATTTGTCCGACAGACAGATAATTGGCTGCTCGCCAATAGGCATTCATTCGTTGCAGTTCATCTTTTGACAGAGGTAAACCGAGGTCTTCAGTGTTTTTGTTCATTGTGATCTCCTATAGCTAATGAATAGGTGTGTGGCAATCATTTTTGCTTCATCGGTCAGAATGACACAGACGGAAACGGGACTTTGTGCGGTGCAGATTTTTGTAACATTTCGATTATTGACATAATGATCATGCTCAATACCCAACCAAGCAATGCCCAGATAATTTTTTTTACGAATGGAGTAGGTAGGTTCACCAATTCCAGCGGTTAAAATTAGGCTGTTCAATCCCAGCAATGCAGCCGCTATTGCTCGGAAATCACGGATAATTTGATAAATAATGACATCAATGGCCTTTTGAGCGTCTGGATGTCGTCTTTTGAGTAAGATCTGTACATCACCACTGATGTCGGATAATCCTTTTAGGTCAGATCGATATTGGAGCAGATTAGAAATGGTATCAACAGA
>CAZGYJ010000038.1:10341-20487 GCA_964530345.1 uncultured Methylomonas sp.
GAGCCACAATGCGTTCTCATCGGTAAGCCATCAAGCGGAGTAAAGGTCATAGTGGTTGCCATGCTTTTACCATTTTGTAATATACATAAACTGGCACCTTTCCCAAGGTGGACAATAAGCATTTTTCCTATTGCCGCAGTTTTTGAATAATCGGGCAAAACAGTCACAAAGTATTCGTAGGATAATCCGTGAAAATCATAGCTGCGAATGTCCTCGCTAAACAGATTTTTGGATAATGTAATAGCCTGTGCTGTTCCCGCTTGAACCTGGTTAAAACAAGCTGCTTGAGTGAATAGGTGTTGTAGCTGTAGTAATATCTCGATGGCTGCCAGATTATGAGGTTGATGCAGAGGCGCTAGTGAAATCAATGTCCGCATTTGTTGAAACATATTTGAATCATTTACAACCGGTTTTGTAAATTGATGGCCTCCAAGAACAATACGATGGCCAACAGCCTGTAAATGAAAAGTATCGAAATGCATTGTCAGCCATTGAACGAGGATTTGTTCCCGGTATAGATAGTTCAGTTGTGGCGTTGAAAAAAAAGCAAATTTAATGCTGGATGAGCAGACATTGATGATTAGCAGTACCGGTTGCATGGTTTGTTACACCGGGTAATCCGGGATTAATGACTCGCCCTTGGCTAAATACCAGTTTTGAATATCATTCCAGATTTCCTCGGCCGTTTCGGCATACCAGAATAAATCTTTGTCTTCCGGATCAATTACACCTTCATCCATTAGAAACTGAACATCAAAAGCTTTTTGCCAATAACTTTTGCCCACCAATATAATGGGTAGCGCCTTCATGCAACGGGTTTGTATCAATGTTAACGTTTCAAATAATTCATCCATAGTACCGTAGCCACCAGGAAATACCACTAACGCTTTAGCTCGTAACAGAAAATGCATTTTTCGACAGGCAAAATAATGGAATTTAAAACACAGTTCGGGAGTGATATAGGGATTGGGGTATTGTCCATGAGGGAGAGTAATGTTCAAACCGATGGTTTTTGAGCCGACATCATACGCGCCACGATTCGCGGCTTCCATCATTCCTGGTCCACCTCCGGTCATCACCAGTAAACGACAGTCTTGTGCATTTTTACCTGATTTGCCAACAATTTGCCCAAATTCTCGGGCTACATCATAATAATGACTCTTAGCCTGAATAAGTTTGGCTACCCTCAGTCTCTTTTTTAGGGTTGGGTTGTCTGGAGAGGCTTTCAAAGCTTCTTGATAAGCTTTCACACGCCGGGCTGCAACAGTGGGTTCAACAATACGAGTGCTCCCATAAACAACAATAGTATGTTGAACATTGTGTTCCTCTAATAACAGCTCAGGTTTTAAAAAGTCCAGCTGTAAACGTAATGGCCGAACATCATCTCGGTGCAAAAAATCAGTATCCTGATCGGCCTGACGGTAAGAAGAGCTGGCCATGATTTTATGGACGCGTTGCGGCGCATCCGGGTCTTCCTCCAACGGCTTGGGTTGTTGCCAGGGGAGTGGTTCTATTCTGGTTTCATCGGGTGGCTTGGGAATTTGTTTATCTTCAATATTTAGTTCAGAATGATGAATTGTCATATTGGCACTCTTACAAGGATTAAAAAATCAACGTTGCCATAAAATGTGATTGGATTCTAACGGCACAGAAGCAGTTTCATGTGTTGGAATAATACGTACTGTATAATCAGAAATAGGTCGTTGTGCCGGAATAATAACGCGATAATCATAACCACTGACAGAGCCAATCAATTCAGCCAGACGTTCCATTTCATAGCGTTCTGGTAAATTGTTGTTAACTCCCTCGGCATAAAGTTCAACCCGGATGGCATTGATGTCGATATCATCCACATAAACCTGAATTTCAATAATATACTGACCATCACGGGACTCAGTAATCAGCTCGCCAAAACGTAAGTGCTGCCAATTTTCATCCAACATTTTTGCCCACTCAATAATTTGTTTGGCTTCAGTAGCCTTTTGGATTGCTCTCCTCTGGTAAGCTTTTGCTGCAGACAAATAGTATTGCTCTGTGTATTGTTTAACTGCTCTACTAGCCGAATAAATGGGGGTCAGTGTCGACATGCTTTCGCGTATTCTTGTCATCCAGGCTTTAGGAATGCCCTGGTTATCACGACTATAAAATTCAGGAATGACTTCCTGCTCTAGCAAAGTGTATAACGCATCCGCTTCTGTAGCATCCCAGGTAGGGTCGCTATTATGTTCCTGGCCGTCTCCTAAAGCCCAGCCAGCTCCAGGGGTATATGCTTCCGCCCACCATCCATCCAGCTCAGATAGATTTATACCGCCATTCACCAACACTTTCATACCACTGGTTCCGCAAGCTTCCCATGGGCGCCTGGGAGTATTGATCCAAACATCCACCCCTTCAACCAAACGTTCCGTCAGCAACATATCATAATCGCTTAAAAAAATGATATGTTTTCGGGCTCTTGGTTGCCGAATGAAACGAATCCATTGTTGAATTAAGGCTTGGCCAGCTTGATCCGCAGGATGTGCTTTGCCGGCAAGAATAAGCTGTGCTGGACGTTCAGGGTTGCTCAAAATATGCAATAATCGTTCGGGATCATATAACAGCAAATTGGGTCTTTTATATGATGCAAAACGTCTGGCAAAACCGAGTGTAAGTATATTTGGATCAAACAAAGCTTTGGCTTCTTCAACCTGAATGTGTGGTGCGCCAGAAGCAGCTAAATGCGTTGACAGTCGCTTGCGAGTATATTTGACCAATGATTTTCTGGCTTTTGTTCGAAATTCCCAAAGCTTGGTATCAGTAACACTACGAATATCATGTTCCAAGGTTGTCGCTAATCCAAGCCAACGATCCTTGCCACAACTCTCTGTCCAGATTTTATCTGCCATTGGCGAATCCCAACTAGGTACGTGAATACCATTTGTAACATGTCCTACCGGAACTTCCTGGGTTGGCCATTGAGGAAATAAGGGCTGAAAAATATGTCTGCTCACTCTACCATGCAGCTGACTAACACCATTAATTTGGCCACTACCATGAATAGCTAGATAGGCCATATTAAATTTTTCTTGTAGATCATTCGGGTTTCTACGACCAAGAGAGAGTAAATCATGGATTGATATTTTTAACGAATTCTGGGCATAATCCCCCAAATTTTGTTCAATCAGTGCAGGTGAAAACAGATCAAAGCCTGCTGCAACTGCGGTATGGGTGGTAAAGAGATTTCCTTGTCTTGTAGCTGTTAATGCAACAGCAAAAGATTCATTTGTTTCTTCCATAAAACTTCTGGCTCGCTCCAATACTGCGAATGCAGCATGGCCTTCATTGAGATGACAAACTTCAGGCTTAATATCCAGTGCTGAAAGTAATTTCCATCCACCAATACCAAGAATTATTTCTTGTTGTATACGTAATTCTGGACCACCTCCATACAACTCACTGGTAATGCCCCGATATGCAGGAAAATTAGCGGGGTCATTGCTGTCCAGCAGATACAACCGGGTTCTGCCAACCTGAACTTGCCATGCACGTAACCAGACTCTATAACCTGGTAATGATACTTGTAATCTCAGCCATTCACCATTTGGATAACGTACCGGAATAACTGGTATTTGGCCTGGGTCATTGTAAGGATAAAAAGCCAGTTGAACTCCTTCTTTATCGATCAGTTGACGAAAATAGCCGCGTTGGTAGAGTAGGCCTACACCAATGACTGGAACTCCAAGATCGCTGGCAGCTTTGAGCTGGTCACCTGCGACATTGCCTAAACCACCTGAATAAATTGGCAGTGCTTCACTCAGCATGAATTCCATGCTGAAATAGGCAACACAGTTAAGCTGCGTTTTTGAATGATTTTTCTGAAACCAACCCGGGTTCTCCATTAATTGCCGTTTGGCTTCGATTAATTTATCGATATTTTTTCGTACAAGCGGGTTTTCTAGTGTTTCTACTATCTTGTCTTTGGAAACTGTTTGTAAAATACCCCAGGGATTATGAGTCAATTCCCATAATTCAGGATCCAGCCTACGCCACAACTCATCAGCTGCATGATTCCAGGTGCTATATATATCTAAGGCCAGTTCCACTAAATAATCAATGCCGTCAATATCCATTAACTGCACTCTACCCAGTCTATATTTTAGATGCAGTTTGTTGTTCATAATTTAATCCATGTATTTGCGACGAAAAATTAGTAAGCAATCGCAGTTAAAGGCAGGAATAAAAACATATTTTTTATATTTAACGGTCATGACTTTAAAAGAGGAAATGTAATGAACGTTGCAACCTTGCCAAAAAGTGTTGATGTCTTGGTGTCTTATTTTCTAGATGATGGTAAGTCATCAGTTTCAAAGCATCCTCAATAAATACCCAAAATAAACAATATGCCCAAATCATGCCAATGTATTCCCAGGAAATCGGAGTCACGAACCAGCCCAAACCTGTGATAAGTACGGCGATAGTTTGTGTGCCGATGATGGCAAATAGCAGTAAAGGGGCCGGAAAAGGCCGGGTGAGAAAAAAATGCCGGGTACGGGCGACAAACAACGTTAGATGCCCTGCAACTGCCAGTTTCAAAAACATAATGGTTTGTAGTTCCGCGGTACTGACATGGAAATAGTTTTTGGCAATGACCATCAATAAAAAGGTTTCAATGACGCCCATCGTACCCAGTACTGTAGCAATCGTCAGTACCTTGTGCATGTTCCAACGCACCGGTTGGGTTTCCAGATGTGCATTATCCTTGGCAATGGTCAGAATCGGCAGGTCATTGAGCAGCGCCAGCAGAATTATCATGATGGCGGTAATTGGGTAGAAGTTATAGACCAGCATTGCTAATACCATAAACAGCATAATACGAATGGTTTCGGTTATACGATAAATGGCATAGGCATTCATGCGTTCAAAGATTCGTCGGGCTTCTTCTATCGCATGGGTAATAACGGACAGACCAGGCGCCGTTAGAACCAGATCGGCAGCCGCTCTGGCGGCATCAGTCGCACCCGATACGGCGATCCCAACATCGGCTTTTTTTAAGGCAGGGGCATCGTTGACACCGTCTCCCGTCATACCAACAAGATGATTATTGGCTTGCAAATCCGTGACCAGCCAATATTTATGCTCTGGAAACACTTGGGCAAAACCGTCAGCGCGTTCCGCACATCGTGCTACTTCGTGAACAACATCTTTTTTATCCTTGGCTCTAATAATCTGCTCGGCCAGGAGAATATTCTGCCCTAGCCCAAGTTCTTTGGCAATCTGTTTAGCAATGGCGATATTATCACCAGTGACCATTTTAATATCGACACCATGCTCAATGACTTCCCGGATGGTATCTTTGGCATCTTCTCGAGGTGGGTCATATAGCGGCAGGATACCTAAAAACAACCAGCGACCAGTTGCATCGGTCCGGGCCACACCCAGTGCTCGATAGCCTTTGACAGCAAAGTCATTAACCACTTGTTGCGCGTGTTCTCGAATATTCTGCTCTGGATTACACAAATCCAGTACAACTTGAGGGGCGCCCTTGCTGACTTTGAAACGTGTACCCTCAGCAGTTTTGATTTCCGCTTCGGTGCGCTTTTTATTAGGATCAAAAGGTATGAAATTTTCCTGAGTGTAGGCGTCCAGTATTTTTTTATTAGTTATTTTTTGCAGAATAGCGCTGTCGATGGTATCCGGATTGTCTATCTCCGAAGCCAGCGCCGCAGTCAAAATAATCGTCTGCTCATCGGTGCCGTTGAAAATGGCCGGTTCTCCCAAGGTCAATTCATTCTTGGTAAGTGTGCCAGTTTTGTCCGAACACAAGATGTCGATACCTGCCAGTTCTTCGATGGATTCCAAACGAGAGACGATAGCCTTCATCTTCGCCAGACTGATGGCGCCAACTGCCATAGTAACGGAAAGTACCGCTGGCATGGCGACTGGAATAGAGGCTATAGTTAGAATGAGCGCGAACTGTATTAATTCCATAATCGGTAAATGTCGCTCGATGCCGACCAATACCAGTATTGACACCAGTACCAGGCTCATAAAAATCAGATAATCACCGATGGTCAGTACTGCTTTTTGAAAGTGGGATACCGTTTTTGCTGTACTCACTAATTTTGCTGTTTTACCAAAATAGGTATGTGCGCCTGTGGCGGTGACGATACCGGTCATTTCCCCTTGTTTGGCAATGGAACTGGAATAGATGAGATCACCAGTGCGTTTATCGACAGGCAAAGATTCACCGGTCAAAGCAGACTGATCGATACTCAGATAATCGCCAGTAATCAGGACTATATCTGCCGGTACCACATCGCCCAGTCGGATGCGTACAATATCCCCAGGAACCAGTTGTGTAGCATCGATTTCACGCCATTTGCCGTTGCGACAAACCCACGACTTTAATGCCAGTTGTTTTTTCAACTGTTCGATAGCATTTCCAGCTTGGTATTCCTGCCAAAAACCGACTACTGCATTGAAAACCAGCAACACCAGGATAATAACCAGGTCCTCGGTGTGATGAACAATGGCGGATAAAATCGCGGCAACTTCTATCATCCAGGCAATTGGCCCCCAAAAATAGGAGAGAAATTTCAACAGCGGACTAGTACGTTTTTCCTGTAAGGCATTCGGTCCGTAAAAATCTAGCCGGGATTGTGCATCCTGTTCTGAAAGACCATGCAAATCACTTTTTAGGTATTGCAGCAAGGCGTTTGATTCCAGCATACGAACTTTGTCAGCTCCTAATGGAGGAGGATAAGATATGTGTTTATTATTCATCGATGCGATCCTTTTTTCAGAACATAACGCCAGTGTATCTTGTTCCTATTAACTTAGGAACAAGCATGAAATAACTTGAGCAACTGGTTTGTCTTTTTATCTATCTTCTGCGTTGTAAAAATAGTTACATAGCTGGCTATGCGCCTGTTTCTACGCCTTCAATACAAATAAAAATACTGCCCCAGTTGCCCAACTTATTCCGTGCTCGTTCCTTAGCCTGCAGGATGAACGATTTTGTTTTTTAGACTTGACATTGATTTTTTGAGTTTTAGCCATTCACCTTTAAACCCACCAGTTCCAATTGCTTGTTTTAATGCATCAATTCCATCGTATAGTTCACCGTAATCCTTTTTACTACCATAACCTAGTGCTTCTGCAATTTTGATATTTTGTTCTGCCTGATTGATTAGTTTTGCAATTTTGTTTTTAGTCTCCTGTTGTTTCAGGTTACTTGTATGTTCAATCTGGAATGCTTCAGATAATTGCTCCTCCGCCTTAATAATTGTCAGAGGAGTCACAGTTTCTTCAATCACATAAGTTTCCAATGTATCAACGAGTAATTGCTTGGCTTCATCAATCTTTCCAGCATCAATAAGAGGCGCAACTTGATCAATAGCAGCCGGGTAGGTTGCAAGCGGTAAGTAAACGGTTGTGACTCTTAATTCATCTACTAGACTATCGATGATAGGTCTAGCATCTTGAATACGTCCTTCATCTACTAGATCTTCAAGATTAACTTCCAATACTTTAATTCGTTTCAAGTCGTGTATTCCTTCAATAACCTGAACCTTAATATCAATTGGAACCATGTTTAAAGTAGGGTCGCGCGTTAATAGAAGATGTAAATTACCTGATGCAACTTGTAATGCAGCCAATGCTTGTTTGGGTTGATCATTATTTAATGCTTTTAAAGCTGTTTCTGTCGCTTTGAAAGCGTCTGCCGCTTCTTTGACAATTTGTTGTTGTAACCCTTGTTGTTTTTGTGTAACCAAGGAATTAGCAACGGATTTATTTGTTAGTTTTGTGGATGCTGCCAATCCCGGTGGTGCAAATGAAACCAATGATAATGATATGGCTAATGGTAAAGCGGCTACTTGAAAGGATTTTATTGGTTTTGATGTTTTCATTTTCATTTCCTATAAGTTTGTTAAGTAAAAAATAAAGTTTGTAGATATAACCTGAATCCGTGATTTCAATACGGATTCAGGTATAAATAAGAGGTTATTTAATGCAGCGAAAGCTTTTTGACTGTCATCAAAACATTTCGATATGCTATTGTTTTCATAACAATGTTTTACCGAGTCAATAATGATTCGAGTTTAAGCTCTTAAAAAATTGATGTTTTTCTCCTTAAAATTGTTATTTATTTGTTAATTGTTTTTAAATGAGAAGGTATTGAAGCGATGATGAAGACTAAAAAAATCTTTCCCTTGAAGAGTCCGGAACTTAAGTACCCCCCAATATCTATTGGTATTTGTCTGAGATTCAACAGAAATGGTTTTCACAAGAGGGACTAGTATGGTATCGCCTGGATCCAGAACTAGGGGTCTATTACCATATTCTCGTATATCAAAAGTGGTGCTTGGGTTTTTTCCCATGGTTTGATAAATCAATTTCGTCTCATCAATCTCCACTGGAAATCCCCCTGGATTAAATACTGCGATAATCAAAGCGTTTCTCGATGGGTCAAAATATTCGGAGCGAATTATTGGTAACGCTTGAACTGCTTTGACAAATTCATTTTGATAGCCTAGAAATATCGCTGCCCCCCATCCCAAAAAGAAGGAAGCTATTATTAACCATAAACTCATGATAAAAATCTTTCTGTTCATACTTTGTCTCTTGATGAATACTTCATACAAGTTTTGAAAATAAGAAGTATTCGTTTGAGATATAGCAGAAAGTAGGCCAGAATATAAGCTTTTGTATTATTTAGATTTATTCTATGGGGAACTTTGAATGTCGGCCAATTTGGCCTCTGTGATGACGGAAGTAACGGTCATTTTGGCCGCTAGAAAAAGCCTTCAACTTTGATTCAGTTTGCGGCGCAAGGTTCGTTCTCCAATGCCCAGTGATTTTGCGGCTTGAATACGATTACCATTACTATCTTTTAGGGCTGCGTCAATTAAGATTTGTTCAGCTGCTGCCAATGTTGACCCTGATGGAATAATAGTTCCGTGATTTATTTTGGTTGTTTGGGCCAGTTGGGGTAATAAGTCTGAAATCCATTGGCTATCAACTTGCTTTATTTCGCTGGGTAAACATACCGCCAAACGAGTCATTGTATTTCGTAATTCTCGAACATTTCCCGGCCAGTCATAATTAAGCAATAAAGTAACACTGTCATCGTCAAGAATTGGGCAAGGTGGCGAATGTTGTAGATCCCCCCATGCTCGCTGTAAAAAGTGTTTTGCCAATAATTTTATGTCGATAGGTCGTAAGCGTAGTGGTGGTATCTGAATTTTCAGTATGTTAAGGCGGTACAATAAATCTTGTCTGAATAACCCAGATGATACATCTTCTTCCAAGTTGCGGTGGGTAGCAGAAATAATACGAACATTAACGGAGATTTCCTGTTCACTTCCTACCCGTTTTATTTTCCCATCTTCTAAAACTCTAAGTAGGCGGATTTGGAACGTTAATGGCATTTCTCCAATTTCATCAAGAAATAATGTACCGCCATGGGCCTGTTCAAAATATCCTTTTCGCAATTTTTGTGCCCCAGTAAATGCACCTTTTTCATGGCCAAATAATTCATCTTCTAACAAGGATTCGGGAATAGCGCCACAATTTATAGCAATGAATGGATTTTCAGAAATAGGGCTAAGTTCATGTAAGGCACGAGCAACAAGTTCCTTTCCGGTTCCTGATTCTCCTTGAATCAAAACTGTTTGCAAGCTCGCGGCCATTCTGGGTAAGTTGGCTAATGCTTGCTCCATAATAGGGTCTTGAAATAGCAGGGAAGCAAACAAATGGGATGAAAATTGTCCCACTGGGGGTAGATTTTTAATCAATTGACGTGCTAGTTTGATTGGATCGAGTGGTTTTTGTAAATAATCTTTTACACCTAGCTTGATTGATTCGACAGCATTTTCAACATTGCCATGACCCGTAATCAGATAAAAATCACCATTGGGTGTATGTTTGAGATAGTCGGAAACGAGCAATAAACCATTGCCATCTTTAAGCAGTAAATCGGATAAAACGATATCTGGATGAAAATTTGATAAGGCTAACTTGGCTTCTTTTATGCTGCCGGCAGTCCGAACGACGGCGCCTAATCCACGTAATGCACGCCCCATACTCCGAATGATTGCGGGATCATCATCTATTAGAAATATACAAAGCCCATTAAGATCGGGTAAATTATTGTTCATATTTAAT
>CAZGYJ010000039.1:0-9326 GCA_964530345.1 uncultured Methylomonas sp.
TTATCACGTAATTACATTTGATTTCGTCGTGGTTTGTTATAATTCCGCGTCTATTTAACATTCATATCTGGAGGGAAATACTTGCCACAAAACACATTAATTCCTGTTACCATCGTTACGGGTTTTCTTGGTTCAGGAAAAACCACCTTGCTGACCAGCCTCATTAAAACCCGGCAGGATCGCCGCCTGGCATTATTAATCAATGAATTTGGTGAAATTTCAATAGACGGCACGTTAATCCGTGAAGCCTCGACAAATCAAAGTCATGTTCAGATTCATGATTTTCCGTATGGACTCATCGCTTATGATGATGACCAAAATTTTGTTCCTACTTTGCAAGCCATTTCGGAACGACGCGCCAACATTGATCACCTACTGATTGAAACATCAGGCCTGGCGCTCCCTTCTGCAGTCATGGAAATATTGCAAAGTCCTGAGCTGGAAAACGACTATATTCTTGATGCAACACTTGCTGTTGTTGATACTCCCTGGTTATTGGAAAATTACTTGGATCGTAAGGATAAATCAACGCGAGCCACTTCCACATTATTTGAACAACAACTTGAATTTTCAGATGTCGTCGTATTAAACAAGATTGATGAACTGGATGATGAGCAGTTATTGAATGCAGAAAAATATATCCGGGAAAAAGCTCCTAATGTGCGGTTCATGGAACTGGCTTATCAAGCCAAGCTGGATATTCGGCTGGCACTGGGTTTGAAACTGCATCAGCCTTCAGAAACTGCAAACCATCTCCATATTGTTGGACCATTAACTGATACGCCTGAAAAACTATCGCCCAACCAACAACGCTTTGACGGACATGTTCATTCCGGTCTTGCCCCTCATGTTCATGGCCTGACAACCCATAAGCACTTTCACGAGCAAGACCCAGGATGGCTTTCATTTGTCTTGCAAACTCATGATCAACAACAGCCCGAATTACTAAAATCAGCATTATTAAAAATTGCACGCCAGGAACCTCTGTTACGTTGTAAAGGTTTTTTTCATACGGACAATGGCTTCATGTTAGCTCAGGGAGTAAGAACTCGCATTGAAATTAGCCATGATCACAATCAACAACAAACGGCTCATTCTGAATTAGTCTTTATTGGTTATCACTTAAAACGTGACAGTGTCTTAAAAATCCTTGCTGAAATCACCCAAACTACCTGGAAATAAAATGACTGATAACACAGAAGCCCATTTGCGAATGAAACAACGCCATAAAGCCGGCTTTGAAAAGAAAAAAGCGGCAGCCCAAAAAGAAAAAGGCTTGTTGATTGTCTACACGGGCACGGGCAAAGGAAAATCAACCGCTGCATTTGGTATGGGCATGAGAGTTTTAGGTCACAATATGAAACTGGGTGTTGTACAGTTTATTAAAGGCGCCTTACAAACAGGCGAACGTGAAATTCTCGGTAATCATGCTTTATGCGATTTTCATGTTGTCGGGCAGGGCTATACATGGAATACTCAAGATCGTGATGCCGATATCGCTACCGCCACAAAGGGCTGGAAACAAGCTGTCAGAATGATTAATGATCCAAGCTATGACATGGTTATACTTGACGAACTCAACATTGTTCTTAAATACCATTATCTTGATTTAACTGAAGTTCTTCAAACTTTCAGCAACCGAAAAAAAATGTTACATATTGTTGTTACGGGACGTCATGCCCCGGAACAGTTAATCGAACAGGCTGATCTGGTCAGTGATATTCGACCAGTAAAACATCCTTATCGGGAACAAGGCGTTAAAGCCCAGCCTGGCGTCGAATTCTAAGGTGTCATCAGCAAGCTGCCCCGCCTTATTTATCAGTGCCCCCGGTTCTGGGCACGGCAAAACTACAATAACTGCCGCAATTGCCCGTTTTCATGTTGAACAAGGGCGAACAGTCAAAGTTTTCAAATCTGGCCCTGATTTCCTGGATCCGATGATCCTTGAACGCGCCAGTGGGCAACCTGTCTACCAACTCGACTTATGGATGACTGGAAAAACCCAATGCAGACAATTAATTTACCAGGCAGCAAATGAAGCTGACTTGATTCTGGTAGAAGGTGTAATGGGACTGTTTGATGGCAATCCCTGTAGCGCTGATCTTGCTGAACTCCTGAATATTCCAGTAATGGCTGTCATTGATTGCAAAGGAACAGCCCAAACAACCGCTGCTATTGCCTATGGGCTTGCCAATTTTCGAAAAAAATTACCCTTTGCCGGTATCCTTGCAAATTCTACTGCCAGTGCCAGACATGAAGAAATGATCACTGAGGGGTTTAGCAACAACATCAAATATCTGGGAAGCATCCCCCGCAAACTTAATATTTCGCTGCCAGAACGTCATTTGGGACTGGTACAAGCAAACGAAGTCAGCAATATTGATGCACGGCTATCAAATGCAGCGCAAGCAATCGCAATGACTAAACTTGCTGAACTTCCACCATCTGTTACATTTCACCGCCCTGAAATTGAACCAGCACCCAAATTACTTGCTCATGTTAGAATCGGCATTGCCAGTGATGCCGCGTTCAGCTTTATCTATCAGGCTAACCTGGATTTGCTGCAATCAATGGGAGCCACGCTGATATTTTTTTCCCCTTTAAACGAGAATTCACTCCCCGAAGTTGACAGTCTTTTTTTCCCCGGTGGTTATCCGGAAAATTACATTGATTCATTACAACAAAATCAGTCGATAAAACAATCTATAAAAGATCACTATCAGTCAGGAAAACCGATTTATGCTGAATGCGGCGGCATGCTTTATTTACTTGAGACATTACAGGATAAACGGGGTAATAAGGGTAAAATGGTTGGACTTTTGCCTGGCTCGGCAATCATGCAAAACAAAATTCAGGGACTTGGCTATCAATCCGTTTCTTTACCAGGTGGCATATTAAAGGGTCATACATTTCATCATTCATTGATTAACACCCAATTATCGGAATTGACTACAGGAGTCAGGTTATATAATACCTCTCCGGGGGAAAAAGTTTTTCTGGCCAAAAGACTCCTGGCCAGTTATCTTCATTTGTATTTTCCTTCCAACCCTAAAGCTACTGCCCACTTATTTTTGCCATGACCAAACGCTTTTCTGAAAATGAAATTGCTGCCATTTACAAAGTTATTGCAGAAAGACGAGATATGCGCCATTTTGTTTCAGCCCCGGTTGATCCTGCTTTGCTCGAACGTATTCTGCAAGCGGCGCACTTGGCCCCTAGTGTTGGTTTTATGCAACCGTGGCGTTTTATTCGTATCACAGATGACAATTTACGCAAAAAAATTCATCAACTGGCAGAACAGGAACGCATCAAAACGGCAAAAGCTATGGGTGAAAGAGAAGATGAATTTATGCAACTAAAAGTTGAAGGCATTCTTGAATGTGGTGAATTATTGATCGTCGCATTAATGGCAAACCGGCAACAATATATATTTGGCCGCCGCACCATGCCTGAGATGGACTTAGCATCGGCAGCCTGTGCCATTCAAAATATGTGGCTGGCATCACGGGCGGAAGGCCTGGGAATGGGCTGGGTATCATTATTTGAACCGAAACAACTACATCAATTACTTGATATTCCAAATGATGCCAAAGCAATTGCTATTTTATGTCTCGGTCATGTTGCTGAATTTTATTCTAAACCCATGCTGGAAATTGAAGATTGGGCTAGTCGTGAAAAATTGCAGGATCTTGTTTTTGAAAATACATGGAAGGAAAAACCTGAGTATTAATAGCTGGTATTGTGTCTGTCGTATGTAATCTTAGTAACATCTTTCGAGAACACTTAATCCTACAATACCAGCCAAACTATTGTTATTGTTTAGAGTTTTTCAAATAAGGCCTTCGCCTCTTCAATTGCCTCTATCGTTTTTTCTGGCTCCCCTTGCTTAGAATATTTAAGCACCTGAAAAAGAACATTTTTAGCTTTTTTCAATTCAGGGCTATCGCCTTTCATATTATTGCTGACTCTACGGGCAAACTTAATGTGGGTTGTCGCGTTTGCCACATCACCGTTTTGTAAAAATGGTAATGCCTGATTTAAATGGCCTATTATTTCAGAAGCTGCCGGACTTGCCTCAGCGTAAGCAGCAGAATTAAACAAACCTAATGTGATGATGAGCATGACCAAGCTCAAATATTTTGTCACCAATTTCATTAAAATATAACCTCTTGATTAATAATAAGTTTTCAGAATAATATCTGGAATCAAAAAAAGCAATTGCTTTCACCATCTAATATACAGTAAAAGAAAAGATGATTTTAATAAAAAACCAGAATTAAAATGAATCTCTATAAAAAATACTGCCTGCCCCATTTAATCAATTTAGCCTGTGGCTTGAAAATTGTTCAGCAACAGAGGGCTAAAATTGTTCCACTAGCAGAAGGTAAAATTCTTGAAGTCGGCATGGGTTCCGGCCTAAATATGCCATTTTATGATCCCGATAAAGTTGAAATGGTTTGGGGGCTGGAACCTTCTGAGCCAATGCGAAAACTGGCCAAAAAAAACATCCATAACCTGCCATTTGAATTACGCTGGCTGGATCTTCCAGGAGAAGAAATACCACTGGATAATAACAGCGTAGATACTGTGCTGTTAACCTACACCCTGTGTACCATTCCAGACTGGCTGACAGCTTTAGAACAAATGCACAGGGTTCTTAAACCCGGCGGTAAATTACTATTTTGTGAACATGGTGAAGCGCCTGAAGAAAACATTCGTCAATGGCAAAAAAAAATCAACCCTGCCTGGAAAAAAATCGCTGGCGGTTGTCACCTTGATCGACCGATTCCTCAATACCTGAAACAGGCTGGTTTCAAGATTGATAAAATGGAACAACAATATTTACCCTCAAGTCCTAAAATTGCAGGGTATAATTATTGGGGAGCTGCTCACCCATAAAGCCAGAAAGCTGTCGGGTTAAAAGGGTCGAAGCGAGGCAAGTGGGAAATTGAGTATTTTTTTTGATCTTTTGAGGTGCATAGTGACGTTACACAATGAAAAAGACCGGGGAAAAGAGCCAATTTCCTATTGTCGTAATAGAATCGTCCTTAATCCGACAGCCGGACAGCACTGACAATAACAATAACGGGGAAATTATGTCTGGCAACACCAGAGTCCAAATTTCAGCACTCGAAAGCTTAAAAAAATTAAGAACTGCATTAGCCGTTTCTCAAGGGCGTAAACTGATTTCTACACTTCAATATGATGCACGAAGAACCATATCCCACGATCAGACCAAACGAGTTACTTATCTAACCAGCTTATTTTCTCGAATTCACCGGGAAATGTTCCATTTTTGGAAAGAGCAAACTACTGTCGATCACCGTCCAGGTGCAATGCCCAGACCTGAAAAAAGGAAACAATTCAGAAAAACCATATCACTTCTGGTACTGGACCAAGATAATAACCTTGAGAGCGCCATATTTGATAACAACGGTTTTGTTATCAAAACAGAAAACATTGCCGAGCGTCTGGCTGATTTTTATTTTAATATGAGAACTATCCGGCCTTTTTCCTACGGTAACAGAATTACTCTGGATTTTTTTATGACGGTTCTTGGTATCCTTCCAGCTTTCAAAAGCGTATATGAATCCGGTATTGATTTCAGACGCATCGATGCTGACGATGCATTTGCGTTACACGATCTGAAAAGTACGCCCCGACAAATTGCCCACGCTTTTCGACATGCTCTCGATCCAAGCCGCACCAAAGGTCTAAACAATAAACCCAATAGCTATGGAAAATGGCCTGAAAACAAAAAATTTCTCTCCGGCATTCCTTTCTTGTCCCATATCACTGATGATGGCATTGAATGCCTGGTGTCAGTTAATGGCGGTTTGGTTCCCTACGAAAGCATCAAAGAAGATATTTTTTCAGCAGGCAAACATTTAGCTGACTATCCATTAAGTACCGCAGAAAATATTATTGGTTACCTACCGGGAACCGAAGCTTTACGTAAACCCGGAAAAACCAATATTGATGGCATCCCCATTGGTGAAGGCGGAGTTGCACCGTTGTTTTGTCTTGATATCAACATGCTCACCGGGCTAAGGTCATTAAGCCACGCTGAACTTATTGAATTATTAAAACAATGTGCCGGAGAAAAAGCTTCCATATTTGACCTGGCAAACAATGAAATTTTGAAAAATAAAATGCTGGCTGTTTCTGACGGTGACGAGCGCTTGCAACGAGCTGTTGAAATTGCTTTTGAGCGTCTGGCGGAAACGAACAATAAACTGGAAGCCATCAAGCAATTAATCTTTGCTGATAAAACCCCAGTTCCAGAACCGAAAATGTTTATGTGTATGGGAGGGGCCGGAGCCGGTAAAACTGCCGTAGAGGAAATTGCCAATGCAACCTGTGGCGACAATTTTGTTATTGCTTCACTGGACGAATTCCGTAAGCAAAGTGACTTGTATCAAGTTCTTACTGCGGCAAATCACCATAGTGATGACTATGTTTATGTTGAGCCTTTTGCTAATCGCCTGCGTGATTTGGTTGCCGATCATGCCAGAACGCATCATATCAATCTACTTTATGATGGAACCGGTATTCCCTACCAGCCCCGCTACTCTACAATTGTTGAACAATTCAAACAAACTGGTTTTAATACCCAAATTACTGCTGTTGATGCATTTTTAATCAAACCTGAAGGAAGGGAACAAGAATTATCCCGTACTGGAGTAATTGAGAGTGTTAAATCACGATTCGAAAAAACTGGCCGCGCCTTGCCCTGGGTCATTACCATCTATAAACATATCCGTTCACCACGTTCATTTCTATACGCTACGGAAGATGAAAATCTGGATAAAATTTCTCTATTTGCCAATGATGGTGAAATGAACAAACATTACCTGGTTGCCGAAACTTTCCTTTGCTCTGACCAGGAACTGAAAAATCTGCAAAGCTATCAACAACAGGAAAAACTATCTGAGCATTTCAATTTTTTACTGAGAAACCGGAAAGATTCCGTTCTGAAATCCTTATCTCAAAACAATCCTGAAAAACTTGATGGACTGATATCAAGAATTCCAAATTTTACAGAGTCCAATGTTGCTTATCTGGTTTCCTTCGGCCAGGCAGGTAATCGCATTTTGGCCATTTTTAATACTTGTCGCATGATTGATTTTGTGGAAAAACGTCAGCTCAACTCTAATGCTTCTGGCAAGGAAGGTTTACTGCATAAACCCGACTCTATGGCATTTCATGTTGACCCACTTGCTAAAAAACCTTGGAAAATCCGGCTGCAAGGAAGTTCATAAAAATAACCAAAAAACTTTTCTCCAAAGTCCCTGTCAGTCGTGTAAAACTTCATGCAAAATCAGTAACCGCTCACATTTAGATTGCCCTCGTAATCAAGACAAATTATAAATCCACCAAAACGAATATCTTCATCTTTAAGCCAGGATAAAAAATTGAATTTTTAGAAAATGACAAGTTCGCTCGCCACATGTTAATATAGAGAGTTTTCACTAAAATTTAAGTTTGTAAGAAAACTGGACAACAGTAACTCTACATAATGATTATGGCTTATACCTCAGCAACCATCAAACAACCAATGCTTCATAACCCTGAGCTGTCTAAAGACAGCTGCGGCGTGGGATTCATTACCCATAAAAACGGTAAGCAAACTCACCAGTTATTAACCTTAACTAATGAGGCTCTGTGTACGATTCCTCACCGCGGAGGTATGAGCGCTGAAGGTATTGGAGATGGCGCAGGGGTTAACATTGATTTGTCTTTGAATTTTTTTCGCAAAATCACCCAAAAGCCTGATCTGGAACCAGGTTTTTTTGGTGTCGCCAATTTCTTTTTCCCCGAAGATCACAGCCACTTTGATTCAGCAGCAGTTGAACTGGTCGAAAAATATCTGACAAAATACCACCTGCCGATCATGACCTGGCGTGATGTTCCAGTTGATAACAGCCAAATTAATGAAGCGGCAATTAAAGCCCAACTACCGATCAAACAAGTCATATTTGGACGCCCAAAATCCATGGAATCAGCGTCCTGGAATGAATACGAAAAATACATTCAACAGGTTCTGCTTGATATTGAAGTTGAAGGATTTAGCCGTGATGAACTGAACGGTTTTTATCCTCTTTCAATGAGTTCACGAACTCAAGTTTATAAAGGTCGACTTAATTCATTCGAATTAATACCTTATTTCACTGATCTTTATGATGAAGATCATGAAATCGCCATTCTTTTTTTTCACACTCGATTTTCCACCAATACTGCTCCAGCAACGATGATGGCCCAGCCTTTCCGTTACATGGCACATAATGGCGAGCTTAATACTGACAAAAAAAATCGTTTAAGTGAAAATGCAATCGCCAGACAACATGACAAACACATTGTTTTCCCTTGCGGACAATCTGATTCCGGACGCCTCGACCAGACATTAACCCGAAGAATTAATGAAGATGAACTGGATATTGTGACGGCTGTATTAGCCATGATGCCGCCAGCCTGGGAGAACGACCCAATCTTGTCGCCTGAAGTTCGCGCCATGCTGGAATATTTCAGTCTCTACGAAGAAAAAAATGACGGGCCTGCCGCCTTGGTATTTAGCGATGGCATCCGCGTCGGCGCCCGACTTGACCGCCTTGGTCTGCGGCCATTACGCTCTGTCGAGACCAATGACTACCTGGCCGTCATGTCCGAAGCTGGACAAATTGATTTCCCTGCCGCTGAAGTATTAAAGCGCGGGCGTATTGAAGCTGGCGGCATGCTGTATTTTGATCATTCCACGGGTGAAGCATATACCAACCATCAAGTCATGGACAGACTCGCCAAAGAACAAGATTATCAAGTACTTTTATCTGAAAAATGCCTTCATCTAGATGAATTACCGAAAGAGCAGTTCAAAAACCTAAACGAAAATAAACATTTCAACATTAATCAGCAGCATACCGCATATTCCTTGAATCAGGAAAGCTTCAAATTTCTGCTTGATCCCATGTTGAACACCGGCCTTGAAAAAGTCTCAGCCATGGGTTATGGCATTACCCCAAACGCTTTGTCTGGCAAAGAAGGCGGCATGTCCCGTTACTTTAGCCAGCGTTTCGCTCAAGTCACCAACCCACCTCTCGATTCCTTGAGAGAAAGTGACGGCATGACCTTACGAGTTGCTCTAGGCGCAAAACCGACATTCGCTAAAACTGCAAGCAAACAACTGGTTATCAATTCACCAATCATTCAGCGCACTCAACTGGCCCAAATACGGAATCAGAAAACCATTAAGGTTGCTGATATTGATATGCTTTATTCCCCCTCACAGGACAGTAAAGAAAATGAAGCCAATCTGGAAGCAGCGCTGACCA
>CAZGYJ010000039.1:9426-20403 GCA_964530345.1 uncultured Methylomonas sp.
TCCCCCTCACAGGACAGTAAAGAAAATGAAGCCAATCTGGAAGCAGCGCTGACCAAAATTTGTGAATTGGTTGAGCAAGCTGCGATTGACGGCTATGGCATTATCATTTTAAGTGACGCGAATATCAGTAAGGATGAAGCTGCTATCCCCGCCTTATTAATGATCGCAGCCGCCAATCAACACTTGGTCACTAAAGGCTTACGTTTCAATTCATCATTAATTGCAGAAACCGGACAAGCTGCCAGCCCTCATGATATTGCGACAATTTTAGGTTTCGGCGCATCGGCAATATGCCCCATCAGCGTTCATAATCGCGTCATTAGCCACTTTGCAACTGAACAAGAGCAGCAAAATGCGCTGAATAACTTCCAAAAGGCTGCCGAAAAATCATTGATGAAAACCATGGGAAAATTCGGTTTATGCACAGCCGAAAGCTATATCGGTGGAGAATTTTTTGAATCCAATTATCTCGATACCGAAGAACCCAGATTAAAACCATATTTCCCAAATATCCATTCATCAGTTGGCGGCGCACGTTACGCCGATATCGCGGCCAGCGCCACAGAATGGCATTTCAAAGCCCTCGAGGTTAATGAAGAAAAAGACATTCCTTTTCTTGGATTATTTAAAGAGCGCCAGGATGGTGCAGGCCATACTTTCGGTAACACTGCGGTCAGAGAATATATCAACATGACCGATGAACCCGTTCTTTATATCACCAAAGAAAAATCTCATGTTGCTTCTGATATTGCCTATCTGGATACAGGTTATGAAAAACGTACGCCGGAACAAATTGATGCGTTTGGAGTAACACCAGCCTATCGAAGCTTCACAAAAAATCTGTATCTGGAAAGAGAAGAAAGACCTGCTGCTCTGAGAGATATTATGCATTTTCCTGCAGATATCAGTAAAGCTTCCAGCAAACCTGATTTTGACAAAATTTTGGGTAAACAAAGCCTGGCAGGTAATAACAACTTCTTGATTAGCGGATTAAAAGTTGCGGGGTCTGCTTCTAACGAGTTTACTGTTTTTCTGGAAAACTCAAGTGAGACGCGTCTAACCAACCTGGCCGAACACCTGAAAGACCGATTTAATGACGAAAAATTTGATTTAACCATTAAAAACAGTCAGATCATCATTAAAATTTCAAACCCTGAAACCGGCCTGTTGCCCCATTATTTAAGAAATATCAAAACTCCGTACAAATCTGTCAGCCTTAAAGCTGTGCAACCGGCTCATGAAATAACTGCCTCACTCGCCACTGGCGCCATGAGTCATGGTGCTTTGATTGGCCCGGCGCACGAAGCCGTTGCACATGGCACCAATATTGCCGGAGCATTAAGCAATTCAGGCGAAGGTGGTGAGCACTCAAGCCGCTTCAACACCTTGCGTTCCAGTAAAATCAAACAGTTTGCATCAGGTAGATTCGGAGTTTGGGCGGGCTATCTTGCCGATTTGAATATTGAAGAAATAGAAATAAAAATCGCTCAGGGAGCAAAGCCAGGTGAAGGCGGCCAATTACCAGCACCAAAAGTAACTGTCGAAATTGCTGCTTTACGTGGCGGCACTCCGAAAGTTGAACTGATCAGCCCTCCCCCGCATCATGATACTTATTCGATTGAAGACCTTGGACAACTTATCCATGATGCCAAAGCAGCACGTGTCCGGGTTGTTGTTAAACTGGTTTCTTCTGAAGGGATTGGCACCATTGCCGTTGGCGTTGCCAAAGCAGGCGCCGATGTCATCAATGTTGCCGGCAATACGGGCGGTACTGGCGCTGCGGCTGTTACCAGCCTAAAAAACACCGGCCGCTCACCAGAAATAGGTATCGCTGAGGTTCATCAAGCGCTGGCCGCCAACGGCTTAAGAGATAAAATAATTTTACGCTGTAGCGCCGCTCACCAAAGCGGCATGGATGTTGTTAAATCAGCAATACTTGGCGGAGATTCATTCGAATTTGGAACGACGGCATTGATGATGCTGCGCTGTGTGATGGCAAAAAACTGTAATATAAAGTGTCCGGCAGGACTAACTACAACCCATGAAGAATTCAAGGGCGACCCAAGAATTCTGGCACAATTCTTTATGAATGTCGCTCACGAAGTCAGGGAAATTCTTGCCTCATTAGGTTATAAAAGCTTGAGAGAAATTCGTGGCCAAACTGACCTGCTGCATTTAATTAATCATAAAGATATGATTGGACAGCTAGATTTTACGACCTTGCTACGACAAGTTGAGGTTGTCAAAATAGCTAATCCAATTTACCTGGAAGCTGATTTCAGCATTGATGACAAAATTATTAAGCTGGTTAAATCGGAAATCATTGAAGGCAAAAAAAACCAGCTCATTATTGAAGGTAAAGATTACAAACTCAACAACCGCAACAAAACTGTTGGCGGACAAACTGCAATCGACATTGAACGTCTACTAGCTTATCAATTGTCAGATCAACAAGTTAACGAATCTAAAGTCATTTATGTTAACCAACATGGTCGAAAATATTTTGCTCCAGACACTGTTATTATACGCACCACTGGCTCTGCCGGCCAAAGTTATGCAGCATTCCTGAATGATGGAATGCGAATGGAGCATACCGGGACATGCAATGACGGTGTTGGCAAAACCGCCTGCGGCGGTACCATTATCGTTCGCTCACCTGGCGGTGGAAACAAAATTCCCGGCGAAAATGTACTGATTGGCAACTTTGCCTTATTTGGCGCCAGCGGTGGAAAAACCTTCATTAATGGCGAAGCAGGAGATCGTTTCGCAGTAAGGAATTCTGGCGCAATGGCTGTGGTCGAAGGTGTTGGGGATTTTGCTTGCGAGTACATGACCAATGGTTCGGTTCTCAATATTGGCAGCTTCGGTAAAGGTGTTTGTAATGGCATGTCGGGTGGTAATGCCTACCAATATGATCCAGGCAACAAACTTGATCAACTTTACGACAAGTCATCTGTCAATTTTTTTGAGCTTACTGAAGATACTGAAACCGCCAAAGCCCATGAACAGTTTATTCTGTACATGCTGGAACAACATGTCGAATATGCAGATTCCAGCAAAGCCCGAAAAATCCTGAACAACTGGAAAACTGAACGCCACTATTTTAAATTCGCCATTCCTTTAGCACTTTACAAAACACAAACTGCTGAATTTATTGTTAAAACCATGGATAGAAAAGCTATGATTGAAGAATTAGCCGTTGCTTTTGCTCAACAGCAGATTGTGGAAATCAAAAAAGCCAATGAAAAACAGCAACCACTGTTTAGCGGCCAAATTCCTGCTTACGGAGAAACAGATACTGCATTAACTTTTAAATTACTTAATAGTTTTGCTGTGATCAACAAAGCCAGAAAAATTGCCAGCATACAATCAGAATCGGATTCTATAAATGAACAACTGGTTAGCGAACTAATCAATCAGCAAGCCAGAAAACTGCAGGATGCTATTGTAAAAGATACGCGAGAAGCTTACGGGAATTATACTGATGAACAACTCGCCATTTTAACTTCAGAGAAACGCTTAAATGACTATAAAACTGCGTTAATGAATCGAGATGTGCAAAGCATTTATTCAATCGGCACTACTGCTTGGATTATTGAACAAAGCTCAATTAACCGGGCTGCACTTGCCGAAATTCCTTCTGTCGAGGCTTATCTTGCCGGCTTATGCAGCCATGACATTGTTCAGGAAATACTTGCTGAAGCTTAACAACGCAATCTATTAAACCATTAACATTGATTAGGTAGTAACCAAAAATTACTGCCGATTTCTACGTGGGAGCAAACAATTTTAATATGAAAACACCTTTAATTCCTCAAGACGCGCCCTTCACAGAATTACAACGCGCATGGCTTAATGGTTTTTTTTCCGGCATGCATACCCACATGGTACAAATTGCCGGGGCAGTAAAACCTTCTGATGCCAGAACGCTTTATATTATTTATGGAACCCAAACCGGAACTTCAGAATCAATTGCCCACGATGCGGCCTCATTAGCCAAAACTCATGGCTTATTGCCTAAAGTCTATGGTATGGATGAAATTGACCTGGACACCCTGGCTGGTTTTGAATATGTATTGATTATCACCAGCACGTATGGAGATGGTGAAATGCCTGATAATGCAGAAATATTATGGGAAACCATCTCTAAGAATAGTGCTCCGCGACTTGAAAACATGAAATATTCTGTGCTGGCATTAGGTGATACCAGTTACGATAAATTTTGCCAGGCCGGAATAGATTGGGACAACCGTCTTCTTGAACTTGGAGCCAAGCGCATTGAAGAACGGGTTGATTGTGATGTCGATTATGAAGAGGCTACAGAAACCTGGCTAAATTCAGTCATACCGTTAATGTCTGATGGTTCACTAACCGCGCTTGTAGATATTGATGCGCCCCCTGCTTCCGATAAGCCAAAATATAATCGCAAAAATCCATTCCCGGCAAAATTGCTGGTTAATCGGCTTTTGACTGCCGAAGGCTCTTCCAAGGAGACCCGTCATTATGAAATTTCAATCAGTAACTCAGGCATGCATTACGAAGCAGGAGATGCGTTAAATATAATTCCAAGCAACTGCCCTGAGCTTGTTGATAACATTATCAAAGCTATCGGCTGTACAGGCGATGAAGACGAACCTGTCAATGGTCGACCCATGGCTTTTCGTGAGGCTCTTAGATTACATTTTGAAATCAAACTGCCCAGCAAAGAATTATTGACAGAAATTGCTTTACGTTCTGGAGACCAGGAGCTTAACGGCATCCTCGAATCAGGTGATAAAGATAAATTAGCTGATTATTTATGGGGAAAAGATACGCTTGATTTACTCTTACTATCAGCCAATATTGAATTTTCAGCAGCAGAATTTTTGGCTTTACTAAAACCACTACAACATCGCGCTTATTCAATATCTTCCAGTGGCAATATGTATCCTGAAACCGTCCATTTAACTGTTGCAAGTGTTCGTTACCACAGCCATGGCCGCGACCACAAAGGCGTTTGCTCTACTTTTCTGGCAGATCTGGTTAATGAAAATACTGAAGTTAAATGTTTTTTCGCGCCAAATAAAATTTTCAAAGTTCCAGAAGATAATGATCTACCCATGATCATGGTCGGCCCAGGAACAGGGATCGCTCCATTCCGAGCCTTTTTGCAAGAGCGTCAATACCGCAGTGCCAAAGGCAAAAACTGGCTGTTTTTTGGTGATCGTAATGCAGCAACGGATTTTCTATATAAAGATGAACTTGAAGAAATGCTGAAAAATGGTTTGCTAACTCAGCTTGATCTGGCATTTTCAAGAGATCAGCAACAAAAAATTTATGTTCAGGACCGGATGAAAGAACACGGAGCGCAACTATTCAACTGGCTTGAAGAAGGCGGTTATTTCTTCGTTTGTGGCGATGCCTATCGCATGGCAAAAGATGTGGATACAGCGCTCCACGACATTATTGCCAAACATGGAAAGCTTTCAGAACAAGAAGCCATTGATTATGTCAATATGCTAAAGAAAAACAAACGTTATGTACGGGATGTCTATTAGTTCCCATCATATCAATATTCAGGAAGAGATTAATTTCTTTGCCTGAATGCTTCATACATTAAAACAGCAGCAGCAACAGATGCATTTAAACTCTCGATTTGCCCTACCATCGGAATTTTAACCAGTAGATCACAATTTTCCCGGGTCAAGCGTCGCAATCCTTTTTCCTCGGCACCAATAACCAACGCAATTGACCCGATAAAATCAGCCTGATACAGAGATTGTTGCGCTTCTCCAGCGGCGCCAATAACCCATATCCCTTGGCTTTTCATCCAAAATAAAGTTCTCACTAAATTTGTAACCTGATAAACAGGCACTATCTCAGCAGCGCCACAAGCCACTCTGCATACCGTGCCAGTTATTCCAGCCGCCTGATCCTTGGTAATGATGACACCCTGCACTCCGACAGCAACCGCAGTTCTTAAACAAGCGCCAAGATTATGTGGATCTTGCACATGATCCATCACCAAAAAAAAAGCCGACTCAGATAAATCAATGATTGCTTGCTTAAGCTGATTTTCTGTTTTTGCTCTTGGCATTTCTACATCAATAACAATACCTTGATGATTTTTTCCATCAGACAATTTATCCAGCGTTCTACGATCAACTTTTTCAAGCTGGACCTTATGTTCAAGCAATTTGTCAATAAGCTTTTGTAACCGCCGATCCTGACGATTCTGACAGATCCAGGCCTGATGAATTTTATCCGGTGAGTAATCCAATATTGATTGCACCGAATGAATGCCAAAAACTTTTGTCACTTTTTACGCCTTCTTCTTTTGGTTTTTTTTCCGATTTTGGTTGATGCCATAAGATTAAAATCGATTTTCTTTTCATCAAGATCGACCCGAGCAACCGTCACTTGCACCGGATCCCCCAAGCGATAACGAACCCCGGTTCTCTCACCTTTCAACTGATAATTTTGAGGGTCAAAATGAAAAAAATCCTCGCCCAAAGAACTAATATGTACCAAGCCTTCAACATATATATCATTCAGTTCAACAAAAAAACCAAATGATGTTACCGCTGAAATAATGCCTGGAAAATCTTCACCGACCTTGTCCATCATAAATTCACATTTCAACCAGCTAACAACATCGCGAGTCGCTTCATCGGCACGCCGTTCATTGGCTGAACATTGCTCACCCAAGGTCACCATATCAGGAAAACCATAATAAAAGGTTTCTGATTTTTTCCCTTGCAAACAATGACGAATCGCACGGTGAATCAATAAATCAGGATAGCGTCTGATAGGTGAGGTGAAATGTGTATAAGCATCCAAAGCCAATCCAAAATGGCCTTTTTTTTCCGGCGTATAAACTGCCTGAGACAAAGAACGCAACAAAACCGTTTGTATCAAATGCGCATCGAGACGGTCCTTGGTTTGCTCAATCAATATCATATAATCGCGAGGTAATGGTTTACTGCCTCCGCCGAGTTGCAAACCAAGCCCAGACAGAAAAGTTCTTAGCGTCAGTAATTTTTCTGTAGTCGGGCCATCATGCACACGCAATAAATGAGGAATTTTTTTACGAATCAAAAATCGTGCGGCGGCAGTATTGGCTGTCACCATAAACTCCTCAATCAGCTTATGGGCATCGTTCCTGATAACTGGGACAATTTTTTCAATTTTTCTATCTTCGCCAAAAATAATTTGTGTTTCTTGAGTATCAAAGTCCATTGCACCACGTTGTTCGCGGGCAATCCTAAGGACTTTATAAAGCTTATATAATTCTTGCAAATGGGGAACAAGAGCTGCATATTTTTTTTGTAGCTTTTTATCATCATCCACCAGTATTGCCGCAACTTCTGTATAAGTCAGCCGGGCATGAGAACACATCACCGCTTCAAAAAAACGGGACCGAAACAACTTGCCATACGCATCTATATGTAACTCACTAACCATACATAATCGATCTTGTTTTGGATTCAATGAGCATAAACCATTCGACAAAATCTCAGGCAGCATTGGAATAACGCGCTCTGGAAAATAGACCGAGGTACTGCGTAATTTCGCTTCATCATCCAAAGCCGTTGCAGGTTTAACGTAGTGTGAAACATCAGCAATAGCAACAAGCAACTTCCAACCTTTTTTGGTTTTTTGACAATAAACCGCATCATCAAAGTCACGCGCATCCTCGCCATCAATTGTCACCAAAGGAATATTTCGCAAATCGACTCGGCCTTGCTTGGCAGACTCGGGTACATCAGGCGTTAAAGTTTGAATTTCGTCCAGTAATTCATCGGACCATTGATGCGGCAATTCATGCGCACGGATAGCCACCTCAATCTCCATGCCCGGCGCCATATGATCGCCCAGCACCTCAACAATTCTGCCAATCGGTTGACTGCGTTTGGTAGGCTGGGCAATGAGTTCAGCGACAACAATCTGACCGGGCTTTGCATCCCCGACTTCTGCATTGGGGATAATAATATCCTGGGCGATATTTTTTTTATCGGGAGCCACAAAAGTAATCCCGCTTTCGCTGTGTAATCTTCCCACAACTTGCTGAGTATTCCTTTCCAATACCTCAACAACCGCTCCTTCACGACGTCCTTTTCTGTCAACCCCGGCAACTCGAACAACCACACGGTCATTATGCATGAGTTGTTTCATTTCCCGCGGAGACAAATAAAGATCATCAGATCCATCATCAGGCTTAACAAAACCAAAGCCATCGGCGTGCCCAATGACCCGCCCGGCAATTAAATCCTTACTGTCAATTAAGCAATAACGTTGCTTTCGATTAAACAACAGCTGGCCATCCCTCTCCATTGCCCTTAATCGTCGCCGCAATGCTTCCAGTTGCTCCTCGCCTTCAATGCCAAGTTTTTCGGCAATTTGGCGTCGATTTAGAGGTCTGCCCTCGTGTTCAATGAGCTGTAAAATTGCCTCCCGGCTTGGAATGGGATTGCCATATTTTTGCGCTTCCCGTTGCGCAAAGGGATCTTTGATTTTGACAGGTTTAGTCTGTTTTTTTGTCATGCCTGGTTATTTGCTTTCTGGTGCATAAATGGATATAGAACTTCACTTCCACTAATTATATAACCTCTTCTAACCCAGCATCTAAAAATAGATAAGAATACAACCTGATTGCTTGAACGAATTAACCATATTGAAGTATGTAATCGCGACTCAAGCCGCTCCTACCGCGTGATAAGGATATAAAATGTGGGCTGCATTGTATTGATTTTTACGACAATAGCACATTGACAAAAAATACCGGAATCGGTATAGTTCGCAGCTCACTTACTTTGCATCGCAAAGCACTTGCCGAGGTGGTGAAATTGGTAGACACGCTAGCTTCAGGTGCTAGTGGGGGCAACCCCGTGGAGGTTCAAGTCCTCTCCTCGGCACCAACAAATTAACTCTTCTGAAAAATTTATAAATATCCGGAAATACAGAATAACTCCAAATAAAAGATATTTATTTACTGCATAAAAAAAGTGTGGAGAATAAACTGATCCACCACACTCAAGATTTTTCCTCTTAAAAAAATATTATTATTTTTCTATTTTTTTTCGATAAGCTAAAAGACCAACTAAACTACTTCCAAACAACCAAATTGGGGCTGGAAGTGGTACAGCATTCAAATCTGCGCCATTCAACCCAATCCCTAAAGACCATGCACCATCGTCAGCACCAAAATTTTTCACATTCATATCAACAGTTATGATACCGAGGTCTCCGGGAGTAATATTAGCATTTAAAATAATATCTCCATCTGTACTAGCTGGATCAAGTGAAAAAACCACACTTGGAGTTGTATGACTAGTTTGATTAAACACAAAAGTCGGTGCAGGTAATATTCCACCCTCATTAATAAATTTCATTTCAAACCTATCAATCTTAAGCCCCTTTGGATTCGAAAATATCATAATGAAATTTTCATCAATTGCACTAGCCCCATTCAGATCTATCCAAATCGCCTCTTCAGAATCTATTCTTACTTGAAATTCTGTGAAATCAATCTGATCACCTAAATCACTGGTTAAAGTCCCACCACCAGAGATATTGCTTACAGTAGAAGCACTTACACTAGATACAAATCCTAATAAACCAAAAATAAGGGCTATTGTTGAATAAGCACGATACCTTTGGCTCAGCATTTTCTTACTACCCATCATATTGTTCTCCAAAAAATATTATAATATTTGTAATTTCAAAAAAATCAAAAAACTTGGTATTGATATTGGCAATCTATAAGTCTGATAGTGAATGTTTCACCAGTTCCATTTTAAGAGATTGAAACGCAGATTCCATTAAGATGCTAGATGGATACTACGATACAATCATTTCACTCTATTTTTTATACATCCAGGCCCGTTCAATTCTCCTTCCTTGCAATAATGTTTTGGCAAAAAACTGAACATCGGAATCAGGATCATTTTTAGCAGCCTGGGATAAAGAAGACTCTGCATCTTTCCAATCAAAGCGTTCTGCTAATTCCTCTAAAGCAACTCGCCGCACTCTGGAACTTTTATCATCACGCGCTATTCTTTTCAGAACTTCAGGATCAATATCTTGCTCTTTACGTTGAACTTCCTTCAATGCTGCAAATCTGCTCTCCTCATCCTTAATACCCTCAATATTTAGCCATTTTTTTTGGGTTGCTTCGGGTGTGAAAACCAGATTATTACCTTCTTCAGTTGAGGAAACCGCGTTGACTTCACTAACTATCGATTCTATCGTTCCATCCTGCTTTTTAATCTCTTTATAAGATAATGTGTAATTATCAACCAGTATTTCTTTAATCGCGCGATCTAAAGGCAGGTTTTTGAAAGTTTTGCTTACCGATTGCCTTGCTCTTGCTTCTGATACAGAAATTTTAATCTTGGCTAGCCTGGAAATTTCTTTAAGCACTTCACCTATCTTTGACTTTTTAATAGTACCCGATAAGTTTTGATTCTTCATAGATAGTGTCACAACTGCCTCAGCTTGTGAACTTTCGGCTTGTGAACTTTCGGCTTGGCACAACATATTTAGAGAAACAAGAATTATGATAAATATCTTTAATAAATGAAACATTTTTAATCAATACCAGCACATTATTTGGTCAACGTAAAAGGCTGCTATTTGCCTTTTACGTCAACATAATACAAGTTTAATAACCTTGGTTTTAATTCAAGATTATTCTTCTTCCACTATCCTTACTCGTAATGTGCCAATCAGCTCCAATTCATTACCAAATCTTTGTACATCAGCTCTTCTGATTTGGATTTTACATCCTGGTGCATTATTGGGGGCGATCAAGACTTTTGTAACGCTATAAAGGCCATCAATTCCGTCAAAGCGTCTATATTGTGAAGTTTGTCTCCACTTGGAACGTGGATAATCCAACTTGGTAACAACTTCCAATCCAGCGTCTCTGACACCATTTGCGACGCCTTGCTGTCCTCCTCCAAATACAGTATCCCACCAGAAATCTTTGATGACATG
>CAZGYJ010000040.1:0-20058 GCA_964530345.1 uncultured Methylomonas sp.
TATCAGTGACTTATGGAAGAAGTGTATGTGTCATGGATGACACAACCAAGCCTACCGGGACGAATTTACGGCGTCTTCTGGAATAAGTCACTGATATTGAATCTATAAATATGCTGAATAGTTACTATTATCTCAATTTTTTCAATATCAGGATATTGCCATAAGATAGATATGGAATCTTCACATATTGGAACCAAAAATGATTAAAACTATGAATTAATGATTTAAACAACGGCGAGGAGCATTTTCTGTAAAGTTCAGTAAATTGACCAGATACATGCCGATTTATGGTATATCCATTGTCGTTAAATTTTTTCTTTAGCCATTTAATATCGGCTTGTCTCGTTAAAAATTTTCCACTTTCTGTTTTTTTCCAGTGCTCTAATCCAGAGGGAGTTATTTTTATATCATTGCTGCCGTTGCCAAAAAGTGAATTTAGATTTCTGAAAATAATGGATTGAAGTGATCGCATGTTGCCTTCACTAATAATTAAAATCCCACCTTTTTTTAAAACACGCGTCAGTTCCGAAATGGCCTGCTCTACATCTGGAATATGCATCAGCACACCCCAGCATAAAATGTATTCAAATGAATTGTCGGGAAATGACAATGAGAGAATATTTTCGCGCTTAAGTTTAATTTTGTTCTGTTGGTCGCAGGACTGGATGCAAAGTTCGGCTTCCTTCAAGATGGTTTCTGAAAAATCAGTAGCTATAACAGAATATCCACGTTTAGCTAACCGAATGGAATGAGCAGCGGGACCACATCCTGCGTCCAGAATTGTAGTGCCTTTGGGAGCTTTTATTTCGCTCGTTAGATAATCGAAAGCTGTTTCATAGAACTTTTCGTTTTCAACTGTACGAAAAGAATTTTCCCATTTTTGGTGAACTCCTGGTTTCTGTAATGTTATTTCTACATCCTTTGATTCAGTGGCACTCATTACTGTTCTCCTTGGGTAAGTTCTCATTACCATTGATTGATCGACCTTGTCGATGAAAATTCAAATACACCTCATTGTTTTAGTCTATTTGCTATTAGTTTCACTTGAAGAAAATGTTCTTAAACTTTATTGGCTCCAACAACAAAGAATATCCTTGAAGGAAGATATTTGTTTTTGCAGGAAAGCCTAATATACAATTGTGTTAACTTGCATCCCGACAGTTTTAATCTTTTGTGAAACGACAAATATAGTAAAGCCAAGGGTCTTTGTTTTTTTCTAGATCATTATTGGCTATTATTTCTCCGGTACTCAAAGAATATACCTGGGTATCGCTAAAGAATTCTTCAAGTTTTCTGATTTGTTCAAGTGGTCTAATATAGTAATTTTTGATCTTAAATAAATGTACGCCATCATTTAAGATAGCGAACTGGGACTGATTAAGAGTCCGAATTTCATGATAATTATTGTAAATAAAATTTAACATTGCCCATTTCAGGGTTTTTTTAAATTTTTTATAAGTTGGGCCATTGATCTGCAATTTGAAATTGAAAAGTTGTTCTGCAGAATTTAGATTATGTGTTGAAAAGCAAAAGTAGCCTCCAGGTTTACCAATCCGCTTAATCTCACGAAAAGCTTTATCTCGGTCTTCATGAGAAATAGAGTCAATACCATTAAAGCTGAATAAGACGAAGTCGTAAGAATTGTCATTAAGTGCTTTCATATTTGTTGCATCGCATACTTGAAATGAAATATTTTCAGGGGCGTCAGGAAACCGCATCTTGCATGCAGTAACCATCTCCTCAGAATAATCCACACCCAAATACTCTTTCGCCAAATTTGCGAAATGCAAAGTTGTCCGTCCTCCGCCTACACCAATATCCAGCATTTTCATTTTAGGTAAATGCTTTTCTAGCATTTGTAAAATAGATTTCTCGGGCAATTGCAGCTCATTTTCCTGACGATAATGGTCGACAATAGCTTTTTGTTTATATGTTGTTTTGTTTGACATCCCTAAAAACTCTTTTGTATTATTGACGACATTAACTTTGTAAGCGTTTGCTCACGAGCTGACATGTTAACCAATTGTTGCAAACTGCACAGCGCATTGCAAGTGACTATTGAAATAAAACTATTTTGTTTTCGCTTGTTTTTACAAAACTTACCGAATTAAGGATATCAACTCATGGCAGCTGTAGTTTTTTGGATTTCTAGCGGACTAATTGTTTACGCCTACATTGGTTACCCGTTGTTGTTGTATTTTTTTTCCAAATTTCGGCCAGTACCTGCCTGGCGGACTAGTCAGCTACCTTCTGTTACACTGGTCATAGCTGCTTTTAACGAAGAACAAGCGATTGCTAAAAAGCTAGATAATAGTTTGAAGCTTGATTACCCAAAAGATAGACTGCAAATCCTAGTCGCAGTGGATGGTGGTGAAGATCAGACACTAGAAATCGTCAAACAATATGTAAAAAAAGGGATTGAATATGATTTTAGTCCTGGGCGAAATGGCAAAATGGCCGCTATAAACCGAGTCATGCCAAAGACCACAGGAGAAATTATTCTCTTTTCAGACGCCAATAATCTTTTTTCAAGCCACGCAATCAAGGAGTTAGTTAAACCGTTTATTGATTCCTCAGTTGGTGCCGTTACTGGCTCCAAGAATATCATCAAAGGAGATGGAGCTTTGGGTGAAAGTGAAGGGCTATACTGGCGTTATGAATCATTCATCAAAGAAATGGAAACTCGGCTGGGGTGCTGTACTGCAGTAGCGGGGGAAATTTTGGCAGTACGTAAATCCCTGTTTCAAGCGCCACCAGACCAAACTATCAACGACGATTTTTATATTGCCGCAGATTTAATCAAACGCGGTTTTCAAGTAGTATACGAGCCAAAAGCCAAATCATTTGAGCGTGTTTCTGCAACAGCCGCTGATGAAGTCAAGCGTCGAGCACGAATTATCGCTGGTCGTTATCAAGCGTTAGCTAATTCACACAGGCTGATACCTTTTAAAAGGCCAACTATAGCATGGCAATTAGTTTCACATAAATTTTTACGCCCATTAGTGCCATTTGCAATGATTTTAGCGCTATTGACTAACATTTATACTGTTCTTATTTCTCCTTTAGTCTTGAATGCCTCATGGTTTAATATGGGTTATCCATATAATTGGATATTACTCATATTGCAGATATTTTTTTACATGGCAGCGTGGATGGGAAATCGAAGGGAACAACAAAGTCGCATGGGGAAGTTGTTGTATTTGGCTACCTTTCTTGTTAATAGTAATTGGGCTGCATTAGTTGGCTTGCGCCGTTATTTGTCAGGCAAACAAACGTCGCTTTGGGAGCGTGTGCAGCGTAGCCAATAACCATTATTAGATGAGGCGGTTTTTTTCTTTAACTTGACGATGTAATCGCCGCAGGCTACGTTTTACTTTGGTAAATGGGCCATAAAATGTTGATTCCCGAAGTTGCTTGCGAAGTTGAAATCGGGTGCCTTGAAATAACCAGGTCTTATATCCTCCGCCAATCCAGCCTTCTGCCAATTCAATGCTCCCAGACATTAGTTGAGTCTTGTAACGTTCGCCGCCTTTACCTAAATCAAGGCGAGTGATTCCTAGCTCCGCACCAAGTTTGGCCATTTCCAGCAACAATATTAGCCCAGGTGAGTATTTAGCGAATTTAGGGTCGTAAGTCGGAAACCAATAGTGTAAAACTGAACTGCTGCGCATTCCCAAATGCACAGCCGCAATCTTGTCACCAGCATAAAGCACAGAAACAACACCTGCAAATTCAGGTGTTTGTTTTTCCCGAATGCTCTCTAATATATTAGTAGCCCAATCCTCAGACAAGACATCAAAAGTGCCGGTTTGCAAGCGTTGCTGAGATTTCCATGCAAGCAACTTGTCAAAGGCAGTTTTTTCAGCTGTATGAAACTCAACATGAAGAGGAGCGATTTCTCGAGAAAATTTTCGTGCTTTACGTTTTATTTGTGGGATTAATGATGATCCTGATTGGCGCTGATTGGTTACATAAGCCTCAAATCCTTGATTAAGATTCATATAGGGTGAATCTTGTTTTTCCCAACAATATTTCAAAAAAGCAGGCTGGGTCGTTAACAAATGGTCAAAATGCCATGTCCGCAGATAGCTGTCTTCAATTAGTTGGGCAGCATCCCAGGAAATATTGCCGTCAGAAATAACTCCTTGAAAATCTGACAGTGAAAGACCAATAGACCTACCTACATTGTTTTGTTGGCGATGAAATGGGAAAAAACCAATAACTTTGTTCAAATACTCAATAATTGCAATTTCCACGTTGTGACAATGTTCGGCAACTATTTGAGAGAATTCGGGGTTAAAAAAAGGACTATCCAGGCATGGTGTCGTCAGCTGAAAATGACGCCATAAAGCAAGGTCATGTTTGCTTAGCTTTTCTGGCGAAATGAGTCTAATAGTTATATCCATAGATTAAACCGTATAGAAGTGTAAATAGTCTATCGTTGTGGGTATAATTATACGCTATATAAGATATCAGTAGAGACTTACACTTTAATGGAATTACGGACTTTGCTTATCGATCTTTCCAGACATTTTGGCGGCGCTAGTAGTCGAGCACTAGCTTTGCTCGAAGGATTGTCAATTAACAATAGTGTACTTGCTACGTTAAGAAATAGCCCGGTATCCAGATATGCTACTGAGAAACAACTTAATGCTCTTAGTGTTGGCAATCATAAATTGGATATGAAAATCCCATCAAGGCTCAAACAGATTATCCTGAAACAACAAATCCAAGTTGTTGATACCCAGAATCCTCAGTCCCAGTTTTGGGGGCATCTAGCAGTAGGCAGAAAAAATACTGCCTTAGTTTCAACACTAAATAGTTGGTATTTTGATGAGCACAATGGCAATATCAAAGGACGTGTCTATCAAATGCTGCAAAATCTTACCCATTCAAGAGTGGATATGTTTATTGCGGTATCGGAGCAAATCCGTGACAGATTGAGTGGAAACGGAGTACATCAAGATCATATCAAGCTAATTCCCAATGCTGTTTCAATAAATCCGAATGCTATTAAGGCCAATCGTTTTTCCGTTTGCAAAGAGTTTGATTTTCCTGATGACGCTATTATTTGTTGTTCAGTTGGCCGGCTTGTCGAGGCAAAAGGTTATACTTTTCTTCTTGAGGCAATGGCTAGAGTGGGTGATACATTGCCTCGTTTGTATTGTCTGATTATTGGTAAAGGTCGACTTGACCATGCCTTAGCTGAACGGATTAAAAAGCTGGGTTTGGAGCAACGCGTGATAATTGCAGGTGATCAACCTCCCGAAAAAACTTTACAGCTTATTAAGTCAGCTGATATGTTTGTGATGCCTTCAATAAGCGAAGGTACGCCAGTTGCATTATTGGAGGCTGCGGCATTGAAAATACCGATAATAGCAAGT
Source organism: uncultured Methylomonas sp. (assembly GCA_964530345.1). Taxonomy (GTDB): domain Bacteria; phylum Pseudomonadota; class Gammaproteobacteria; order Methylococcales; family Methylomonadaceae; genus JALSJK01. The sequence goes on from CAZGYJ010000040.1 coordinate 5,385, forward strand.
CGTGTTGGCGGAATACCTTCAATATTGACTGCGAACGATAATGCCTTGTTGACGGAAGCGGGAAATGTTGCTGATTTGGCTGAAGCAATAACATCTCTTTACAAACAACCTGCTGCTGCTAAGGAAAGAGCGATTAAGGCCCAAACGCATGTTTTAAACCAATATGGATTTGATGCTCTAGCTAGAGCCACAAGGGCAGCCTATGAGCAAGCATTGGAAAATGTTAAAAAACGTTCGTATTCAAAGAAAGCAACAGGGCCTTAGCTAATGAAAATAATTAATTCAGCTGCTAAAAAAGCACCTCTTACGCTTCATTCAAAAGATAGCTTGAACAAGGAATACTTTTTTGGTGCAGCAATTCGGAAGGTATGCCGCAATCGTCTTAGCGTAATTAATTACCATCGAATCATTGATCCGGAAAATCTAAACACCAACTCTGATCACACCTTGGTTAGCGCCAGTACCGCTCAATTTGCTGAACAGATGGAATTTGTCGGTCGTTATTTTAATGTGATCAGCAATGATCAGCTTTTAGATTGGCTATCAGGTGATGACATACTTCCTGATTTTCCATTACTCATTACCTTTGATGATGGCTATCTTGATAATTATCAATTTGCGTTACCCATCCTAAAGCAGCATAATTTTCCTGCTATTCTTTTTGTCGCATCAGATTGTATTGAAAGTACACAACCATTCTATTGGGATTTGATGGCTTATTGCTTTAACCACACACAAAAGACCCAGTTAAAACTGCCATTACTGGATCACTATGCGTGGAGTAATGAGGCGCAACGCAACCAGCAAAAACGTCAGCTACAACTAGACCTTAAACAACTACCAGAAATAAAAAAATTACAAATTGTAGAACAATTGCCTGATGTTTTGGATGTTGCAGTACCTGCAGATGCTTTTACTTCACTTTATCTTAATTGGGATCAAGTTCGTGCGCTGAAAGATTCGAATGTTGCTATCGGCGGGCATACCAAAAGCCATCCTATTTTAAGCAAAATTTCTCTAACTGAAGCACGTTTAGAAGTTGCGGATTCCAAGGCGCTTATTGAAAGCGAATTAGATCAGCCCTTGCGTGCCTTTGCATATCCGAATGGACAGTACAATGATTTTAATAAGGACTTGGAATCATTGTTAAAAGAAGTTGGATTTGAAGCAGCATTTTCATTAATTCCAGGACCAACGAGCTTTTATGAGGTTAAGCAAAATTCTTATGCGATTCGTCGTATTTATATGAATCAAAAAGATTCACTGACAAGATTTACTGCCAAGCTAATTGGAGCCAGCCGTTTACTATATCGCAAACACTAAGTTAATTAAGTATCGCTAATCACTCGGGCTGAACTTTCATCTTCGATTTTTTTCTGCTCGACCTATCAATCAGTAAGAGTCCACTCATAATTAGCGAATAACACGTAGTTGCTGCAATTCGTTCAGTGATTCCCAACCATCCAGTATTTGTGATGATGCTTTCCAGGCAATATAACAAACCAAGCATTAGCAATAAAGGCGCGCTAAGACACCAGTAAAAACTTTGTGGAATAGAAGCTGTCAATTGTAACTTGGAATGTAAAAACATATAGAGACTTAAGAGCAAGACAGCGAACGACAAAACACTACTAATAGCAACTCCAAGAATACCAAAGCCAAGGTAGACCAAATAAATGCTGACAATGATGTTTATAATAATGGCTGAAATAGCAAAAGGAATAACCTTAACCTGCCAATCATGAGAGTAAATAACAGCCAGCAAAGGGTTAGTTAAACTAAAAAAGAAGGCGCCGATACACAGAATTTGGGTTACCATCACGCTAGCCTGGAATTTTGGCAAAATAAATTCAATCAAACATGGAGTGAGTAAAAACACTGGGCCAATTAGAAACGGCATTAGGTAAGCGGTACTCCTCATGGGGTTAAAAATATAGATAAAGGCGGTCTCAGATGCGCTTAAGTGATCTTTAGATTTCATTAAACGTGGCTCCATGACTTCTCGTGCAGCGCCGGGGGCATCCATCAAGAAGCCAATGGCTAATGCAGCCATACCATAGTAGCCCGTTTGTTCTACACCTAATAAAATAGAAACCAGAAACCGGTCTGATGTACTAACCAACCCAATTAAGAAGGCCATCGCCATGATTGGAAATCCTTTTTTTAACAACTTTAAAAATAAAGGATAATTAAAACCGAAGCGTAACTGGAAAGTAAAATGGAACCTCATATAAAGCAAGGTCAGCAAATAGGATAATGGCACAGAAAAGAATAATCCGTAAATGCCAAAGTAATACAAGGAGGGTACTGTGATCAGGAATATGACTGTAATCTCAAAATAATTAGTTCGAGTGACCAAACTAAATGCTTCATGTCCTTTCAGTACAAACAAAAAATATTCATAAAACCAGATCAGAAAAGTTACAACGGCCATTGCCATTAAACCCAAGCGTACTTTGGTTTCGAAATCAAAGACAAGTGCAATGGCAATAATGCTTGTCGATACCAGCAAACTGGCAAGAAAAGAAAAAGTAAAAACTGTTTCTTCAATTGCTTGAACCTGATGCTGTTCGTTTCTACCTCGGTGGTAAGGAACAAGATAACGTAATGCCTCATGTGTTCCAAGTTGGGAATATGCAGCGTATGAAGGAATTAAACGCAATAGCGTCCATAAACCAAAGTTTTCAGGACCTAATAACTTGGGTCTCAGAAAGGCTAAAAGAAAACCCAATATTCGCCGATAACCTCGACTGACAGCGTAATACGCAATTGTTCGTGACAGAGTGTTTTTTTTGGGATCCATCTATGAGTTAGAAGTGCTGCTAACAAACCCTTCTGCTGAACGATTAAGAACATCTTGATATAATTGCCCCATTTTTGCGGCATGAGCCGTTACCGAAAAATTTTTGATAACGAATTTTCTAGCATTGGCACCTATTGTTCTGGCCAATTCAGAGTTATTTATAACTTGTAATACCTTGATTGAAAGCTCTGCAGTGTCTCCTGCATCGCATAAAAATCCATTATAGCCATCCTGAATGAGTTCAGGCACACCGCCAACCCGTGTGGCAATAATTGGTGTTGTCATGGCTGAAGCTTCTAAAAGATTGTTTGGCAACCCCTCAGAGAGAGAAGAACAAACCAGGGCATCAAGTGACTTATAAAGACTACGAAGCTGCAGATGATTAATTTCCCCCAAAAAATGAAATTTATTTTTGAGACCTTTTTCCTCAATAGATTGTCGCATTTGACCCGCGGAATCACCAACCCCTGCAACTATGAATTCTACATTTTTATTCTGCCTAGAAATATAGGCAGCCATTTCAACAAATTCTAAAGGTCCTTTTTCAAAAGATAAACGCCCAACAAAACCTACCCAGGAGATTAATTCTGGCTTTGAAAAAGGTAGAGATTCAATCAAGTTGGTATCCGGTGACCAAACATCGACATCAATTCCATTTTCAACAATTCGGTCTATCTTGATACCTAAACGTGAAGCAAAACCAATTACTTGTTTTGAAACTGCAATTCTCGCGTCCATTTGATTTAGCAGCCAGCTATCGATTTGACTAACGAGCCAGCGACGAGGCGAGTCAATAAGCCATTCGCCGTGTATTGAAGCAATTATTTTGGCCGTTGGAACGCGAAATTTAAGTAAATAACCATATAGGTCAGTTCTTTCCTCGTGACAATGGATAATATCAGGTTGCATTTTCTGGATAAAGGCAGACATCATATTAAATTGGTGTAGATCAAAACTACCTTTGCCTTCGAACTCGTAAAAATCAACACCTGCTTGTTGGTAACGGTCAAAAAACACGCTATTGTTGATTCCTGTCCGTTTCAAATATACGGCTGAAAAATCGAATAGATCAGGATCTAGATGCTTGCCGCCGTTCAACATGCCCGAATCAGGCCCTCCCCAACCAATGGGGGCAGGTAATCTTAAATGCATAATACGAATTTTTTGCACAGTAAAGTTTCCTTTAATATTTTTTACAGCTGATGGTTTGAAGAGTGGCAGCGATTTTCTGTAAGGAAGTTCAAAATATACGGCTAAATAGGTTTTGTGTTAATGAATGCCTCGTTGAGTAACGACAGTAACAAAAGTTCTTATCAAAATTTGTATATCTAACCACATGCTGCGGCGTTCCATATAGGCAATATCCAGGCGTAATCGAGTATCAAATTCTGTAGAACCGCGACCCATGATTTGCCATAAGCCGGTTATTCCGGGTGTAACATCAAGTCTTTCAGTCTGCCACAACTGATAGGTGTCTGCTGAAAATGAAGTTGGTCTTGGTCCAACAAGTGTCATTTCACCACGAATTACATTTATAATCTGCGGCAACTCATCAAGACTGGTTTTGCGAAGTAACTTACCAACAAAGGTGATTCTGGGATCGTTGCTTATTTTGAAGTCAGGATACTGTAGTTCATTCAAATGCATTAGTTGTTTTTTTAATTCAGCAGCATTAACTACCATAGTTCTAAATTTCAGCATATCAAAGCGATGGCCGCCTTTCCCCGTTCTTTGCTGGAAAAAGAATATTGGATCGAATGGCGATTCAAGTTTTATCAGTAATGCACATAGGCCAAGTAAAGGCAGCCATAATGGTAATGAAAGTGTAACAAGCAACAGATCCAAGCCGCGTTTGCATAGCTGATAAGTTTTTCCTGGCGACCCACTTCTGGGTTGAATAGAATAAAGCCATTCGAGTTCAGGTTGTGCGACAAGTAGAGTATCTAGAAATGATGCCTTCATAATGTTTTCCTCTACGAAATTTCATTAGAAACCAAATTATTTTGTTTCGCTAAAGTACTGTTTATTTTTTCATCAAGTTTCGATTCAGCGTTTTTCAGTAATTCCTCAAAAGTAAGAGCGTCACCAGGGAAAGTGGCATAACCATAATTGACTGATATCCCTTCCAGCTTTTGTTTAAGAATCAAACTCATTCTATCCTGCAAAATAGGTATTAAGTCTTCATCTGCTTCTGGGCATAAGACTATGAAGCGGTTAAGTTTTGGTTGTTCAATCAAATAGTCGGAGCGGCGCATTAAGTCAGCAATTTTCGAAGAAAAATCTCTACTTAATAAACGCTCTGAAACTGCCAACCTAATTCCTTCAACCAGATGGTTAAATCTTTCCTGTGCAGATTCGACAGTAGGTTTTATAAGCAGGATGCTGAGAGAACGATTGTGTCGGCGACACTTGTTGAATTCTTGTTGTACTCTTTCCGTTGCGTGCTCCATATCCAAAACACGAGGATTTTTTTCTGGATAGAGTAGTTGTTCAACAACGGCTTCAAATTTTACGAGTGCATCCAGGAGGATATTTGAAAGATACACCAGAATACTAAGAAAAGCGATCTCCGTTATTGTTACGTAGGTGGCAAAGCCGCCAACAATTGGATGTTGATTGAACACAAATACCTTTAAAAGAAAATACAGTAGCAGCATTAAAGTAAATGAAAGGTATAAAGGTAATCTACCAACAACCGGCACCAGGAGTACAGCAATTACTCCGCCAACACCAATGACATAGACGAACGAATCGATATCAATTAAATTTTGACGACCGAAATCCAATCGTTCAATATTCATCAATATTGTCAAAAAGATAATCAATAGAACGATTAACCAACGTAGTTTTTGCATAATTGCTCGGGGTTATGACTAGTTCTTTTTAAAATCCTGTAGTAGCCCTAAATTCAAGTACTGAACTTTCCGGGAAACAGGATTTACAAGTTGATCGCTTACTCTGCTTGTGAGTATATATATATTTTAAATGCAAGTCGATACTTACATTAAAACTTATTCGACGATTTTTCAATATACTCCACTCAGTCGTAACCGCGTGAAGTATGCATAAAGTAATAAGCGGAAGAACTGAAATTGAGTTAACCCGAAGAGCTTATTTCAATTGCAGATTGATAGTAGGTCAGCAGATATGAAAGCCAAAAGGGCTTAAGAGCCGCGAAAGAACAGGTTGATAATGATTGAAATGATGATGCTGACAATAATCATTGATGTGATTGGAAAAAAGAAAAAACTGTTTTTACCTTCTATACGAATATCTCCGGGGAGTTTTCCAAACCAGTTCAGTAGCCAAGGAGCATAAATCAGTATCAGGCCGATAATGCCTAAAAATGCAGCAATGATTAATAGTAATTTGCCAAGTGCCATTGTTTGTTTCCTGCTTGCTTTAGTTGTAGGGACATAATATTGCCAAAATAAAAAATCAATCTGATAGTGGTCAATTGTAATGAGGAAAGCTCCGGCTGATGGTTATTCCAGCCATTCAATAATATGTTCTTCAATATCATTAACATCGGATGTTTTCATGGCATAACTGGCTATTGATACACCAGCTTCCCGAACAGTTTCGTAAGTACCAGAGATAAGGGGATGCCAGTCAGGCAGGGGATTTCCTTCAGCTAGAAGCTTGTAAGCGCAGGTGGCTGGCAGCCAGTTATATTCGGCAAAATTATGCTGTGTTAAATTCAGGCATTCGGGTACCAGTTTGCATCTTTCGGTATAGCGGGTACATCGGCAGGAATTTAGATCAATTAAATCACACACGACACTGGTGTAATATATTTCACCTGTTTCCTCGTCTTCCAATTTATGCAGACAACATTTGCCACAGTTATCACAAAGTGATTCCCATTCTTCTGTCGACATCTCGCTGAGTTGCTTTTCTTCCCAAAACTTCATGGGCGTATTCTCTCCATCAAGTAACAAAGACAATCCTGGCGGATGATGCGTTCATCCAGAGTAAGCATGGAAGGCATTGTTTGCCGAGTGATTTTCAATTCATGGTCATTGATAGTAAAAAAATCGGTGCTGATATCTTTACCTTGCTCGTTTTTAGCAATTAGGGGTATGGATTGCAGCTGATTAACTTTTCCGAGTACGGTATCCGCAGGAATTTCAGTAAAGTTCATCCATTCCAAATCGGGATTCAGGACCAGCTCTGCGGGGGGGTGGAAGCTGAAGTCGATATCCTCTTTTACTTTAACCTGTGCAACAGTGTGAAACAAGTCAATGTCTTTGGCATTAACGGGTATGTTTTCTAATTCAGCCAAATGGATGCAGGTATCAAGAAAATCCTGCGCATGTTCAACGCCATGTTTTTGACCTGGTTTGCCACATTCAAGTGTCACAGCAGGACAGAATTTTGCAAAGGCTCCGGATTGAACCCCTTTAGGACGGGTAAAATACACGATTAATCGTCCGAATAATGACGCTAATTGTATAAACTGGTTTTCGAGTTTATTGATGCAGGCATAATGAGGATTCAGTCCGGTATTATTATGAATATCGATACTGGCAAAGGTATTTTTTTGCTTCATGATTTCGACAATTTCTGAGGCAATTCGTGACTCAGGTGATTCGGGAAATTCAGTTCCAGGCCAGATTCGGTTGAAATCAGGTTGATTGTCCAGTCGGCGAAGCTTGTGACTGGCCGCAAGCGTGTTTCCAAAAAAGATACTAAGCGAGCGGGGTAAGTCATGATTTTGATATTTTTTTAAAATGGCCTGCAGAGCAAAAAATCCGGTTGGTTCGTTCCCATGCAACAGTACAGAAATAAAAATCGGGTCAGGGCGTTTTCCTGATAAGTGGAAAAGCGTAGGACTGGGGATGAGTTGGTGCAAATTCTCGGGTCTAGTTTCCAATAACCCTTCGGGTAATGAAGTGCGTTGTTCTAACAACATAATTTTAGATTTCCCATTCGCTAACAGGTTTGCCAGTACATTGGTTTTGCCAATACTGTCTGGTCATTTCCGAAAAGCTGCACTGATGTGTATTCATAAAGCGGATTTGCCATTGGCTGCCAGTTTGTTTGCTATTAACGCGATGTTCGATAATTTGCAAAAAATCTTCAGTATCGCATGTTGTGACGCCCAAGGATTTTAATCCCAGGATTGCCCGAGGTAAAAGTTCTGATTTTATCAAATCCAATAAGCGATGTTTATTGCCATCAAACCAGACTGTCGAGCTGTCAAGACCATGTCGAGCGGCTTGGTAAAAATTATCTTTGGCTTGGGAAAAAGGTAGCGGTATTTTTTGTCCAGAAATGATTTCATCACAAAGATTTTTAGCCAGCCCATAATAAAAAGCAGCATTGGCAATGCTGTCAATAGTTGATGGGCCTGCGGCAGGGGTGCGGTGCTCGATTCTGATATGGGGCGTGCCGTCTTCGTCAAAGCCAACTAAAGGCCTGTTCCATCGCCAGATAGTGCCATTATGTAAGCGCAAATGGGCAAGTTGTTGGGGGTCAGAATCGAAATATTCCGGCAATAAAATCGGGAAATGTTCCAGATTTTCCTTGAAGCACTCAATCATTGAATGTCTGGCATAATCGGAGCCGAAACTGACCCTTTTTAAAGGGCCATGCGCAGCGCCGTCATAGCCGCCGGTTTCAATGGCTTGCTCGAAAAGCGGGATTCTGGATTCCTGCCATAGGTTTTTTCCGAACAGATAAGGTGCGTTGGCGCTAATGGCAACCACTGCCGCTGAAGCGATAATTGAAGCATTATAATAATGGTGTGCAATGGCTAAGGGAATCTGGGTGTGAATTTGCAAAGATGTCGTTGCTGATTCTAGCATTACATCATGGTGATCGAACTTCAGATGTTCAGTGCCTGTGATATCAAGGTGAATCGGTTGTCCCCGGGAATTCAGAATTTGTTCATTGAGAGCGCGATAACGATTCATGTCAGACATATTGTCGAGGCATAAGTCAGCTTGTTGCAGTGTCGGTAATGTACCGATCATCAGTAGATGAATATTCATACTCTCGGCGTGATTTGCCGATTTTTCCCAGGTTGCGTTCAGGGTGTCAAGCAGGTGACTGAATACATTGCCAGCCAATGGCATGGGCGGGCTGTTGAGTTCAACATTGAATTTGGCAAGCTCAGGGAAGGCCAGAGGCTCATTAATAGAATCAAGAAATTCGCTATTACAAGGCACAGGCCGCATATCATTATCGACTAGCCAGGCTTCGATTTCAAAACCCGCTTTGGGAGCAGCAGAAGAGCATTTTTGCTCTTTAATCAATCTTTCAAGTAATTTGGTTTCTGTTTGCAGCTTGTTATGAAAACGCTTTATATCTTTGCGATCATAAGTGGTGGCATTTATTTCTTGGCCCATTTTTCAGTTTACCCAATGCTATCAGTTATAAACCTATTATAAACCTTTTATTTTATGGGTAATGGCTGGTCATTAATGTATTTTGGAACTGGAAAATAATCGGGCTTAGAAACAGCCTGCGAACAACAAAGTCTTAGGAGCGAGCATGAAATAACTTTGGCAACTGGCTTGTCTTTTTATCCGTCTTCTGCGTTGTAAAAATAGTTACATAGCTTGCTATGCGCCTATTTCTACGCCTTGAATACGAATAAAAATACTGCCCCAGTTGCCAAACTTATTCCGTGTTCGTTCCTCATCAAGAAACATCTTTTGCCAGAAATTTCGGATCGGTAATTTTTAGCATGGTATTTTCAATCCAGTTTTCTGCCTCATTCATCAGATCATTGGCTTTTTTGCCTTTTGTTTCAATCAGTGGACCGATAATCATGGTAATCTTTCCAGGATATTTTAAAAAACTACGAGGCGGCCAATATTCACCGGCATTATGAGCCACAGGAATAATAGGGGTATCGGTTTTTTGGGCTAACAGGCAGCCGCCGGCATTATATTTTCCTCTTTTGCCGGGAGCTATCCGTGTGCCTTCCGGAAAAACAATCAGCCATAATCCTTTTTTTAACCATTGGTCACCCTGGTGAATGAGTGATTTTAATGCCGCTTTTCGGTCGCTGCGGTCAATCGCAATGGGTTCCATAGCGCGCAGTCCCCAGCCCCAGATCGGCAGATTAAGTAATTCCTTTTTCAGCAGAAAGGTATGCGGCGGAAAGATTAATTGCACGACCACAGTTTCCCAGGCTGACTGGTGTTTACAAAGCACAATAGCGTTTCGGTGGTTAGGAATATTTTCCATACCGATTACTTCGTGAGTTAATCCGCAAATGACTTTTAAATTCCAAATGGCCAGTTTGCTCCACAGTTCAGCAAAAAAGTACCGTACTGAAAAAGGGAATAGCCAGGCAATCAAAATCATCGGTAATATGATGGTGGTGATTGTTAATACAACGATGAAATAAAGGGTCGATCTGATATAAACCATAAGTCAGGATTGTGAAGTTATGAATTGACTTGCTGCATATAAATCAGGGAACACCGGGATTCCCAATTCTAAATTTTGTTGAAGAGTTTGATTGCCTTTGCCAGTTTTGACCAGTAACGGTTTTGCATGTACTGCCAAGGCAGCTTGTAAATCTCTAAGTGAATCACCAATACAATAAAGCTTTTCTGGCTTTATTTGGTATTCCTGGATAAATTGTTGGAATAGTCCGGGCTTGGGTTTTCGGCAATGGCAGTTATCATTTGGGCCGTGTGGACAGAAATAAATGGCTTCAATATTGCCGCCCAACTTTTGTGCCGTTGTAATCATTTTATTGTGAATGGCCTCAAGCGTTGCCTTGTCAAATAATCCCCGTGCAAGTCCAGACTGATTGGTGATGACAACGACTTTGTATCCGTGCTCATTCAATAAGGCGATCGCTTCCAGACTACCAGGAATCGGAAGCCATTCATCAGGTGATTTGATGAATTGATCCGAATCCTGGTTAATGACGCCATCACGATCAAGCACCACAAAGCGCTGTTTCACCATCAAGATTGCAGTTTAGAAATATCTGCAATTTGCAAAAACAAACCTGAAACCATGGTTAACAATCCAAGTCTTTTGGCGCGTAATTGTGGATCCTCGCACATGACCATGACATGATCGAAGAATGCATCAACATCGTCGCGCAGTTTTGCCAAACGAGTTAAAGCAGCCTGATAATCGTGTTGTGCTAACAATGGCTTAATATCCTCTTCTGTATCACGTGCGGAGGCAAGAAGTTGCAGTTCTTGTTTTTCAACCAAAATGCCAATGGATTTATTTATTTCAGTGTCAGCTTTTTTCAGAATGTTGCGGATACGTTTGTTTGCGCTGGCCAGGCTCTCAGCTTCCGGAAGTTTTCTGAAGGCTTTGACGGCTTTAAGTCGTTCCTGAAAATCCAGTGGTTGCTCGGGCAATACGGCCATCACTGCGGCAATTTCATCGGCAGTATAGCCTTGTTCAAGGTTGTAATGCCTCAAGCGTTCATAAATAAAATCCTTAACCAGTTTATGGGTGGCATTTAGATCAAATTTATGGCTAAACAGGGTTAAGGATTCATCTAGTAAATCAATAATATTAAGTGGTAATTCGCCTTCAATTATAATTCTCAGGATGCCCAGTGTTGCTCTGCGTAAAGCGTAAGGGTCCTTGTCCCCTGTTGGAATAAGTCCGGCACTGAAGATGCCAGTCAGGGTGTCCATTTTTTCAGCAATAGACAAAATCTTCCCGGTTTGACTGGGTGGAATTGGTCCGCCGGATTGTTTGGGAAAATACTGTTCTTCCAAAGCATAGGCAACTTCCTCAGGTTCATTATCTTCAATGGCATAATAACGGCCCATGATACCTTGCAGGCTTGGAAATTCGCCGACCATTTCCGTCAATAAATCGGTTTTTGCGAGTTGCGCGGCACGTTTAGCCAAAGCAATGTCGGCATCAAGCTGTTTGGCAATATATTCAGTCAGCTGAGTAACGCGTTCGGTTTTTTCCGCCAGGGTACCCAGCTTGTTTTGAAAAACAATTTTGGAAAGTTTGTTGATCCGGGCAGCAAGTGGTTGTTTGCGATCTTGGTTCCAGAAGAACTCCGCATCTGCCAAGCGGGGGGTGATGACTCTTTCATTTCCCTGTTGAATGGAAACCGGGTTGCTGCTTTCAATATTGGCAAAAGTAATAAAGTGAGGCAATAGTTTCCCTTGCTGGCTTTTGATCGGAAAATACTTTTGATTGGTTTGCATGGTTGTGATCAGGCATTCATCCGGAAGCTTCAGAAATTTTTCCGCAAAGTTACCGGTAATGGGAACCGGCCATTCGTTAAGGGCGGCAATTTCTTCGAGTAGTTCTTCTTCAATATGAGCGATGCCATTGACATTTTCGGCGGCTTTTTGTGCAGCTTCACGAATAATGTTTTTACGTTGTTCAAAATCAACAATGACTTTGCCTTGTTCATTCAGGATTTGCAGATATTCCTCAGGGTGATTCAAGGTGATATGGTGCGGGGCATGAAAGCGATGCCCACGAGTTTTTGTGCCACACAATACGCCCAGAATTTCTGCAGCAATGACTTCATTACCAAACAGCAGCACAGCCCAGTGAACAGGTCGAACAAATTCAGTCTCACCTGCGCCCCAACGCATTCTTTTGGCAATGGGTAGCAAAGCCAGGCTTTTGTTAATGATGTCTGGAAGCAATGATTGGGTTGGCTGACCTTTAACGTCTTGTGTGTAGGACAGCCATTCTCCCTTGTCAGTTTTTAAGCGCCCTAATTGGTCGACAGTGACGCCGCAACTTTTTGCAAAACCTGCGGCTGCTTTGCTGGGGCTGCCATCATCAGTAAAGGCCGCCTGAATTGCGGGGCCGCGTTTTTCAATTCGCTTATCAGGTTGGGCGGTGCTGAGATTTTCAATCAAGACCGCCAAACGGCGCGGGGTTGCATAGGCGTGGCTGTTAGTAAATTCAAGTTCGGATTCGGTCAGGCCGTTACTGATGTTTTCAAGCAAAGCCTGACTTAATGTGTATAAAGATTTTGGCGGCAGCTCTTCAGTGCCAAGTTCAAATAGCAAGTGCTGTTGATCTGACATGGTTATTTTTCCTCCCTGGATAGCATGGGGAACCCAAGTGCTTCACGGCTTTGATAATAAGCTTCTGCAACTGATTTGGCGAGATTTCTTACTCTTAAGATAAAGCGTTGTCGTTCAGTGACTGAGATAGCATTGCGAGCGTCAAGCAGATTAAAAGTATGTGAAGCTTTCAGAACCATTTCATAAGCTGGCAGAGCCAGATTTTGTTCAATTAGTTTTTGGCATTCCTGTTCATAGGTATCAAAACTTTTAAACATAAAATCAACATTGGCAAGATCGAAATTATAGGTCGACATTTCTACTTCGTTTTGATGGAAAACATCGCCATAAGTGACTTTGCCTTGTGGGCTGTTGGTCCAGGTCAAATCGTAAACACTTTGGACGTTTTGCAGGTACATGGCAATACGTTCCAGGCCATAAGTAATTTCACCGCTGACGGGTTTGCATTCCAGGCCGCCAACCTGTTGGAAATAAGTAAACTGGGTGACTTCCATGCCATTCAGCCAGACTTCCCAGCCCAAGCCCCATGCACCCAGCGTTGGAGATTCCCAGTTGTCTTCAACAAAGCGAATATCGTGTTCCAATAAATCCAGTCCTAAATGGCGCAAAGAACCGAGATATAACTCCTGAATATTGTCCGGAGATGGTTTTATTAGTACCTGATACTGATAATAATGTTGCAGGCGATTGGGATTTTCACCAAAACGGCCATCTGTCGGGCGGCGGGAAGGCTGCACATAAGCGGTAGCCCATGGTTCTGGTCCGATTGCACGTAAAAAAGTCGCCGGATGAAAGGTTCCGGCGCCAACTTCAAGATCCAGGGGTTGTAGTAAAACACAACCTTGATCCGACCAATATTCCTGCAATGCAAGAATGAGACCTTGGAAAGTAGATAAATCGTTGTTTTGGCTGGGCACGATGTTTAATTATCTGAAATAAAAAAACTGCTAATTATAGCGGAATTTTGCTAATGGAGTCTTGATAGAATATATGCTGTAGCGTTTTATAAAAGGGAGACTTAAAGAGTGATGTTATCAAAAATAGTTGTGGCTATTGTTCGATTACTTAAGCAACTTAATTTTAATTTCCGCCCCATCCACAATTCTATCTTTTTCGACTGCTTCTTCTTCTCTCTTTATTAGATTTCCCTGAATTTGTAACGACTGATTTTTATTATTTTTTTTGGAAAATAAATCTGGCAAGTACGCGTTTTTATCCGTTTCTTTTTCGTTGGTAGCAATTTGAGTATTTTGTATTTTTAACGGTAACGATAAATCCAGCGGCTGTTGATTTTGATCTTCTTCGGTTAGCTCTGGGCTTTCTGTGTTTTCAGGTTGTGATGGCTTAGTCTGATATGTTGGGCGGGCTTTAACTTTAACAGATTTGGTTTTAACTACTTTTTTGGCCTGTTTATGTAAAGTTGTTTGTTTTTTAGGTTCTGTTTTGACTTGCTCCTGCTTTATTGCAGTCTGCTGGGATTCTTTGCTTGTGTTGCTGCTGCCTGAATATTCACACCCGCTAATGATTATAAAAAATAACATGACTGAAGATAAGCATAATATTTTCATTGTTCTTTCAAGTTTAGTTAATGTACTAGTTAAAGTATAGAACGGTTTTGGCTATTAGGATTGGTATGCCTTCAATATGACAGGAAAATCGAAAAAAATTTCCACTTATAATAAAAAATATGGAGCTGATTTTCCGCCTTACGCCCTCGCTTTTAAGGCAAAGATAAGATCAGGTATTCCAATAATCAACGATTGACACATTACATGTCAAAGAACATGATGACCTTCTTTAAATGATTTAAAAAAGAGGTGGAAAATGATAAAACAAATAGCATGGGCTGGTATTGCAGTGTTTGTTT
>CAZGYJ010000041.1:0-19619 GCA_964530345.1 uncultured Methylomonas sp.
ATATCAGTAACTTATTCCAGAAGACGCCGTAAATACGTCCGTGTAGGCTTGATTGAGTCATCCATGACACATACACTTCCTCCATAAGTCACTGATATTAAATTATTTTAGCTATAATAAATATGCTGAATAGTTACAAAATAAATAATAAATTTACTTTTAACATGGTGCCAATGCTTGTTATTTCAAGTGGAAACTTGAAGCATTGATTTCTTCTTATCCTGGAATTAGCTGTTTTTTATGTCACCAATAACAGCGTGGTTATCTTGCGGATATACCTTTTACATTCAAGAAAATTCCATTTATTGCACATCATTTTTTTGACAAAGTCATTGTAAAAATTTCCAGTGCCAGCGATTGCAGCTTTTTTGCGCTTAGTCCTTTTGAAAAAGACTGATGCGTTGTAAACGAAGCATGACAGGTGAGGTTAGCTAACGGACATGCGTTTTGCGGGATACATGTCAGTTTATATTTTGGAGATCTAGGAGACTCTGTCGGATTAAGGAAAATTCTACTGCGATAATGGGAGCGGCTGCTTTCTCCGATCTTTTTTCGTTAGGTAGCGCCATTTTGCGTCTCTAAAGATCAAAAAAAGTTCTCTATTTCCCACTACTTACGACGCCACCTTAACCCGACAGCCTCCTGAAGTTAGCTTGCTGGAAAGATAACTTTAGGTTCGAAATTAGCCGCAGGATATTTAGGATCAAAAACCGCTTTTTTTCTTGGTGCAGGTGTTGACGATGCGGCACTTTTATCGATAAAGATAACTTTTGGCTGAAAATTAGTGGCAGGATATTTAGGGTCAAATTCCGCTTTTTGAGGCGTTGCTTTCACTAGATCTTTATCAATATAAATAACTTTTGGCTGAAAATTGGTAGCAGGATATTGATCGCTATCAGCAAAACTCTGGACAGAAGTAAAAATAATTCCGATAACACTCAGTCCTAAAACGATGGGGTTTTTCATGTGGTTCTTCCTCCTTAATGGTATATGTTCAGCGCAGGTAGAGATTTTTTGTCCGGAACCTGTCTATTTGATCTCTTACCTATAGTAAATACTGCTAAAAGTATCTGGTATTTTAACCGATTTCGCAACTTTTTTATTCGTGTCTGTAGCAATTTTGTGTTGTGTACAGAGGAACTTTGAAAAAACTTATTTGTGGAAGCTTTTAAAAAATACATCCTTAAATTGGGTAACCCATTCATGAAGCACAAGGATTTTGGAGTTAATCAGATGCCTTTGTTTAGATTTTTTCGTCTATTAACTTATTCGGGTATTTAACCGCTTTTTTAAACGATTTATGGGGGGAGTCATGCGCTTTGATTTGACCGGTTTTGAGCCCAGAAGCTTCGAGGCGGCTTTTAAGAAAATCTAGATTTTGACTAACCAAGTGATTGGTTTCAGAGGAATGACTCCAGAAATGGGTGTTGATCGAGCCATTGATACAGGAGATTTTACAATACAATTCGCCTAAATTAGGCGGATTAAGGGTAATATTTACTGTCCAATTGTTTTTTTCTGGTTGTTCCTGTTTGTTTTTTTCTTGCTCGATTTGGAAGGAGATATTTTCTATGGTTTTTTGGTCGCCCAGATAGGGTAACTCAATATTCCAGACCTGTTTTGATGATTCTTCCTTGGGTAAAGACGAGATTTGATCTAAAACCATTTTTGCTATCGAACTTTCTGCATTATTCTGTAACTTTCTCAGGTTCAAAGGTTCGTGTTCGGTATTTGTTAATTCAGAAGGCAGCATTGGTGGTGCTTGTTGTTTCAAGGCTTGAATAAATTTGAGGATATTGGCTTTAAAATCAGGTTCAGTTTTTATTGTTGATTCTTTTCCTAGTAGCAATTTACTTTCCAAAAAAAGTCCTGAATTATTGATGCTCTGCTTGAGTCCCGGTGGCGTGGTCAGCGTAGTTTTTTTGGGTAATTGATGGAAGATTTGCTGTGCTATCTGCTTTAAAGCTTCCGGAACAGTTTTATCGACTACCAGGGAAGGCAGGTTTTTTCCCAATTGATCAATGAAACTTGCTGGAGTCTGCTGAATAGGAAGAAAGCGTTTAATAGTATCTGTCAGTGTTTTTTCGGATGTAACCGAAAAAGCAGGTTTCTGGGTTTCCAGAATTTTAAACTGTGGTTGATTGCCCGATTTGGTCACTTCCAAAGCAATGAATTGGCCATTTTTTAATTGAGGAAGTGCAACCTTTGTCATTGAAGATTGTGATTGGGAAATCTTTTCCAGTGGCACTGATAAATGGCTCTGTTTTATTGAGTTAGTATTATCGAGATTATTTTTTTTTTGGTCTGGCAGGAATTCGAGTATTAAACTGTTATTTTCTTTTGATACGATTCGAGCAGTGAATTGTTGGCCTTTTTCAAAAAAAGAAGACTTGTCTGAAGTAGTGCTTTTTACGGTACTTGGCTGTACTGTTGTGGGAAGCAATAATTTCAGAACCAATGGTTTTGATTTGATTTCATTGACTGCAGAATTTATTAATTTATCTTTTTCAGATAGTGGTAGTTGAGATTGTTTTTGTGTGGGTGCTGCCAGCTCAAGACTAAGTTCGGGGTTAGGTAATAGCTTGCTGACAAGCAGCGTAAGTTGCTCGCCTTTTGTCAAATTTTGCAGTGCTTGAGAAAATGAGTTATGAGGCGAAAGAGGTGGGTCGGCAGCCGCTTTTACGGCCATATTTCCCAGTTGTAGCTCAATAACATTGTTTTCGACAGAAATATTAAGCACTTTGGCATCAACTTGCTGTCCAATTTTTAGTGATAAATCTGGGTTTGCTGAGTTTTTGACTGGAGAAAGCAGGGAAAGTGCTTTGGCCGGAATGGTGAAATCCATTAATTTAGCATTTGCTGAATTTCATCTATATCATCCTTGGCTTGATCGAGGATATTAATACTGGTATCCATATCTAGGTTTCCAGCTAATAGTTTTCGGTAAGCCGGTAATTCGTCCAGTTTCGGCATTTTCTTAATATCCACCTTGCCAATATAACTATGGAGCTGGGAGATCATCACGATGTCAGTATAGTCGGGTTCTTTTTTTTCATCACGATGCCAATTTTCAGCATGTATGACAACATCCTCAAAATCTCTGGGAAAATCCCATTTTCTGATAATTTGAACGCCAATTTCTGCGCGAAGTTGTTTGATAGTATCTGCAAGATCTCTGGGCTGAGAAATAATTTGCGGGTGCTTGTCGGCATGGGCCAGAATTGGAACAATGCCGATATCATGAATTAAGCCGGCAAGCATCGCTCGATCTGGATCAAATCCAGGGGTTTTATGCGCAAAAACAGCGCTGATTGCTGCGACATAACTGGAATGGGTCCATAGTTCGACCATTTTGCGCTTGATGGTGGTTGATTTTGCTTTGAAAATGGCTTTCATGGCAAAAGCGGTAATAATTTCCTGGGCTGTTTTTAAACCCAACCGAGTCAGTGCCTCAGGGCAACTTTCAATTTTTCTACGGCCGCAATAAAGAGGGCTGTTGGAAATTTTGATTAATCTTGCGGTAATAGTCGGGTCAATTTGTACAACTCGGGCAATTGAATTACTGTTAGCATTTTCATTGTTGATTGCCACTCTGATCTTTTGGGCAACATCTGGAATCGTTGGTAAAGCCAATTTGTCTGACTGCATATAACGATAACAATCAATATAAAGTCGGTTTTTGGCCAAACTGCTGACTCGTTTATCAATGGCGTTATTGGGCGTGACTGTTTCGGTCATAAAGGGTAATGACAATGATTATTCTCCAAACAAGTCAAGTTTAGTTTAAAATGGGGGTTTTGCAGTTTTCCCTTTTTTATCTTCAAGTTTTCGCAATGCAACAAACTTTTCTGGATTATCCGGATAATTTGATTTCAATTAAAGATTTTATACGCTGGGGCGCCAGCCAGTTTTCCGAGGCTGGATTATTTTTTGGTCACGGTACTACGACTGCGCTTGATGATGCGGCTGCAATTGTATTGCATACACTACATTTGCCTTATCAGTTGTCGGAAACCTATCTTGATTCGCGACTGACAAAAATTGAACAGCAAAAAATTTTTGCATTGTTCAAGCGAAGAATCGAGGAAAGAATTCCCTCCGCTTATTTAACTCGGGAAGCCATTTTTGCGGGTTTATCTTTTTATGTTGATGATCGGGTTTTAATTCCGCGTTCTCCTATTTCTGAGTTGATTCAGGAGGGCTTTAGTCCCTGGCTGGAAAATGCTCATTCTGTTTTGGATTTATGTACGGGTAGCGCCTGTATTGCTATAGCCTGTGCTTTTGCTTTTCCGGAGGCTGATATTGATGCGGTTGATTATTCTCAGGATGCGTTGGCTGTTGCAGAAATTAATGTCAACAAATTTGATTTAAATGATCAGGTAAAGTTAGTGTGTTCTAATTTGTTTGAAAACATTCCGGATAAGCAATATGATTTGATCGTCAGCAATCCACCGTATGTTAGCCTGAAAGAATGGCAACATTTACCAAAAGAATATCATGCAGAGCCGGCAATGGGATTCAAGGGAGGAAAGTCTGGTTTGGATTTGGTGATCAAAATTCTGTCTCAGGCGAAATTTTTCCTCTCATCTGATGGTATTCTGGTGCTTGAAGTGGGTAGTAGCGCTCAATCATTACAAGATTTGTTTCCCGAAATTCCTTTTTATTGGCTGGAATTTGAACGGGGAGGGGAGGGTGTTTTTTTAATGACTGCACAACAAGTTAATCAATACCATGAATTATTTAATCGATCTTTAGCATTATTATGTCAGGAAACAGTATAGGAAAAATATTTACAGTCACTAGCTTTGGCGAAAGCCATGGTGTGGCGCTTGGCTGTATTGTTGATGGCTGCCCACCGGGTATGGAGCTTTGTGAACAAGATATTCAAAAAGATCTGGATAGAAGAAAACCAGGGACTTCCCGTCATACCACGCAGCGTAGAGAGGCTGATAGAATTAAAATTCTTTCGGGTGTTTTTGAAGGCAAGACGACCGGAACACCGATAGGTTTGTTAATCGAGAATACTGATCAACGTTCAAAAGATTACACTAAAATTGCTGACAGATTTCGGCCTGGGCATGCCGATTATACTTATCATCAAAAATATGGTTTTCGTGATTACCGTGGCGGTGGCCGCTCCTCGGCAAGAGAAACCGCGATGCGTGTTGCTGCTGGGGCTATTGCAAAAAAATATTTAAAGCAACAGGCTGGCATTGAGATTAGAGGGTTTTTGTCACAATTGGGACCAATCAAAATATCCATTGTAGATTGGGGTATTGTTGCAACCAATCCCTTTTTTTGCCCGGATGCAAGTAAAATTGCAGAACTGGAAACCTATATGGACAAATTGCGAAAATCTGGTGATTCAATTGGCGCCAAGATTGAAATAGTCGCCAGTCATGTTCCACCCGGTCTGGGTGAGCCGGTTTTTGATCGCCTTGATGCTGATTTGGCGCATGCTTTAATGAGTATTAATGCGGTTAAAGGCGTAGAAATTGGCGATGGTTTTGAGTGTGTTGACAGCAAAGGAACTGAATTTCGTGATGAGATAACCCCGGATGGTTTTTTGAGTAACCACGCTGGTGGGGTTTTAGGGGGTATTTCCAGTGGTCAGGATGTGGTGGCACGCATTGCATTGAAGCCCACGTCCAGTTTACGTTTATCTGGAAAAAGTATAAATTTGGACGGTGAGCCAGTGGAGGTGATAACCGAAGGTCGTCATGATCCCTGTGTTGGTGTTCGTGCAACGCCAATTGCTGAAGCGATGATGGCTATTGTTCTGATGGATCATTTTCTTAGGCATCGGGCCCAAAATTCAGATGTTAATGCTGGCTTGCCAGTACTAAGATAAACTGTACAGTTTTTAATCTGATTAGCGCATGGATTCAGCCATACCCTATTGGCGATTGTCAGGGTTTTATTTTTTTTATTTTGCTTCACTCGGCGGGTTTTTACCGTTTTGGAGCTTGTTTCTGGAAAATGTTTCATTCAGTTCAGTTGAAATTGGTGAGCTATCAGCTTTGATGGTTGCAACCAAGATTATTGCTCCGAATATATGGGGTTGGTTGGCCGATTATACGGGTAAAAGTTTGAGAGTCATCAGGCTGACATCATTTTTTGGCATGCTGATTTTTGCTGGGTTTTTATTTAAGTCGGGGTATGAATCATTTGCATGGATTACTATAGGCTTCAGTTTTTTTTGGAACGCCGCATTACCTCAGTTTGAAGCGGCAACACTTTTTTATTTACGCGATGAACCGCATCGCTATAGCCAAATCAGGCTTTGGGGGTCCATGGGATTTATTTTTTCAGTATTGGCAATTGGCAAATTACTGGATCTTTATCAAATAGAGATTTTACCTGCTGTTATTTTATTGTTATTAATTGCGATTTGGTTAGTTACTTTATTGATCCCTGAAGTCAGAATTATTCATCAGGATATTGATGCAGTAGGTGTTTTTGAAATTCTTCGTAAGCCTGAAGTGATCGCATTTTTTGTAGTTTATATGTTGCTGCAAATTGCTCACGGACCCTATTATGTGTTTTTTTCCATTTATTTGAAAAATCATCAATATTCCGCCTCGATAACCGGCTTTTTGTGGGCGCTTGGAGTTGTTGCCGAAGTGGTGCTGTTTATTTTTATGAGGCGTTTGATCAAGCGATTTACACTCAGAAAAATTTTGTTGACCAGCATTGTGTTAAGTATTGTTCGCTGGCTGATGATTGCCTGGGGTGTTCAGGAGTGGCCATTGTTATTGTTTGCCCAGTTATTGCACGCTGCAACTTTTGGCGCTTCACATGTGGTTGCTATTCATTTAGTCCATCGATATTTTAATTCCCGGCATCAGGGCAAAGGGCAGGCTTTATATAGCAGTATGAGTTTTGGCTTAGGAGGAATGTTAGGAGGGTTGTTCAGCGGCTATTTATGGGTGCCTCTTGGCGCAGAAATCGTTTATAGCATGGCGGCGGGATGTTGTGTTATTGCCTTTGTTGTTGCGGTAATTTGGGTTGGTAAGGAAAAAAGTGTTAACTTGGCGTAAAATAACAGTTTATAAAGATAAGTTCATTTTCTCGTTTAACATATTGACGGATATTACATCGTGTTTGAATTGATACAAAAGGGTGGCCTGTTAATGTGGCCAATCATTTTATGTTCAGTAATTGCAATGGCCATTATTGGAGAACGTTTTTGGTCATTACAGAAGAAAAAAATTGTCCCCTCTGACTTGGTTCCTCAAGTTTGGACTTTAGCTAAGGAAAACAGGTTGGATGATGCGACCATCAGACGATTAAAGACTAATTCACCTTTAGGAGCAATTTTGTCGGCCGGATTGATCAACAGCAAACATGGCCGGGAAATTATGAAGGAAAGTATTATCGAGTCTGGTAGACAGGCGGCACACGAATTGGAAAGGTTTTTGAATACTTTGGGCACTATTGCATCAGTGACGCCATTACTTGGTTTACTGGGTACTGTAATGGGGATGATTAAGGTTTTTGCTGCAATAATGAGTCACGGTGTTGGGGATCCTGCTATTTTGGCTGGAGGAATTTCTGAGGCATTGATTACCACTGCCGCTGGTTTGACTGTTGCCATTCCCAGTTTGATATTTCACCGTTATTTTGAAGGTTTAGTCGATGCTTATGTGCTCAATATGGAAGAAGAGGCACTTAAACTAATTGAAATGATGCATGGAGAGCGTGAGGAAGGCTAATGAATTTCCGTGACAAAAAAAGAGAGAAGCTCGAAATCACGTTGACACCTATGATTGATGTCGTGTTCTTATTGTTGATCTTTTTTATGGTTACAACAACATTTAGTCGTGAAACAGCTATAAAGATTAATCTTCCTGAAGCAAGTGGTGAAGATCGCTTGGAGGCGCCGAAAGTGATTAATCTAACAATAGATGCTGATGGAGTTTATTATGTTAATAATCAACAGGTAATCAATCAGAAAAGTGCGACATTAAAAAAAGCCATCCTGGATGTGGCGGGATATTCCAGAGATTTGCCTTTTATTATTAGTGCCGATGCAAAAACTCCCCATCAGGCTGTGATCAGAGTTTTGGACGTGGCGAGTCAAATCGGTTTTACCAAGATAACATTTGCTGCGCAAAACATCCCTAATCAATAAATGAACAAAGAAACACTGCAGAAATGGGCCAATTTTATTTGGTATCAGGATAATTTTATTGGATTATGTCTATTGCCATTTTCGATGATATTCAATGATATTGTCCGGTTCCGTAGATACCTTTATCGAATAGGTCTGTTAAAAAAACATAAACTATCGGTTCCAATTATTATCGTTGGTAATATTACCGTTGGTGGCA
This sequence comes from uncultured Methylomonas sp., assembly GCA_964530345.1. Classification (GTDB taxonomy): domain Bacteria; phylum Pseudomonadota; class Gammaproteobacteria; order Methylococcales; family Methylomonadaceae; genus JALSJK01. The sequence continues at coordinate 8,334 of CAZGYJ010000041.1, forward strand.
CTGGTAAAACACCATTGACTATTTATATCATAGAACAGTTAAAGCAATTAGGATATAGACCTGGAGTGATTGCACGAGGTTATTGTGGTGAATCGGAACAATGGCCTCAAATGGTTGGTAAAGACAGTAATCCTGAAGTGGTAGGCGATGAGCCTTTAGTCATTGCTCGACACAGTGAATGCCCAATAGCTGTCGGGCCTGATAGAGTTGCTGCCGCTAAATTGTTATTGCAGCAAACCGATTGTAATGTCATTATTTCTGATGATGGATTGCAGCATTATCGTTTAGAAAGGGATATTGAAATTATAGTAATAGATGGCGAGCGACGTTTTGGTAACGGCTATAGTCTACCAAGTGGGCCATTAAGGGAGGCGGTTAGCCGAATTAGAGAGGTTGATTTTTTGGTTTGTAATGGAGGGAATGCCGAAGAAGATGAATTTCCAATGGTCGTTCAGGGGAACAAAGCCATTAATTTGCTTTCTGGCGAACAGCAATCACTAGATTATTTTAAAAATAAAAAATGTCATGCAGTGGCCGGAATTGGAAATCCACAGCGTTTTTTTTCCTTACTTGATGATGCTGGTATTTCGTGTCGGCAGCATGTGTTTGCTGATCACCATGATTTTGCTCGGGAGGATTTATCCTTTGAAGACAGCAGCGAAATTTTGATGACCGAAAAAGATTCGGTTAAGTGCGCTGCTTTTGTACAAAAAAATTATTGGCATATTCCAGTTACTGCTTCGTTACCAGAGGTTTTTACAGAAAAATTAGTTAACAGATTAGAAGAGAAATTGCATGGATAAAAAGTTACTTGAAATTCTTGCTTGTCCGCTGTGTAAAAGTTCATTGATTTACATTAAGAAACAGCAGGAACTGATTTGTAAAGCTGATCGATTGGCTTTTCCAATTCGGGATGATATTCCAGTAATGCTGGAAGAAGAAGCAAGGGAGCTAACCCTTGAAGAAATTGATGCATTACCTAAATGACCACAAAGTTTAAAGTCGTTATTCCTGCTCGTTACGCATCCACACGTTTGCCAGGAAAGCCTCTAATTAATTTGGCTGGGAAGCCTATGATAGCGCATGTTTGTGACAGGGCAAGAGAAGCGGAAGCAGAACAAATTGTGGTTGCAACGGATGATTTGCGGATTTTTGATGTGGTTTCTGAATTAGGAATAGAGGCTGTAATGACCTCTAATTCTCACCAAAGTGGCAGCGAAAGAATTGCTGAGGTTGCTCAGAAATTACAATGGCATGATGATGAGATAATTGTAAATTTACAAGGCGACGAACCTTTGTTATCAGCAGAATATATCCGTAGGGTTGCTAAAGTACTTTCTAATAGCTCCTTAGCAAAAATTACAACCTTGGCGGTAGTAATTAATGCAGTGGAGGAGGTTTTTGACAGTAATATTGTCAAGGTTGTCGTTGATAAACTGGGTCATGCCCTTTATTTTAGCAGGGCAGCTATTCCGTGGGATAGGGATGGTTTTGTAAAGCATCGTTGTTTTGTTTCTAATAATATCTATTTCAGACATATAGGGTTATATGCTTATAGGGTTGGATTTTTGAATCAATACGTTAACTGGGAAGAATCGCCTTTGGAAAAGATCGAAGTATTGGAACAATTACGGATTTTATGGCATGGAGAAAAAATTTTGGTAGAAGTGGTTTCTGAAGCTCCTTTGGCTGGTATTGATACTGAGGATGACCTAAGGCGTGTCGAAAAATATCTTCAAAATTGATTCTGTTGATGATTGTTCAGCTTATGTAAAGTTTAATCTTGTATTATTCTACGTTTAATTTGGGTACGTAATGTATAAATTGAAAAGAAAAGTGATCGCAGTGGGTTTATGCCTTGTTGTTTTAACTGCCTGTCAAAACGAGCAAGAACAAGCGCAAGAGCGACTTGCCCGCGGGAAAGAATTATTGAAAAAAGGTGACCTGAAAAGTGCTGAATTAGAATTAAAAAGCGCTATTCAGGGCAATAATAATCTTGCGGACTCATATTACACCATGGCTTTATTGAATGAAAAAAGTCGAAATTATCCTGCTATGAAAGAGAATCTGGAGCAGGCTGTTAAGCTTGAACCAGAAAATATTGATGTTCGACTGAAATTAGGCAAAGTCTTGTTATTATTTAATGATGTCGAAGGTGCCGCAAAACAGGCAGAATATGTAATTGAAAAAAAGCCGGGTGATTTAGATGCTTTATCACTTAAGGCGGCTATTTTAATAAGGCAAAAAAAGCCCAGTGAGGCCCTGCCAGTTATTGAAAGCATTTTGCAACAAGATCCTGGGAATGTAGATGCTGTTTCTTTAAAGACGTTAGTTTACATGGAGAATGAAGATTTTGATGGGGCATTATCTATCCTCGAGCCTGCCATCGAAGCAAATGCTGAGAATCCTTCACTGCATTTGTTGAAGATTCAACTGAATGCCAAGAAAAAAGATATTGGTGCTGTCATTAAGGAGTATCGACAATTAATAAAAATGTATCCCAAAAAGGATCAATTGAAAATTGCGTTGGCAAAACTGCTGGTACATGCGAAAAAACCTGAAGAGGCTGAGAAGTTGTTACGAAAATACGTTACTGATAATCCGAAACGTATTAGACCTAAATTCGTATTGCTCAGCTTCCTGGTGAGTCTTGATGAAAACAAAGCCATGCAGCAGTTTAATGAATATGCAAAACAATATGAAAAGCAGCCTAAAGAACTTCTTCAGCTAACTAAGTGGCTATTATTAAGAAAAAAAATTGATTTAGCAAAAACTTATTTAGAGAAGATTGCTCAATCCAGGTCAAAACCGGAAAAACTGGAAGCCAAATTATTGTTGGCAAAAATGGCTTTTCAACAACAAGATTTTGAAACAGCTTCGTCATTGATTGATGGTATTCTTGATGAGGACTCTGAAAATCAGGATGCACAAATTTTACAGGCAAGAATTTTAGTTGCTAATAAAAAATATCAAGAAGCAAAAACCTTGTTGACATCTGTGTTATGGAGTCATCCTAAATCAGATGAAACAATAGTCATGCTTGCTCAGCTTGAATTATTGGAAGGAAATGAAAAACAGGCTGTCCGAAAGTTTCGTGAAGCCCTGGAAATTAACCCTTCAAATCTCAATGCATTGTTTCCAGTTGTCAATAATTTAATAAAAGAGCAAAATTTTGGCTATGCAGCTGAAATATTAAGCCAAGCTTTGAAACAAAAGCCGGGTAATATCATGCTTTTACAAAAGCTTGCTCAAATCAAAATGGTGGAAAAAGATTGGGATGCTGCCGATAAGATTTTACAGGTGATGGCAAAACAGCCTAATAAAGGCGCTATGATTGCAATGTTTATGCAGGCCAAAATGTTTCAAGAAAAGCAGGAATATAACAAAGCGATAGAAAAATATCAGGAATTATTAACAAAAATGCCCTATCAGCTTGATGCGATGCAGGGCTTGGCGCAAAGTTATGAGGCTTTGAATCAAAGAGACAAGATGCTTGATTATCTTTCTTCCTTAATTGCCAAAACTAAAAGTAATATTCCCGCGTATCTTGTCAAAAGTAAACTATATTTACTTAATAAACAATTTAATAAAGCAATTTCTACTCTAGAAGAGGCTTTAAAAGTTAATGATAAAGTACCGCAGACTTATTTAACATTGGCAGATGCTTATTTACAACAACGAAAATATCAACAAGCAATTGACAGTTTATTGCAGGGACAATCGGCTATACCTGATAATTTAAAAATTCCACTTAAATTGGCAGCAGTTTACAAAAAAACCGATCAGTATAAAAAAGCAGCTGATATATATGAAATGTTAATAGGAAAAAATGATAAATTAGATGTTGTTGCCAATGAATATGCTTCATTGCTAGTCGATTTTTTTGGAGATCAAGAAAGTTTGCAAAAAGCGCGACAGCTTGCTACAAGATTTAAGGATTCAAAGCAACCATTTTATCTTGATACCTATGCTTGGACTGAGCTCAAACTGGGGAATGTTTCAGAAGCGTTGGAAATACTTCGAAAAGTTAATAATGATGCAGCATCTATTCCAGTTTTTAAGTTCCATTTAGGTGTGGCATATCATCAAGCAGGCCAAGATTCCGTTGCCATTTCCGAGTTGAAACAAGCAATTGAATTAGGGAAAAAACAAGGTGGTTTCGCAGAAAATGAAGCCGCAAAAAATTTGTTAGATAAATTGTTAAAACCTGTCGCCAGTTAATTTATTCAACCAAAGTACAGTAAATTTATTCAAAAGAGGTTATTACTGTGATGATATTAAAAAAAACAAAACTCGCCGTACTAATAATTTTAGGTTCATTAGTTTCAGCATGTTCATATTTACCGGTAGCGATCGTGGGACATCCACCATTAACGGAAGATGATGTCGTCTCATTAGACTACACTTATCTTATAGGACCCGGTGATAGTATAGATATTTATGTTTGGGGTAATCCTGATGTTTCTAGAGTAGTAACAGTTAGACCGGATGGAAAGGTGACTGTTCCATTGGTAGAGGATATTCAAGCAAGTGGGAAAACTGCTTTTGAATTAGCCAGAAAACTTGAAGAAGAATACGCGCAATATATTAGAGACCCACAGGTTGTGGTAATGGTTGCGGAATTTCAAGGTGTTGACCAGCAGCAAATTCGAGTTATTGGGCAAGTTGGAAATAGCGGTGGTAATGAAGGTTCTAATCGATATAGTGGTGAATCTATTCCTTATGAGCGTGGGATGACTTTAATGGATGTCATCATTCGAATTGGAAGTATTGGTGAATTTGCCGATGGAAACAGAGCAAGCATCATTCGTAAAGTTGATGGTGTTGAAAAACAGTTCGGTGTGAATATTGACGATTTAGTTGAAGATGGAGATATGTCAAAAAATGTCAAAATGTTTCCTGGTGATATTCTTGTTATACCAGAAGCTTATTTTTAATTGCAATAATGCTAGCGTCACACCTTACAGCTCTTTCCAAAGATTTTTATATTGTTAGTTCATTTAACAATATTATTAAAATCTAGGAACAAGCAATAGACCCATTTAGTGAATTATATTTTAGGTGAAAAACGAATATGCAGGAACAATTAGCCGAAGCAATTTATTATGTCAAAGGGACATTAAAATATAAATGGGTAGCAATTATTGTTGCTTGGCTCATTTGTTTGGCTGGATGGCTCTACGTAATGGCGATGCCAAATCAATATGTATCAGAAGCAAAAGTCCATGTGGATAGTAGAACTATGTTACGCCCCTTGTTGCGAGGATTGACTATTCAAACGGATGTGCGTGCCTTAATACGGGTAATGCAGCAGTTAATGTTTACTAACAAAAATCTGGAAAAGATTGCTCATTTAGCTAAATTGAAAGGAATAGATCAAGGTGAAATCAAGCGAATAGAGTTATTAGAGGGACTGAAAGAAAATATTTCTATTTCGGGAGGAAAGAATGACATATTTTCAATTACTTATCATTCAGAAGATCCGAAATTGTCCAAAAATATAGTGCTTGCAGTATTGTCTGTCTTTTCAGAACAAACCCAAATGAGAACGATGGGGGATATGGGTTCTGCGCAACGCTTTATTGATGAACAATTACAGCAATATGAAAAGCGACTCCTTGCCGCTGAACAGGCCCGTGAAGAATTCAGGAGAGTCAATTTTGGACTGCTTCCTGGGACAGAAAGTAGTCAGATGGCTCAGCTAAATGCATTAAAAGTTAAGCTGGATGAAGCAAAATTGGCGTTAAATGAAGCATTATCAAGAAAAAATATTTTGCAGTCCCAGCTAGATGAAGCTTTAGATACAGATGAAGAGTGGGCTATTTCAAATTTAACACAAGATGCTGTTTCTGAAGACTCAAAAATCCAGGAATTAAAGTCAAATCGGACTGATCTTTTATTAAAGTACACTGAGAATCACCCGGCCGTACTCGCTATTGACAGTATTATTAAGCTTCTCGAAAAACGCAAGGCTGAAGAAAAAGAAAATAATCCAGATGCAGGAGCTTCTGTAGATTCCATGGCGATGGTAAACCCATATGTTCAATCATTAAAAATTGCTGTGAATGAGGCAGGAGCAGAAGTTGCAGCAATACAGTCCCGGGTAAATTCCCTGCAAAAGCGGTTGGACAAAAATAAGGATCAGCTGGATCAGCGACTAAAAGTTGAAACAGCTATGCAAAATTTAAACAGGGATTACGATACGATAAAAACAAACTATATGAAACTATTGGAACGTAAGGAGCAAGCATCAATGTCAGAAAAACTTGATCTTGAAGCAGCTTCGTTAAAACTTAAAGTTGTTGACCCTCCAAAGTTACCTCTAAAACCAGATTCACCAAATAGAATGTTGTTAATTCCAATAGTGTTAATTGCTGGGCTTGTAGTAGGGCTTGGTATTGCGTTTCTTCTTTATTTTATCAAACCTACTTATATGTCAACAAGGCAACTACGGGTGGCTACTGGTTTGCCAGTATTAGGAACCGTTTCAATGCAAACTTTTGAAGACGAAGGCGATGTTGTCAGTTCTGTTTATCCTTCGTTAATTGCCGTGGTGAGTTTAGTAGCAATTTTCTTGATTCTTATGTTAATAGAAATTCTTGCTGCTACAAATGAAACTGTTTATGGATATGTTCAAAATATTTATTGGCAACTAAATACGTTGATTGGAGGATGAAGTGGGAATTATTGATGAAGCATTAAAAAAGGCGGATGACGAGGGCCAAAATAATAATTTTGGCAAGCCTGCAAAGATCATTAAAGAGCCAAGTAATGATACTGAATTAAATTCCCAACAAGAGGTATTTAAAACAAAACCAAGGCGAAAAAGTGTAAAAAAATCTGAAACTATAAAATTAGATTGGGAATATATTAGCAGCCAGGGATATTTAACTGCTAATACTGAACGCTTACAAATGGTTGAAGAATACAGAACTATAAAAAGGCCATTATTATCCAATGCTTTTGGTACAAGATCGAAAGGAATTGAACGAGCAAATTTGATTTTAGTTACCAGTAGTGTTCCCGGTGAAGGAAAAACTTTTTCTGCAATTAATTTAGCATTAAGTATTGGGCAAGAGCGCGATAAAGAAGTTTTATTAATTGATGCAGATGTTGCAAAACCTTCAATAGCAAATGCATTAGGTATTGAAAATACCCCGGGACTGATAGAATATTTGGAATCAGATAATATGGATTTTTCAGAAGTCATCCGTAATACCGATTTAGATGGCTTTCGCGTGGTTCCTGCAGGAGATTGGCACAGCTATTCAACAGAATTGCTAGCAAGTAATAAAATGGCAGAACTGGCTTCAGAATTAAGTCAACGTTATTCTGATAGAGTTGTCATTTTTGATTCTCCGCCTCTATTGGCTGCAACACAAGGAGAGGTCTTGGCAAGTTTAGTAGGACAAGTCGTACTTGTTGTTGAAGCGGAAAGTACATTGCAAGCGACAGTAAAAGAGACCGTAAGCAAACTGGATAATTGTGATGTAGTTCTTGCCCTTCTTAATAAAACCAATCGTAGCTTTAACTTTGGTTCTTATGGCTATGGCTATGGCTATGGCTATGGCTATGGACAATATGGTCATTGACAACAATAAAAATTATTTGGCTTTTATGGAATTATGCGAAAAACAATCATATGCCAGCTCCTTTTTCTAATTTCTATCTTTACCTTCCAAAAAGATTTATGGGCTCGAAATTGGCAACTTGATCCTAGTCTCACTATCCAGGAAACATATTCTGATAATGTTAGATTAGCGCCTTCAGGCCAAGAAAAAAGTGCTTTTGTAACAGAAATCAGTCCAGGTATTTCGTTTTCACGTCAAACAGCGAGAAATCAAATTGATTTAAATTACCGAATGCAGAATCTTTTTAATGCAGGAGGTAATGAAAGTTATGATTTGAATCATCAATTACAATTTGATTCAAAGACAGAATTTTTAAGAAATTCATTATTTTTAGATTTATCCAGTTCAATTAGTCAGCAAAACACCGGCAATATTCGATCAGCAAGTGATAATATCACTGGTGGAGATAACAGAACAACTGTGACACGATATGGATTTTCTCCTTACTGGACGCCTCATTTGCATGGTTATGCTGATGGTGAGCTTCGATTTCGTTATGAAAAGCTGTCTTCCGACAATGATCGACAGAATAGTTCCACATTAAATTCTAATACGTCTGCCTTTAATACAAACTCGCTACTGTCTGATTCCGAGACAATAGAAGAATCAATTCATTTAGAAAGTGGCTGGCGTTTTTCAAGAGTCACCTGGGCTGTTAATTTTGTAAATCGCGAGCAGACAAGGGAGCGTGGGAATGATGTGATTTTTCGTAATGCTGATGGTTTGTTAAGGGTTCATCTTAACAGGGAGTTTAATATATTTGCACAGGCAGGCTATAGCGATAACAGTTTTCAAGGAGTTAGTAACAATAGAAACAGAAATGGTTTTTTCTATACTTTCGGAGCTGGTTGGCATCCGAGTCGTTATTTTGGGATAGATGCAGGTTTCGGTAATAATTCTTTTGTGACACTTGAATTAAGTCCTACAAGACACATGAAATGGGATGTTACTTATCGAAATAATGATATTGGGACGAATACAGGGAGCACATGGGAAAGTCATTTTGAATGGAAAACCAAGCGCGCGACATGGACGGCTAGTTATTCTGAAGAAACTACAACAGTTCAAACATTGCTTTCCGAAAGTAGACCTTTCACTTTGGTCGACGTAGTGACTGGTCAGCCGGTTATTGACCCAGTAACCAATCAACCTTTCCAAAGAGATATTAGTCTTCCCAATTTAGTTGATGAGGTTTTTATCAGAAAGCGTGGTGAAATTTCATTTGCCTACCGTACTGGGAAAAGTGATATCGATATTAGATTATTCAATGAAAATAGAATCTTTGAAGTTTCGGGAAATAAAGATGATGTATTTGGTGCCTCAGCAAATTTGAATTGGCGTTTTACAAGGAGATCAAGTTTTTTTGCGCGATCAACTTGGCAGAAAACTGAAAGAAAAGGATCAGCATTATTGTCGGGAAACAATACCCTAAATAATAGCAATTTTTCTGATAATCGATTTGATTTCTCATTAGGGTTATCAAGGCGAATACCACTTCGCTTCGGAAGTAATTCAGAAATGAATGCACGTATTGAATATCGTTATTTAAATCAAACCTCTGATAGCGAATTTAACGAATTCCAGGAAAATAGAATCAGTGCCAGTTTACAAATGAGTCTGTAATAAATATCAGCCTTTTGTATTTACTGCGTAATGGTCATCAATCAAGGTTTGAACGAGTGCAGTCTATATTTATTTGATAAATCTACTAGGATTAGTTGTAAATTGTTAAAACAACTACAACTAAAAAATTAATGTATAACAAATTTTATAATCTAACCAGAAAGCCGTTCCAGCTAAATGCTGATCCAGACTTCTTTTTTGGAAGCAAGATTCATAGTCGGGCTTTAGCCTATATGAATTACGGTTTAACCCAAGGGGAAGGGTTTGTCGTCGTCACTGGCGAGCCAGGGTTGGGGAAGACCATGTTGGTCAGACAATTGGTTCACAACTTGAATACTGATAATATAGTTATCGGAGTGATGGTTACATCTCATGTTGATTCAGATGAAACCATAAAAATTGTGGCAGCTACTTTCGGCATTCGTTATGAGGGAGATGATAAAACCACAACTCTGGAACAAATAAAGGATTATTTCATTGAGCAGGTTCAACAAGGAAAAAGAGTTCTATTAATTGTCGACGAAGCACAACATCTTCCTAAAGGGGCGCTTGAGGAATTACGGATGTTGGCTGATTTTGTTGTTGATGGCATTATTCCTTTCCAGGTTTTTTTAGTCGGTCAAAAAGAGCTGGCCCAAACTTTGTATGGTCCAGACATGGATCAATTCAGGCAGCGTATCGTTGCAACTTTTCAACTCAAAGCATTGACTGAAGAAGAAACTAAAGTTTATATTCTGTTTCGCCTTGAAAAAGCTGGTTGGGAACATAATCCTGAGTTTGAAGATGCCGTATTTCAGGATATTTTTATTTTTACCGAAGGGATACCTCGAAAAATAAATACCTTTTGTGACAGATTATTACTCTACGGATATTTGGAAGAACTAGAAATCATCAAACCAAGTGATATTGAAAAAGTTATAAAGGAAATTCTGGAAGAAGTTCCGGAACCCGTTGCTCACAATGAAAACATAAATACTGCAGCAATTAATTTTTCAGATCAATTACCTGTTGACAGTTCGTTGGAAGAACGCATTCGATACTTGGAGAGTAATCTGGCAAGTTTACATAATATTGTAAATAAAGAACGAGCGCTTTTGCGAAAAGCCATTCTAATTCAGCTTGATATGGAAGACGTTTTCAACAAGGATTAATTTCTTTATTTATCCTTTTTTTAGATAAAACACTGTTAATGAAACCAATAAATGCGATGACAGTCGATGTGGAAGATTATTTCCAGGTGTCTGCTTTTGAACCCTATATTGACAAAAAACAATGGAACAGCATACCCCATAGGGTTGAAAAGAATACCAATCGTATTCTTGATTTATTCAATCAGAATAATGCAAAGGCAACTTTTTTCACATTAGGCTGGGTTGCCGAACGTTATCCAGGTTTGATTAAAAGAATAGTTGATGAAGGGCACGAGTTAGCTAGTCATGGCTACGAACATATTAGAGTAACAGAACAAACTTCAAGTGAATTTCGTGAAGATATTGCAAAAACAAAAAAAATACTAGAAGATCTTTCTGGACAGGAAGTTAAAGGCTATCGAGCGGCGAGCTATTCAATTGTTTCAAAAAATCTCTGGGCGTTAGATGTTCTGCAAGAGGAGGGTTACAAATATAGTTCCAGTATTTACCCGGTTAAACATGATTTATATGGCATACCTGATGCCCCAAGATTTATCTATCAACCTATTGAGAATGATGATTTTAAAGAAATACCTATTACTACGCTGAAATTTTTTAAAAAAAACTTACCCTGTGGTGGTGGTGGTTTTTTTAGATTATATCCCTATTTTTTTTCAAAATGGGCATTTAAAAAAATTAATATAAATGAAAAACAATCCGGAATTTTTTATTTTCATCCTTGGGAAATTGATCCTGAACAGCCCAGGCAGAAACAGCTCTCTGTTAAAACCAGATTTCGTCACTATTTGAATCTTTCAAAAATGGAGCAACGCATCTTTAATCTTTTACAAGATTTCGAATGGGATACTATGGATGCAGTATTTCTTAAACAATAAAAAATC
>CAZGYJ010000042.1:0-19000 GCA_964530345.1 uncultured Methylomonas sp.
TGGCCATTAACAACATTATTAAAATATAAGCATGCGAGATTTGGGAGGGATGAGTTAAATTAATTTTAACAGGGTGAAAGATATACGGCTCGTAGGGATTCATCATTGATAGGGTGCAAGGCATAGTTAAATTCCCATTGTTTTTTTTATTTTTCGAAAACCAAAACGCATATCCTCAAGAATAATACTGGCTGCAGGTACCAGAATCAGGCTGACCAGTGTGGCAAACAGAATGCCATAACCAAGCGATACCACCATCGGAATCAAAAATTGTGCCTGGGTATCTTTCTCGAAAATTAATGGCATCAGGCCGACAAATGTTGTTAGTGATGTGAGTAAAATGGCGCGAAAGCGGTCGCATCCGGCTTTGATAATGGCTGTTTTAGCTTGGATGCCGTTGCCACGTAAGGTATTAAACCGGTCGATCAATACCAGGCTGTCATTAACTACAACACCAGATAAAGCCAGCATTCCTAACAGACTGTTTATGCTTAGATGCATGTTCATCAGCAAGTGGCCTAGCAGGGCGCCCATTAAACCGAACGGGATTGCGAGTAACACCACTAATGGCTGAATATAGGACTGAAAAGGAATAGCCAATAAAGCATAGACACATACAAAAATAAAGATACTGCCGAGCATCAGGCTATGGAAAGATTCACGTTGTTCTTTGGCTTCACCTTCCTGAGAGTAGTGAACTTCGGGGTATTTGACGAGTAATTCCTGCATGAATTTGGAAATCTCTTGCTTGATGCGATTGGCATTGCCTTTTTCCTTGTTGATGTCAGCACGGATATTGATTGAACGCCTGCCATCAACGTGCAATATGGCGGTTGGACCTCGACCATATTTGATTTCTGCGACATCAGAAAATGGCACTTCAGTGCCGTTTTGAGTGCGGATTAACATGGATTCCAGGCTGTTGAGCGATTTGCGTTGTTCAGCCGGATAGCGCAGCATCACCTTGACATCTTCTTTATTGCGCTGAATGCGCTGAACCTCCAGACCGTAAAATGCTTGTCTGACTTGTGCGGCAAGGTCTTGCAAGCTTAGCCCCAGCAGTTCTGCCTGAGGTTTGATGGATAACTGAATTTCCTGTTTGCCGGATTCGGCGTTGTCATAAATATCGTTGATATCCTGATAAGTTGCCAGTTGTTGTTTGATTTCTTCGGTAATGGCTTTTAATTGCTGCAAATTACTGGATTGAACCTGGATATCAATGGGATTTAGGCGATGGCCGATTTCCGAGCGAAAACTCAATTCTTCAACACCGGGAATAATACCGATCATTTTTCGCCATTCTCTGGTTAGTTGTGTGACAGAGATATAGGGCTGGCGTTTTTCAGGCGGCACTACTTCAAAGCGTATTTTTCCAAGATGCGGTTGGGCATTACCGGCGCGTGATGGATAGCCAGCTATAGAGTAAACCGCTTTAATAACACTGGTTCCGGTTTCTTCATTGGTATGTTTTTTTTGTAACTGGTAGGCTGCTTCTGCAATTTGTCGGGTATATTTTTCAGTGAGGGTAAAGGGTGTACCGACTGGAAATTTCAGCGTGGCTGTTGCAACCTCGCTTTCTACGCGGGGAAAAAATGTAAAGGCAAGACGACCGCTGGCAACCAGGCTGAGCAGAATGATTGTTAAGGCAACAAAAGCAGCCAGGGTTAAATATCGCTGTTTGATCACTGTTTCCAGAAACGGCTGGTAGATTCCCTGAATAAATTGATTCAGAAAATGGCTGCAATAACTTTGGATTCGACTCAGCCAGGACTTTTTAGCGCTGTCAGATAATGGCCGGATATGTTTTAAATGGGCAGGCAGGATTAATTTGGTTTCCAAAAGCGAAAACAATAAAGCCGGGATAACAACCAAGGCGATAGAAGCGAAAATTTTGCCGCGACTGCCTTCGATATTCAGCATCGGTAAAAATGCAACCACCGTGGTCATTACGCCAAAAGTTACCGGAACGGCGACTTCTTTAACGCCTTGAATGGTTGCTTCAACAGGATTGTCAGTTATGGCGAGGTGGGTGGCAATATTTTCTGCAGTAACAATTGCGTCATCAACAATAATGCCGAGCACCATGATGAAGGCAAACATACTGGTGACGTTAATGGTGACATCCATAAGCGGCATGAGCGCAATTACGCCAAAAAAACTGACCGGTATGCCCACACAAACCCAAAATGCGATTTTTAAACGCAAAAACAGAGTCAGTAAAATAAAAACCAGAATGCCGCCCTGAAAAGCGCTGCTGAGTAATAAATCAATTCGTCCTTTGATAATTTTGGAACGGTCTCGCCAGTAACTGATGTTGACTGATGGAGGAAGACGTTCCTGAGCTTCTATAATGTACTGCTTGACGGTTTTTGCAATTTCAATGGCATTTTCATCGCTGACTCGGGTGACATCAACCATTAATGCGGGTTTTCCCTGATATCGGGATACCACCTGGCCTTCAACAAATCCGTCTTTGATCTCGGCAATTTCGCCCAGTGTCAATCGTATTCCCTGTCCACTGGTACGAATGACGATATTTGCAAATTGCTCTTGGGTATATTTCAGGCCGCGGGAACTGAGCATGATATCGCCGCCCTGGGTTCTGATTTGTCCAGCGGGAATATCAACAGAGCTGCGTCGAATTGCTTCGGCGATTTCCTTGAAGGTCAGATCGTAGCGGTTCAGATTTTGTTCGGAAATTTCAATGGAAATCTCATAAGCCAGAGCGCCAACCAGCTCAACCTGACTGATTCCAGGTTTTGAGCGAAGGTCATCTGCCACTTTTTCAGCAATATTTCTTAATTCTCGCTGGCCGAATTCACCTGAAACAACCACACTGATAACGTCAATATTCCGCTGGTTCAGACTGATAATCGGGCGTCGCATTTCTTCCGGAAAAGTTTCGATGGCATCAATACGGTTTTGGATATCCTCCATGATTTCCCGTTCGTTATAACCCTGGGCTATTTCGACTTCAATATTGCAGGTTCCTTCCAATGCCGTCGCCAGAATTTGTTTGATACCGACAAGATCAGATATAGCCTGTTCTATACGAATGACTACATTCTGCTCCATTTCGACAGGGGTCGCGCCTTCATAGGAAGCTCGAATATTGACGGTATCCGTGTCAAAACGAGGCAAAATTTCCATGGGAATTTTCGGATAGGAATAAATGCCTGCCAGAATAATCAACAGCATCAATAAATTGGCTGCAACATCATTGTAAGTAAACCAGCGAATCAGGCTTGTCATTAATGTTGTTCCTGGTTTGATGGAAGGTGTTGATGATTTTTAATAATTGGTGAAACAGGCATGCCTTTTGCCGCTGATGCGACAGGCGTAATACACAGTAAATCACCTTCTTCCGCGCCGTCAGCAATAATGATGACCTGGTTATCTTGCCAGACTGGTTTGATTTGACGAGGCAGGAGTTGATTATTTTTGTCGACCAGTAAAATTTGAGAATTCTCTCTAACCGCCGCTCTGGGTATGATAAAGACATTTTCAAGAATTTTTCCTTTGATTTTGGCTTCTACATACTGACCTATTTTTAGCGGTGGTTTGTTGGTTTCTTTCAAACCATAAGGATTATCCACTTGAGCCACCACAAATAACCGCCGGCTTTTTGTGTCGAAAGTCCCTTCAGTCCGAACAATCCTGCCAGGCCATTGATATTGTCTGTTACCAAAATTGCTGCTGAGAATAACCTCAGGCAAGCCTGTGTGTGGCTGTTTTTTTCCTCGATAGCTTTCTGGAAGATCAATAAATCCCAGTTGTTGGTTACTTAATGGCAAACGAATTTCAGCAAAATCGACAGCAAAAATTTTTGCCAGTTCAGTTCCCGGAGAAACATATTGCCCGACATCAGCCATTTTCTCCATGACTCTGCCAGCGTAAGGGGCTTTGATACGAGTACGTTGCAAGTCAAGTTGCGCCTGTTTCAGCAGGGCTTTTGCAGAAGCAACTTTGGCTTTGGCGCGTGCCAATTGTGGTTTGTGAAGTACCAATGCAGTTGGTTGTGTAGTTTTTCCAAGACGCTGCCAATTCCTTAATGCTTGTTTTGCCAGCGCCTGTTCTTCAGCCAATGCCAGTTGTGCTTCGGCTAACTGTGATTTGGTAACGGTTACAGCAATATCATAATTACTGGCATCAATGCGTAATAATTCATCACCTTTTTCAAAAAAAGCGCCTTCTTGAAAATGATCAGACGTGTAGATGATTTTACCGGATACTTCGGGTATCAGGGAGCTTTCAGTACGGGGTTTTACTGTTCCCTGGGTTTGTAATACAACCTGAAAATCCTGTTTTTTTAATGGAATGACTTCAACGGCTGTCGGTTGTATTTTACGTTTTCCCTGGGCAGGTTTTTCTGATGATTGCATAATCAGGAAACTGATGCCGATTGCAGCAAGCAGAATCAGAACAGGGAAAATGAATTTTATCCATTTCATGAATTAGTCCTGAGATAAAAGTTGAATGGGTAAATTATTGTTTTCGACTTGTTCTGGATTTTGTTTTGATTCTTGTTTGGAAAAAGCCCCTCCCAGGGCAAGATATAAATTAATCCGATTGGTCAGACGTTGATTCGAAACCTGCAATAATGCGCTTTGGGCATCATAGGAACGGCGTTGTGCTTCCAATAAGGTTGTCATGTCGACAATACCGGCATTATATTCTTCCAATGCCAGGTTTTCTGCTTCCACAGATTCTGTAACGGCCAGCGATAATGCCTGTTCTTGTTTTTCCAGCAATTGTTCAGCTTTGATTGCCGTTTCCACTTCAAAAAATGCTTGTAATACGATCTGTCCATAATTTGCCAAGGCTTCTTCATTAATGGCGTCGGCCTGGAATTTACCGGCAATCAATCGACCTCCCTGAAAAATTGGCTGGGTCATATTGCCTATTATATTCCAGACCAGGGCGTCATAATTAAGGACATCCCGAATATCACCAGTATTGGTTCCGGCATTAGCGGACAAGCTGAAAGTCGGTAGTAAACTTTTGATGGCTTCACTGACTCTTTGATCGCTGGCTGCCAGCCGATGTTCAGCAGCCAGTATATCAGGTCGGCGTCTGAGTAAGGCAACAGGTAATCCTAATTTGACGGTGTGTTGCAGTCTGGGCAATTGGTCTGCACCAAGGATTTCTGCGCGTGGATAACGTCCCAATAAAACTTCCAAAGCTCTGCTGGTATTATCCAGTTGTATTTTTTGTGCCTGTAACTGGCTTTCAGCACTGGCAACGTTGGCTCTTGCCAGACGCACATCAAGGGCGCTGTTGACGCCAATGGCATAGCCATCTTCAATAATCTGTCTTGCAGTTTCAAAAGCGGTCACTTTTTTTTGCAACAAATGACTTTGCTGACGCGCTTCGATTAAATTAAACCAGGACTTGGCAACATTTGCGGCCAGAGAAAAACGAGCGGCGCGGTAGTCAGCCTCAGATGCCTTGAAATCCAGTTCGGCGGCATTAGCGCGATTTTGTAGTTTTCCCCAGACATCCAGTTCCCAATTTATACTGAAATCAATGCCAAAGCTGTTTGAAATTGGACTGGATATGCGAAAGCCACCGGTTGAGTTTCGTTGCGATCGTCTGGCATCGAAGCCGAAAGAAAATTGCGGAAAGCGATCTGCGCCGTTAATTTTGACCAGCGCCTGGGCTGTTGTAACACGTGCGGCGGCTGCTTTTAGATCGAAATTGTAGTGTAAGGCTTCGGTAATCAAATGCGTTAACTCGGGCATGGAAAAGCTGTTGATCCAATCGTTGCTGACCATGCCATTGGAGTTCTCAATAGCTTGCCAGTGCACGGGAATATCCATTTTGACTGGTTCAATTTGATGATCTGGAATGAGACCGCAGCCGCTGAGTAAGGCAACAGAAACAAGCAAGAGAAATAGGGTCTTGTTTTTTGAAGATTTAGAGATGGGGAGTTGGCAGTGCGGTGATTTTTCCAATTTAATATTAATCAGCAAATAATCCATTTAGTCAGAGTGATGGGTAGTCATTATTATAACCGCTCAAACTATTGTGCCAGGAAAAAATGCTATTTGGACCAGGTTTGGATTTTTTGATATTTTGCACGAACCAACGAGTCTTGGTTCTTCTGGTTCGTGCAATATTCTTGAGATTATTTCCGACTGTGTTAATCCCAGCTTTTTATCTGGTCAAAATAATAACGGGATTTGGCCAGGATTTTAATTTCCTTGTTCTCAATATAAGAGGCCAGTAAGATAACCATCAAACCTAAGGCAATTGTGCTTGCCCACGGCGCTTTTGTATACAAACTTGTCAAAAATTGCCCGTAATACATAAAGCCACTAGTTACACAGAGATTACCTATGATAAGTGGTGTTTTTTCATGTTTCTTAATTCCCGCTAAACTTAGCAAGATACCTGCTGCAATGGTAATAACCGGAGCCATGTTTTGCTGATCAATCATTGCACCGAATGTTAACAGCAAGATTAACCAAGAACTGATTGTGCGATATAGGCTGGCATGATATTCAACCTGTGACGACAGGGCAAACAGGATGACAGCGACCGGTAAAAACAGTCCAAATTGATTGCTATAAACTGTCTCAAATTGAGATAAAACAGTGAACCAACCAGAGATCGCAGCAAAAGTTCCTAGCCATTGGTTGAGGTAGATAATGTTGGCAGAATTAGTATAACGTTTGATGTCAAAAATGCAGTGGACAACTATCATCGATGAAACCACCAGCGCTAGTATCCATGATGTTGGATGAAGCAAGCTGCGTCCAGTGATGATCAATAGAGGCAGGCTGATTAATGCTCTAGCAGCCAGGCCTTCTTTTAAACGCATACTGCGGTCATTATGTAAATGATGCTCAATTTGTCTTAAATAAATGAATAGTCCTGCAATAATAAAGGGTATTAAGGCACCATCACGTATAGGAAGCATCAAGATTATATTGCCCGTCGCTGAAGCAATTAATAAGGTTTTAAGATGTTTTCGAGCCAGTATGGAAAAACTGGCATAGCTAACCAGAAACAATAGCAAGCCGGTAATGGCTAAATCCAGTGCTATGATGGTAGGGCTGACATCCATAAATTGCAGCCAGCTATATTCTGGTTGTAAGGCTTGCTGACCATGCCAGTAGCCGTAGATCATTGCGCTAACCTGAGTTACCTGAACAGGTAGGAAGGCAGCCCCTAATCCGAAAAATATTCTGGCTCCTTTGGTTTCATGGAATAAATAGGCGCAAATTAGTCCGCCGCCGCAGAGTAATAATGTCAGACCCAAGCCGACCCAATATCGGTAAGCTGGCAGAATTTCATCATAGCCTTGCAGCATAAAGCTGATTGCGGACAAAATGATCAATGCTGATCCAATCCAGCGCAAGTAAGTTGTTATTTTATGGGTCAGGTTTTTGCTATTGTTTAATGAGGCGGCATCCCTTGATTGGTGTTCGACTGAATGTATTGGTGTTGAGGGTTCAAATTCTTGAGTTTCATTGATGTACATGATTTTCTCCTATTTCTTATCTTTGGCGGTGTTTTCAGGTTGCTGGTTTTGTTTTTCTAGTTCATCGAGTATCATTTTTAATGCCAATTCATCCTCTTCATGTTCAAATTCCTGGGCGAGAGGGTCTGAATCAAAATCACAATCGGGCGCTTCAAATTCTGAACTGACGACTGAACCTTCCCAGCGTTCAAAAATATTGTTCACTTCCAATGCAGGGTTAGTAGATTTTGAATTGAGTGATTCTTGAAGGTTAGCTCGATTTTGTCTGGCGGCGAGAATCTCTTTTTTGTTTTTCAAAACCTGTAATTGCTCTGAAATACGATTTAAATCGTCACGGATTTTTGATTCCTGTTTGCAGCTTTCCTCAAACTGCTGTTCGAGTAGAGTAATTTGCTGTTGCGTTTGCCGCAAACGCTTTATGCATTGCAGCGCTTTTTGCTCGTCTTCATCTTCGTTTTTGGCTTTCAATGCGCGTTCAGACCATAATTGAGCTTGCTTTTGTTGCTGTTCCAGTTGCTTTTGATAATGAGTTGACATTTTGCTAACTCGATGTAAATGCAATCTTGTTTTGCTGCCTAATGTTTGTAGATCTTGGATAGCTGCTTCGGCTAATGCTTCATGGTTTTCAAAGTCATTAGCGACTTGGTCGACCTGGCTTTTAATGCTGATAAAGATTTTTTTTAAGCTGTTCATGCTGGTTATCCTCGTTTTGTTTGTGAATTCAATGAAAACAGAGCAGAAGCTATGCCAAAATATTAATTTATTAAATATCAGTTGCTTATATATATGGTGTGGTTTTCCATACACAGAAATGTACAATTTATGTATATTAGCTATGCTTAAAATGAATGATTGGTAGAGAAATTTAAATGAGTAAAAAACTGAATCCAAGGCAGCGGGATTTTTTTAACCAGATTACAAGCCTGGCTTTTGTGAATCCTTTTAGCAAAGAAAGAGAGCAGGCTGATTGTGATTTGTTGAATATTGCGACAGGAAAATTAAATTTGCTACAAAGAACGGAAATTATCCAGAAACTTCTTCAAGACCAATTAAAACAGCTCGAAGGAGTAACGGGGGTTCAAATTAGCCAATTTCAAGGCAAGACTCAGGAAACAATAAAATTAGCTTGGCTGTTTTATCAGTATCATGAATTTCAGGAGCAATTTAATAGGTTTATTAATAAACAAAACCGTAAAGGGGAAGAGCCAATCGAGCTACCATTTGCGAAAGAATTGATTAGGCGATTTTTATGTTCTGGGTTTACAGAATCGGAAGCAGAGAGATTTATCGCTTTATTTTATCAGTTAAGCCGAGGTTTTTATTTTATAAATTCATCAATTTCGGGTGATTGTCCAGCGATTATTCAATTACGCATGCATTTGTGGAATAACATTTTTACTTTTAATCCACAGTGGTATCTAAATTATTTATGCGGAAAAATGGAAGATTTCTCGACTTTATTATTGGGCGCAACTGGAACAGGAAAAAGCCTTGCAGCGTATGCTATTGGATGTTCAGGGTTTATTCCATTTGATTTGGAAAAAAAACGTTTTCGTGAAAGTTTTACCCGCTCCTATCAGGCGATAAATTTATCGCAATATCCGGCATCATTGTTGGAATCAGAGCTTTTTGGCCATAAAAAAGGTGCTTTTACCGGGGCTATAGAACAACATCAAGGATTATTTGCTAGATGCAGTGCTCATGGCGCTGTATTTATAGATGAAATTGGGGATATAGATATGCCAATTCAGGTGAAATTGCTTAATGTATTGCAAGATCGGACATTTAGTCCGGTTGGTAGTCATGAAAAAATAAGGTTTTCTGGTCGTGTAATCAGCGCAACTAATCGAAATATTGAGCAATTACGCAAAGATGAAATTTTCAGGGATGATCTGTATTACAGATTATGTTCTGATGTTATTGTGGTTCCCAGTTTACAGCAGCGAATACGCGAAAACGCAAAAGAACTAGGTAATTTGATTGCTGGTTTGCTTAAGCGTATTTTTGATGCGCCTGATCCTCAAATGGTGTCACGAATAGAAAAACGTATATTGAACACCGTGCCTGCTGATTATCACTGGCCAGGAAATGTCAGAGAGTTGGAGCAATGTATCCGGCGTATTTGTTTGGTTGGCTATTATAATGTTAGTGAGCAGTCCAACTTTACCGCAAATAATGGCTTCGTTCTCGCTGAAAATTCTGGTGAAGGCAGTGTACAAAATCTACTGAAAAAATATTGTGATTTTTTATATCAGCGACATGGCAGTTATGAAGCCGTTGCCAGAATCACACAACTCGATCGGCGTACCGCAAAAAAATATATCGTTAGTAAGGAATGAGCATGAACAAATTTAAACAACTAGCTTGTCTTTTTCCGTCTTCTGTGTTGTAAAAATAGTTACATAGCAGGCTATACATCTATTTCTACGCCTTGAATACGAATAAAAATACCGCACCAGTTCCAACCTATTCCGTGCTCGTTTCCTAAGCATTGATTATTGCACGCCCTGTTCCATTCCTTTGAAAAATTTGCCAAGTGCGCGGCCTGCTTCTTCTGGTGGCATTTTGTTAAGATCACCAAATTGGCTGGCAAATTCTTCAGTTTGCTCGGCCATGCTTCTGACGACCATTTCATTGCTAATATTGGTTAGGGCTGCAACTATTCCTAAAACACAAAACACGATATAGGCTGTTTTGGGGTTGACATGATGAACTTCGATGCTGGCAATAATCATTAAAATGGTACCGAGCAGAGTGGATAATATTGAACCTATATAAGGGATAGGACTTAAAATGGCGACGATGGGATAAACTACAGATGCGTAGGCAATGCAACGATAGGAAACTTCGTAGGATTCATTTGAGCCCATCAATTTCCAGATGACAAATAAAATAGCAGCACCAATGAAACTGCTAATGATGGATGCAGCGACGGTAAACAAAATGGCGCCAAAACCCGCTACCATGCCACCATGCATACCTAGTCCTAATATCGAAAATAATGTCATTATCAAGCCAACAGCAATGGCCATCACAATGACAAATAACATTGGTTCGAGAAAACCTCCAGATTTCGGCATTGTTTGATAAAACGCGACAGGAGTTTTTAATATTTTAAGCGCTATTTGAACAATCTTATTGAAACTGGTGTTGCTTTCCATAAATTACTCCTGAAAATGTATGAATGAGAAGTTTTTGTTGTTTTTTATTGGAAGCACTGAATTATTTAGTGCCTTCTATTTAATTAGGCATCACTTTGCTGTATGTTTAACATAAACCTGATTCCGGTTCAATCAAATCCTCGCACTTAAAAAGCACATCAAAACGTATTTTCTTTGGTTTTGGCTTTTTTCGCATTAGGGATCAAGGTAAAATCTATGGCGTTCCTCGGGACTTTCCGAGAAGTAAAAAATGGCAAATGAAGATGGAAAATATTAAACAAATGAAATCGCAAGGCGCTGGCTTGGGTCGATTAATCAATCGGGTTCAAACCGTGTTTGTCGGCATGCTCCGGATTTGGTCCATACCCATTGTGTTATTGCTCAGCCTGGCATCAGGGTTTACAACCTACTATGGTTTATCCCATTTTATTGTGCCCTGGATTGCATTAATTATTACTGTTGCAATTCAGTCTATTATCGTCATCTGCTCTCTTGAAATAGCGGGTATACACTGGAAGGCCAATCGCTTCCGCTATTTTACTATCATGATTTCTTTATTGATCGCATTAGCCGCATCGATATCATTTTCCTACTTCAAGTTTTACGAGATATCGGAAAAGGATACGATTCATATTCAAAGACTTAACCAGGTGCAGCAGGACGTTAATCAATATTTGAATAAAATTACGGATGTAAAAAACACCATACTTGAACAACATCGAAAAGAATTAGAACAAGCATCCAAAGATGTCACACAAGCATTTTTTGGTACCCACCCTGAAATTGTACCTCGTTATAAAAATGTAGTTGGAGAAGGGCCATTTTGGCGCCGATATAATCAAATCTATCAAGACAAGAAAAAAGAGAATCAGTTGCGTGAGCAGGAATTCGTCAAACTGGATAAAAAAATCCTTAATCTACAAAGTAACTTGACACAGCTGGATGGGGCGCAGAACAAAGAGAGCGTTTATCAAAAGATTTTGACTCTTTTACAAGAGGTGCAAGTGGATTTTAACCGTTTGATTTCAAGCGAAGGAGTTGAAGCGCCCAAAGCACCCACATTGATGTCCTATCTGCAATTTACCCAAGGTGTTAAACCGTCTTTTTCAATGTGGAAGGGGTTTTCTATGTTCGCTTTTGTGTGTGCGGCAATGGTTGATTTTTTTACTGTCTTGTTGTCATACAGACTGGAGTTTACTGCTCCTGGGCCGCTGACTGAACAGGAAGAATCCCTGGTTTTTGAATGTCTCAGGCAATTTACCGAATTCAGAATCAATGAAAATGATGAACTGGAAATGGTGATTGAAAAGACAGAATTGGAAAGAGCCAGGCATTATTCTGACTGGTCAAGAATGTTTGCGGTTGGATTTTTACTAAGTCGAGGCTTTCTGAGAAAAATTGATGAAAGAACAGTTGAATTTGCTCCCAATCTTTATCCATTGATTGCCGAGCACATGGGGGATAAATTGCAGGAATTAAAGGCCAAGGCCGCATCAAAGACAAAATCAGAAGCAGTAAAGCTGGAGGTGGTTCATGGCAATGACTGAAGATTCCGTTGAAGCCTGGTTGCAAACGCCATTCCCAGGCTCGGATAGTTCGGATCGCCCTATTTGGGATCCGGGCTTTGACCCTGAGAGAAGAATCGTTGTTTCCCGGGTAGGGCCTTATTATAAGGTGTTTCTCAGACCGCCACGATTTGTTAAACGTTTTTATCATACTGTTTATCCATTATTAATTGAAAACTGGAATCTGGCGACACAAGCCAAACTTTATGATGGTTTTTGCACCATGGATGTGGAGCTAGAAGTCCGTTTTCAGGCGACATTAAAATATGTTGAAAAAAATCTTGAATTTTTATCCAAGATTAATGAACACATCAAAACAGTTTATGAAGGTATTTTGATCGATATTCTGGATAAGGAATTACTTGAATTGGCTGATGGAGAATGGGTGCAAACTGGTTTGAATCCAGTTGCCAGGCAAATTGAAAATGCGATTAATGAAACTTTGATGCTGAAAAATATTCAATGCAGAGCTTTATGTAGTTTACAGCCAAGTTTTGAGGATTTTACTGATGATGAAACAATCGATAGTCGTTTTGTTCAGGAGTCTGTTTATCTGAATATTGTCAAGAAAAATTTCGAATTTCGCGAAAAGAAAGCCCAGGAAGCCTTTCGTCAGGAACAAAAACTGGAGCAGGAAAAGCTGGAGCAGAAACGCAAAATGCTCGAACAGTTAAATGAAGAGGATGAAATCGTCAGACAAAAGCAGGCAATTGAAGCAGAAAATATCAAGCGCCAGTTGATGGAACAAAAACAACACCTTGATGAACAATTAACACTCGAAGAAAAGCTGTTGGCTGAGAAAGTCAAGCATGAAGTAAAAATGAAGGAAATAGAGCAGGAAGCTAAAGAAGAAGAGCAAAGAAAGCTGCTTTTACGACAGCAACAAATTGAGCAGGATTTATTAGAAGAAAAATTAAAACATCAAGAACAAATTAAGGACAGAGAAACTGAAATGGAAATTGAACAATATGAAAAACAACAACGAAAATGGCTGGAGGCCAAAAGACGACTTCAAGAGGAAAAATACCGAAATGAAGAATTATTGAGTCAACGGGAAAGGGAAGCTGAATTCAAGGCTCAGGAGCAGCATCAACTGGAAAAGCAAAAGTTGCTGGAGCAGTTACGACAGGAACAATTAAAGCATGAGGCGCGAATCAAGGAAATGGAGCTGGAAGCTGAATTGGTACGGCAACAGAAACAACACGAAACGACCGAAAAAACTGAAGATTTTCTGCGAAAGGAAATAGAGATGTTAGTCTTGGAAAAACAACGTGCAGAGCTCAATGAAGAAATAAAAAGAGTTCAGGCAGAAGAATAGCCGGAAATAGCAATATCGCAGGAGAAGTTAAGATGAAATGGCGCAATCGCAGAAGAAGCAGTAATGTCGAAGACCGAAGAGGATCGAAAGTTTCAAGAGGAGCAAAAGGAGGAGGTATTGGTCTAATCGCTTTAGCCTTGATTGGCATGTATTTTGGTGTTGATCCAAGAATAATCATGGGCATTGGCAGTCAGCTTTCAGGTGGTGGAGAAGCTACAACGACCCAGCGTGCTGATGATTATAAACCATCACCCAAAGAACAGCAGCTTGGAGAATTTGTCTCCGTTGTATTAGCTGATTCCGAAGATACCTGGCATGCGATTTTTAAACAAATGGGAAGACGCTATCAGGAGCCGAAACTGGTTCTGTTTACAGATAGGGTTCAGTCAGCCTGTGGTATGGCGGAAGCAGCAATGGGCCCTTTTTATTGTCCAGGGGATGCAAAAGTTTACGTTGACTTGGGTTTTTACGATGAATTGAAAAGGCGACACAATGCGCCTGGTGATTTTGCCCAGGCTTATGTCGTGGCGCATGAAGTGGGTCATCATGTGCAAAATTTGTTAGGAATTTCCAGCAAAGTGCAAAATGCCCGCAGTCAAATGAGTCAAGCACAGGGCAATGAACTATCAGTCAGGCTGGAGCTTCAAGCAGACTGTTTTGCTGGGTTATGGGCGCAACATACTCAGCGGACCAAGCAGGTATTGGAGCAAGGCGATGTTGAAGAGGCCTTGAATGCAGCATCTGCCATAGGCGATGATCGTCTGCAAAAACAGGCCAGAGGCTATGCTTCGCCAGAATCATTTACTCACGGGACATCTAGGCAGCGGGTAAAATGGTTTAAACAGGGAATGCAGGCTAGTAGTATTAATGATTGTGATACTTTTTCTGCTCGTTTATAAAGGTTTTATGCAAATTTCTCCCGAAAGCATTGGCTATATTGCCGCAGTTTTGACAACTTCCTCATTTTTGCCACAAGCCATATTGACCATAAAAACCAAGGATACCGAATCTTTGTCATTAGGAATGTACAGTGCCTTTACATTAGGTGTTTTACTCTGGTTAATTTATGGTGTTTATCTTGACGATAAAGCGATTATTTTTGCCAATGCCATCACTCTTGTGCTTTCAGCATCAATTTTATCAGTGAAGATTTTTAATACCATCTTTAAAAACGAATAAATGTAATGAATTTGCCTAATGATTTTTTATGGGTTTTGTTCGTTAATGTCATCAAATTGTTTACGAATTTTTTCCTTATTTTGCCGATAAGCTATCGCATCACCATAATCTAGAAAACGTTGGTATCGGCTGTGTAATGTGCTGATACGCCTTGCATGTTTAATTGGACACCAAAATTGTTCAGTTCTGGCGGCAATTTCCTGAGTGAAAGCGATTAGACCATTAAAATAGCTGCAATAAGCGCAATTTATCTTTTCAACAATATTTAGATAATTTAAATAATGACGATCGAAAACGATATAGTTGGAACGTTTGACTTTTGGAATACCATAAATTGGAAAACAAATGCTGTGATAGAGGGAAACGAAAATATCGAATAAAATTGTAGGGAAAAGCACTGACCAGATAATTGGCGCGCTCAGAATATGTTGAATGGGAGCCGTTTTAAAATAATCTAATAAACGCTGTAGATGTTGTTTATGTTGCTGGATAACAGAGTTTTCAAAGCAAACCTTTTTTTGTTGTATTTGATAACTTGAAGTATCTTGCTGGTTTTGGATTTCATCAATGAGTTCTGACTCAAGGGTTTTTATTTTATCTAGGAGATCATTAATTGTAGTTGTCATTTTTTTTCCTGAGTTGACTACTTCCTATCTTATAGAGTTTGTGCGTTACTTAGAAGGAATTTTCAACAATACTGAGAAGATTATTGTTGAGTGTCAAACCAGTAATCTCGATGACTATTTTTGACAGTTTTGACAAAAAACTGTTGAACGGCTGCTGATTTTCACTTCCTTTAATATTGCATTACAAACAGGGCAAGGGCAACCGGCTTTACCATACACTTGAAGTTGCTGACTAAAATATCCAGGTTTGCCATCACCTCCAACAAAATCCTTAAGTGTCGTTCCGCCTTTGTTAATGGCGTTTTTTAGGATGGATTGTATTGATTCAACTAAGGCATGATAACGCTTTTTTGAAATATTTCCTGCGTTACGAGTTGGCCGAATGCCGCAAAGAAATAGTGCTTCATTGGCATAAATATTACCAATACCGACGACAATTTTTTGATCCATAATGAATTGTTTGACTGTAAGTTTTCTGCCTCGTGAATATTCGTATAAATATTGACCATTAAAATTTTCTGATAATGGTTCAGGTCCCAGTTTGTTCAATAAAAAGTGTTGGTAGGGTGACTTCCCCAGCCACATTACTGCGCCAAATCTTCTTGGGTCAGTCAGACGTAGCATCTTTTTATTGTGAAAAGCAAGGTCGATATGGTCATGCTTTTCAGCAGGTTGGTCAATGTTAACAATTCGTAAACTACCGGACATTCCTAAGTGAATTAATACGTGTCCGGTATCAAACTCTAATAGTAAGTATTTGCCACGCCGCTTAACAGTATGTAAAAACGAATTTGATAAAAGCTTCGGCAGGTCATCAGGGATTGGCCAGCGAAGCTGTGCTTGGCGAATGATGATGGTTTGAATTTTTTGGTTGATGATATGAGGGGCAATGCCACGACAAGTTGTTTCTACCTCGGGTAATTCAGGCATGGGTTTTTCTTGTCAACATGAGTTAGGCAATTTTTAGAAGTCTTTCACATTCATCGCGTAATTTTTTCCGATAGAATAAAAATTTCCAGCGTTTACCGCCACATTGGCGCCAGAGCATCGCAGATCGAATTCCAGCCAATAATAACGCTCTGATTTTGTTAATATTGCCAGGATCGGTAATGTATTTTTGTTCACCTTGAACCATCACTCGAGGCTGTAAGGTGCTGATGGTTCGGTGATAAAGATCGCCTAGATTGGCCAAAACGTTTTCATGCAGTATATCGAAGTGTTCTGCCTGGGCCTGGGCTTTTTCAACGCCAATACGAATGGTATTTTGCATTTGAGAATTTTTTTCTAGTTGATTTTCCAAAAAAACCAACGAGGCAGCATAACGAGCTTGTTCTGGGTTATGGATATTGGTGTTTGCTAATTGCTGGTGAAGTTGTTCCAAGCCAAGTTTTATACCCTCCAGTCCACCATAAATATCGGCTACATTATCGGAATCAATTTGTAAAATGCTACTGATGCTGGCTTTCATTGCATTTTGGTCTGATGATCCGGTTGAAGCAATTTTGTGAACCAAATAGGTGGCTTGGGCTATTCCTGCTAAGCCAACTGTTTGATTGGAAAATGTTTTAATCGTCATTAAGTTCTATTTATTTTAAAGGACTTGTAGTTTGTTGATCTTTAGTGGTCTTTTTACCGGATTTTATCCAGGAGGTAATGCCATTTTGCAATTGATAGATGTTTTTCATGCCCAGTTTCTGGGTTAAGAAGTTGCCTACCATGCTGCTTCTGTTTCCAGATCGACAAACAAGAACCACGGGTTGATCGGGTGAAGCTTTGACCTGGTTTAATTCCTTCACCCAATGTTCAGCATCAAATTTACCTTGGGAATCAAAAAACTGTAATTTCTTGCTATTGGGAATAATTCCAGTTGATTGCCATTCTTTTGCTGTCCTGATGTCAATGATTAAAGCGCCATTTTTCTGTAAGACTTCAATTTGTTCGGGATCGAGATTTTTCAATTCTTCCGCGGGCAAATAGTTAGATGTCAGCAATAAAAAAGAAAAAAAGACTGGAAAAAACAAAGATTTTAAAGAGTCGCGTTGCATATTCATTAGTTAAAGTTCAAATTTGTTTATAGATTGTAATGATGCTAACAAGTGGAAAAGTAATGTCAACAAAAAATAAGATGAATTGAAAGTAAAATTCACTTTTTCCAATGAGGACGATTGTAGTATTAATGGACAATTATTTGATTAATTTAATACTTATTTAAGCTCTTGATCGTATAGTTTGATTGTGGCATTTGGCATAATTCTTTGCGGTAAATCCCAAGATTAATAAAATGTTTGCTGGGATTAAGCAAAAACAGAAAAATTATTTGTGTTATATGTCACATTACGCTAAGCTTCATATTGATGCTGAATAGCGTCATGCATTATTGAAATATTTTTTTACTTTAATTACGAATGTATTTTAGTTAAAAGGAATATTGATGTTGCTCAATGATGAAAGGCTTTGATTAATCTATTTATGTTTTATTTCGGTAGCATTTTTTTTGGCGCTTGCTTATAAATAAAACTTATTAGAGTCATCAATCGCCCTTGAACTTTAGCACTTTTAAGTATATTTGGAAAATGTACAGTTGAATGGGAGCGCCAGACTTAGATTGGCTCTCTTTTAAGGTAAGACAATTTAGAAAAAAACAGGTGAACACAAAATGAAAAATTATAAAGCATTACTTTTGGCTCTCGTGCTAGCGCCGGCCTCTGCATTTGCTACAATTGTTGGCGATGATTTTACGCAGGGAAACGGCCATGAAACTACTCCTTATTTGGTTGATTTAACAAAAGTTACGCAAACAATTGTGGCTGGCGTAAATGAACCAGTTACGGATAATTGGAAATTGGAAGTTCTTACAGAAGGTACCTATGATTTGGCTTTTGCTTCTGCAACTATTGTCGCTTTGAATGTTGCAATTGATGGATTTTCTGTTTCAAATGATAGCATAACTAGTGCCTCTGGAATTTATACTTTAAATTTGCAGCCTGGTTCCTATGATTTTTTTGTTTCAGGGACTGCAAGTGATGGCTTCAGCCATGATATTGGTCCTATTGCCTTAGGAATCGGCGGTATCTATACTGTTACAACAGGCTTTGTTGAAGGCGATGTTAACGGTGATAATGTTGTTTCTAAAGTTCCAGTTCCAGCCGCGGTCTGGTTTATGGGAACTGCAATGTTAGGACTACTGACTGTAGGTCGTCGCAAAAAAGTATGATAGGTATCTTTGCTTGAAAGAGCGAGGGGTATACAGAAAAAGGGGCTTTTAGCCCCTTTTTTTATGCCTGGAAGAAAAAATTTACTGAAAATATTCTTGAATTTTATGAATTATTTGATTTTGTCAAAAATACCTTAATAATAGTCAGTAAATCCTGGATTCAGGTTTAAAAAGATGGTCAGGTTAAAATACATCAATAGTTTTATGGAGAAAAAGTAATGAATGAAATAACATTAAATGTAACGGGCATGAAATGTGGTGGTTGCGAGGCCAATATCAAAAATAGTGTCGGCGCTTTGCCAGGCATACAATCTGTTGAAGCTAGTAGTAAAGAAAATAAGGTTGTCGTTTCATTTGATGAAGGGAAAACCGGTCTGGATGAAATTAAAGAAACCATTGTCAGTTCGGGCTTTACAGTGGAAGAATAATAGCTCAGGTTAATTGAATAAT
The DNA here is from genome assembly GCA_964530345.1 of uncultured Methylomonas sp. Classification (GTDB taxonomy): domain Bacteria; phylum Pseudomonadota; class Gammaproteobacteria; order Methylococcales; family Methylomonadaceae; genus JALSJK01. The sequence goes on from CAZGYJ010000042.1 coordinate 19,000, forward strand.
T
>CAZGYJ010000043.1:0-13268 GCA_964530345.1 uncultured Methylomonas sp.
ATTCAGGAATCAACCCCAACGATGTAACTCATTATCAGCCAATAATTAACCGGAGGGAACTTATGCCGAAAAGAAGGGTTTGTGTATCTGATTGGGCAGGGTGGCATATGAATTGCTTTAGTTATTATGCGTCAAGCATTGGTTTACTCATTGTGGATAGATTTTTTTAATAAGAATCTATCTGCGATGAGTAAATGTTTTTGTAATCCAAAATAACTGAATGAAATGGCAGAAGTAGACTTTGAATCTGGTGAAGAAAAAAAATCTTCAAAAAAACTGATCGTTATCATTATGGCAGTTTTAATACTAATTGGTGGCGGTGGAGCTGGATATTATTTCTTTTTCATGACTGACCCTGCTGTTGAGGGTGAGGAAGCTGTTGAAGAACCAGAAGAAGAGGAAGCAGATGCTGGAAATTCTGGTGTATTTTATTTTGATCTTGACAAGCCTTTTATTGTTCAGTTTCCCAAAGGTAATGAGGCTAAATTATTACAGGTTTCAATTTCAATACAGGTTAATGACGAATTATTCATTGAAGAACTAAAAAAGCATGAACCCATGATCCGAAATAATTTTTTGATGGTCATGGCCGATGCCAATGCAGGAGAACTGAAAACTGTTGAAGGTAAAGAAAACCTTAAAGCAGAGCTGTTAGAAGCATTAAATAAAATTATGGATAAAATGAGCAAGAAAAATCATGTAGAAGACCTGTTTTTTACTGCATTAGTGATGCAATAAACAATGTCTGCAGCTGATTTACTTTCACAGGATGAAATTGATGCGCTTTTACATGGTGTTGATGATGGTGAGGTTGAAACCGAATCAGAAGAACTAATAACCGATGAAGTTCAGTCTTTTGACTTTACCAGCCAGGAACGCATTGTCCGCGGTCGCATGCCAACCCTGGAAATGGTTAATGAACGCTTTGCCAGATATTTTCGGGTATCACTGTTCAATTTTATTCGTCGTTCTGCTGAAATTTCAGTATCAGGTATTCAAATTCAAAAATTTTCTGAGTATGTCCAAAGTTTATTCGTACCGACAAATTTGAATGTGATTCGCTTTGCTCCGTTAAGAGGGCGGGCATTGATTGTTATGGAACCCAGGTTGGTATTTACTGCGGTTGATAATTTTTTTGGCGGCGGAGGGCAATTTTATAACAAAGTCGAAGGCAGGGAATTTACACCGACTGAAATGCGGATTATCCGCTTGATTATTGAAATGATCTTCAAGGATTTAGCTGAAGCCTGGCGGCCAGTTATTGAAATTGAATTTGAATATTTAAATTCGGAAGTGAATCCTCAGTTCGCAAATATTGTTAGCCCTTCAGAAATTGTTGTTGTATCAACTATTCATGTTGAGTTAGATGGAGGCGGTGGCGATATTAATATTGCAATGCCTTATTCCATGATAGAGCCTATTAGAGATTTACTGGATGCAGGTATTTCAAGTGACCGGGGAGACGTCGATGACCGTTGGCAGGAATCGTTGCAAAATGAAATTATGCGTACTGAAGTGACACTAAATAGTTTGCTATTCGAAAAAAGAATGAAGGTTAGTGATGTGATGGCATTTAAAGCAGGGGATGTAATTCCGGTTGATCTTCCCGATGAAGTGATTTTATCGGCAGAAGGGGTGCCTATTTCTATTGGCAAAGTTGGTTTGTCAGATGGTAATTATGCAATAAAAATTAGCGGCAAAGTCAATCTGGAAGAAATGTAGAAATGATCCGTTATTATGCAATTGGAAAATTTAGAGAAGCGTCCCAGAAATTCTAATAATGTTAATTATTAACAAATTCATGAAGGGTAATCAATGAGTGAAGAAGAAAACAGCGCCGAAAATTCTGAAGAACCAGTAGCAGATGATTGGGCTGCTGCCATGGAAGAACAAACAGAAGCTGAAACCTCAGAAGCAGATGCAGACTGGGGTGATGCGCTTCAGGAGCAGGCTGAAGCTGAGGCGGTAGTGGAAAACCCGCAGACGGCAGAATTTCAAGAGCTGGCTGAAGAAAAGGCCAGTGGCAGTGGTGATGATGTAAATCTGGATGTCATTCTGGATGTGCCAGTTACCATTTCTATGGAAATTGGCCGTACTCGTATTAACATCAGAAATTTATTGCAACTAAATCAGGGGTCGGTTGTAGAACTGGATCGTTTAGCGGGAGAACCAATGGATGTATTAGTCAACGGTACATTGATTGCACATGGTGAAGTAGTTGTTGTTAATGAGAAATTTGGCATTCGTTTAACGGATGTTATTAGTCCATCAGAAAGAGTAAGACGTTTGACTTAATGAAACATAAAATTACGTTTTACGGATTATTTTTATTATCCCCGGTGACAGTTTTATGTGCGCCATTAAATCAAGCGGCAGTTAAACCGATTTCCACAGGAAATTTGCTGAATTGGTCCGCTGGTTTGGTTATTGTGTTAAGTGTTTTTTTTCTAATGATTTGGCTGTTAAAGAAAATTAACACTGGCTCGATGACTGGCTCAGGACAATTAAGAATCATAGGCGGGCTATCATTAGGAATGCGAGAAAAAATTGTGATTCTCAAGGCAGGTAGAAAGCAACTGATTTTGGGAGTCTCCCCCGGAAAAATTGAAACATTACATGTATTGGAAGGCGATGATTGCTTAAGTATTGAGCAGAAGGGAAATACTTGTCAGGGGGATGACAGTTTTGCAAAAAAATTATTTCAGGTAATGCAGTATAGAAGTCATGGCTAGATTATTAATAATAAGTGCTTTGATTGTGGTTAGTACACCCGCAGTGGCGCTGCCTGGTATCGATGCATTCAGTGTCACCACTAATGCCCAGGGCGAACAAACCTACACGGTAACCATTCAAATTCTTGCCTTAATGACAATGCTGAGCTTGTTGCCAGCATTGTTGTTGTCAATGACGTCATTTGTTCGAATCATGATTGTGTTTTCCCTGTTAAGACAAGCATTGGGAACGGGTCAGGCACCCAGTAATCAGGTGTTGTTAGGGTTATCGTTATTTTTGACCATTTTTATCATGATGCCGGTGTTTGAAAGAGTCAATACGGAGGCAGTCCAGCCATATCTCGAAGAAAAAATCAGTGTGACCGCTGCAATCGAAAAAGCATCTAAACCATTTCGTCAATTTATGATGCGCCAGACCAGAGAATCTGATTTAGCACTCTTTCTGAATATTTCCGGATCTGATGAACTGAATTCTGCAGAGGAAGTGCCATTTTCATTGTTGTTGCCAGCTTATATTACAAGCGAATTAAAAACTGCGTTTCAAATTGGATTTTTGATTTTTTTGCCATTCTTGGTTATCGATCTGGTTGTTGCCAGTGTTTTAATGTCGATGGGGATGATGATGTTGTCACCGATGATAATTTCTCTACCATTTAAAATCATGCTCTTTGTTTTGGCAGATGGTTGGTCACTCATTATGGAAATGCTGGCAGCAAGTTTTTATCTAGCCTGAATTAAAGGAGAGAACAATGACACCCGATACTGTTGTGATGGTGGGTCAAGATGCCATGATTGTAGCAATCAAGTTGACTGCGCCTGTACTGTTGTCATCATTGGCGGTTGGTTTGATTATTGCCATGTTTCAGGCTGCAACTCAGATTAATGAAATGACACTAACTTTTGTGCCGAAATTAATCACGATTGGTTTAGTATTGATGATTGCAGGTCCCTGGATGCTCCAGGTATTAATTGATTATTTTCAAACGGCTGTTAAAGATGTTCCCAGTCTGATCGGATAATATTTTGAATATTACCGAAGCAGAGTTGCTTACGGCAGTTTCTGGATTTATTTGGCCGTTATTCAGAATTGGCGCCATGTTAGTCGCCATGCCTGTATTCAGTATGCGTGCTGCTCCTGCAAGAACCCGCTTAATCGTTTCATTGGTAGTCACCCTGGTTATTTGGCCTGTATTACCGGACATGCCAAAAATTGAAATGTTGAGTTATCAAGGATTTATGGTTGCGCTGCAGCAGATTGCCATCGGGTTATGTACAGGGTTTATATTACAGATAGTATTTGCAACGTTGGTCTTTGCCGGGCAAGGAGTTGCAATGAGTATGGGGCTTGGATTTGCTTCCATGGTTGACCCGCAAACGGGCGTTCAAGTACCTGTTATTGCCCAAATTTATGTCATGACAGCAACATTACTATTTTTAGTGATGGACGGTCATTTGTTAATGATCGAAATGCTGGTTGAAAGTTTTACTACCTTACCGGTTTCGGCTAATGGACTTGTAACATTGGATTTGTGGTCGTTGTTAACCTGGAGCAGCATGATTTTTTCGGGCGGTTTGTTGATGGCATTACCCTTGGTAGCTGGTTTGTTGATGGTTAATGTCAGCTTTGGAGTCGCCACTCGTGCCGCACCCCAGTTAAATATTTTTGCCGTTGGTTTTCCCGTCACTTTGATGTTGGGTATGTTAATGCTATGGCTGACTTTACCCAATGTTTTGAATAATTTTTCCGGATTGTTGACCAGTGCTTATCAGCTGATAGGCCAATTATTAAGAATATAAGGTTCTAGAGTATGGCTGAAGACAACGGTCAGGATAAAACCGAAGACCCCACCGGGAAACGGCTTACTGATTCCAGAAAAAAGGGCCAGATTGCCCGCTCGAAAGAACTAAGCACCTTCGCTATGTTGGTGACCGGCGCGACCATGTTAATGATGACAGGTAACAAAATAGGCAAAGGGTTGCTTGAAATCATGCGCGAGCAATTTTCAATTAGCAGGGCGGAAATTTTTGATCCTGCTGTGCCTGTTTTACATTTGGTTAAAGTTATCAGTAATGGGGTTTTGTTGATTGCTCCTTTTCTTGCCGTGATGGTGGTGATTGCTCTGGTTGCACCCATAGCAATGGGTGGCTGGAATTTTAGCTGGGAGGCGATGCAGCCTAAATTTGAAAAACTGGATCCAATTAAAGGCATACCCAGATTATTTGCCTTAAAAGGATTCATTGAACTGATCAAGGCAATTTTGAAATTTTTACTCATCGTTGCCGGTGTCGTTGTATTGTTCAACCTGGTTTTTGATGATTTTGTCAGCCTAAGTTCGAAAACGGTAGAAAATGGAATTTTTCAGGCAATGGACTTGATTGGTTCCGGATTCTTATTTTTGAGCGCTTTGTTGGTAATAATTGCTATTTTTGATGTTCCATATCAACTGTGGGATCACAATAAACAATTGAAAATGACTAAACAGGAAGTCAAGGATGAAAGTAAAGATACGGAAGGAAACCCAGAAATCAAAGGAAAAATTAGACAGTTGCAAATGGAAGCAGCGCAAAGAAGAATGATGGAAGAAGTACCCAAGGCTGATGTCATCGTGACCAACCCAACCCATTTTGCAGTTGCTTTAAAGTACGATCCAAATTCAACAGCAGCGCCAAAACTGGTTGCCAAAGGCACCGACATGGTCGCATCCCATATTCGTAATGTAGCTGCTAGTGCTGAAGTACCTTTAATAGAGGCGCCTCCTTTGGCCAGAGCACTTTATTATTCTACAGAATTAAATGAACAAATTCCGCAAGGACTGTTTTTAGCTGTGGCTCAGGTGTTAGCCTATGTCTTTCAACTTAAAACCGCATTGGAAAATGGCTGGGATGAGCCGGAATTTCCATCCTCAATAGTTGTTCCGGATGAGTTTAAAACGGAATAGCTTCTTTTCACTTTACTCCTAAAAATCTTATTTCCAATCCTTCTGTAAGGAATCTTTTGTCCACCTTGATGGAAAGATCAATATTCTGGCACGAATGATGTTTATTTTTTCTAGATGCAAAAACCAATGAAAAATTGACACATGGATATTAATAAAATCAAAAACATCCTTCAGGATCTTCCATTATCTGGACTGGGTGCGCCATTAGTAGTACTAATCATGCTGGCAATGGTCATTATTCCAATGCCTGCATTTTTACTGGATTTGTTCTTTACTTTCAATATTGCATTTTCATTAATTATTTTATTAGTGGTTATTTATACACTGAAGCCACTTGAATTTGCAGTGTTTCCAACGGTTATTTTGATAGCCACCTTATTACGTTTGGTCTTGAATGTTGCTTCAACGAGGGTAGTTTTGCTTGAAGGGCATAATGGCGGTGATGCGGCGGGAAAGGTCATTGAGGCTTTTGGGGCTTTTGTCATTGGTGGCAACTTCGCCGTGGGTATTGTGGTATTCGCTATTCTGGTTGTCATTAATTTTGTGGTGGTTACCAAAGGCGCCGGCAGAATTGCCGAAGTGGGAGCCAGATTCACTTTGGATGCCATGCCCGGTAAACAAATGGCGATTGATGCGGATTTAAATACTGGTGTGATTACTCAGGATGAGGCCAGGGAGCGACGAGAAGAAATTGCTGCAGAAGCTGATTTTTATGGCTCAATGGATGGTGCAAGTAAATTTGTTCGAGGCGATGCAGTGGCCGGGATCATCATTTTATTTGTCAATGTGATTGGTGGTCTGGTTATTGGCATGGGCCAGCATAGCATGAGCTTTTCTGATGCAGGAGAGGTCTATGTGTTGCTGACTATTGGTGATGGTTTGGTTGCTCAGATTCCATCGTTATTATTATCAACAGCCTCCGCGATTGTTGTTACCAGGGTAAGGGGCAGCCGCCAGGATATTGGCAAGCAGGTCTCAAGTCAATTATTTACCAATCCAAGAGTATTGTTAATTACTGCGGCAGTCATGGGTTTGCTGGGAATTATTCCTGGAATGCCAAATCTAGTGTTTATCCTGTTAGCCTCATCATTGTCAGGGATTGCCTGGCTACTCAATCGGCAAAGCAAGCAGGCCGAATTGGTGGAAGTAGAACAAGCTGCAATGCCAGCGCCTGTTCCTGAAGTCAAGGAACTGGGCTGGGATGATGTGCATCAGGTTGACATCATAGGTCTCGAGGTTGGTTACCGATTGATTCCACTTGTTGATAAAAATCAGGGCGGTCAATTAATGACCCGGATCAAAGGAGTCAGAAAAAAATTATCCCAGGAATTAGGGTTTTTGATTCCGTCAGTTCATATTCGAGATAATCTGGATTTAGTGCCGACAGTTTATAAAATTTCATTGATGGGGGTTATTGTCGGTGAAGCCGAAGTGATGCCGGACAAGGAAATGGCAATTAACCCCGGAAAGGTTTTCGGTCATTTGGATGGTATTGCTTGTACAGATCCGGCTTTTGGGCTGGAAGCCGTATGGATTGATCCTAATCAGAAAGATCATGCGCAAACTTTGGGTTATACCGTCGTTGATCCGGGGACCGTCATTGCCACACATTTAAGTCATCTACTGCAAACTCATGCCTACGAATTATTCAGTTATGAAGAAGCCCAGCAGCTTTTGGATAATTTAAGTGAATCAGCGCCTAAATTGGTTGAAGGATTAGTGCCAAAAATCCTGCCGCTTGGAGTGATTGTCAAAGTGCTGCAAAACTTGCTGCAAGAGAAAGTACACATTAGAGATATGCGAACTATCGTCGAAACTTTGGCGGAGTTTGGCAGTAAAAGTCAAGATCCGGACATTCTTACCTCTGCAGTACGAGCCGCTTTAGGGCGCTCAATCGTACAGGAAATCAGTGGTGTTCAGAAAGAATTACCAGTAATTACTCTGGAGCCTGATCTGGAACAGTTATTGCAACAGTCCTTACAAACGGCGGGTGAGAGCGGTGCCGGAATTGAACCAGGATTGGCAGAGCAAATGTTTAAATCATTACAGGAAAGCGCTGAAAAAATGGAAATGGAAGGCAAAGCGGCGATATTGCTGGTTTCGTCCTATATTCGACCCTGGTTGGCCCGATTCGTCCGTCATTCAATTTCGGGGTTGCATGTGTTGGCCTATAACGAAATTCCTGAAGACCGGCAGGTCAAGGTTATTTCAACAGTGGGTCAACGTGCATAATGAATTTAAGAGGTTACGATGAAAATTAAAAGGTTTGTTGCTGCAGATATTCGCCAGGCAATGCGAATGGTTAAAGAAGAATTGGGTGCAGATGCGGTGATTATGTCCAATCGCTCAATACCGGAAGGGGTTGAAATTGTTGCAGCGAAAGATTTTGATGAAAAAGTCATTCACGACAAATTACCCAAAAAACAGGCATCTCAAGTCAAACCACAACAAAAAAGTGAGGCAGAGACCAAACCCGTTCATATTGTCAGGAGTCAAAGAAAAATTCAGGCTGATGGTACCGTTCCTGCAATTCCAAGACGGAGATCAACTGATCAGTATTTGGGATATGCGGAGCGGGTTGCACTAAATGCGGCGAGATCAAAAGCAAATAATACCAAAGCGGCTGAAGTATTGAATAAACCGGTAATTAAAAAGCCGGCGGCGCCAGTTCAGGCAGAACTAAAATCTCCAGAGAATCAAAATAGTCTATTGCTGGAAATGCAAAAGGAATTACGGGAGTTAAAATCCGCTCTGGATAACAAGTTGATTGAACCTGAAAAAGAACCTCAGCCAATCAGTAATCCCATTCGCTTGGATTTATTACGAAAACTGACTGAGCTTGGGATAGCAAAAAAACAGGGTATTAAAATTGCCAACCGTTTGTCTGGTCATACTGATGCCAATCTTGCCTGGGAAAAAGCCTTGGAAATGTTGGGTCGAACCTTGTTCACAGTCGAGCAATCAATTTTGGCCACGGGTGGAATCGTAGCTTTGGTTGGTCCAACAGGAGTTGGTAAAACCACGACCATCGCTAAAATAGCGGCCAAATATATATTGCAGCATGGCCCGGGAACGGTTGCGTTAATCACTACAGATAATTACCGAATAGGTGCCCATGAGCAATTAAATACTTATGGTCGAATTTTAGATGTGCCTGTCAAGATCGCTGTTGATAGCAATGATTTGCAGCAATACATTAACAGTTTTTCAGAAAAACAACTAGTATTAATAGACACTGCGGGAATGAGTCAGCGAGATATGCGTGTGGCTGACCAAATCTCGATTTTGCAACAAAACGATTTGCCGGTTCAGTCATATTTAGTGATGTCGGCAACGACCCAGTTGAAAACCATGAATGAAATTATAAATGCTTTTCAAATTTTTAACCCAGAGGCGGCTATTTTGACCAAACTTGATGAAATTATCATGAAAGGTCCTGCAATATCAGCTTTGATTGACAATCAACTACCTCTGGCATTTGTTACCAATGGTCAGCAAGTCCCGGAGGATATACATGAAATAGAACCATTGGCCTTTGTTAGTCAATGTGCTCAGGAAATTGAACAGGAACAACTGGAGCAATTACAAACCAGCGAGGAATGGATAACTGAAGAGTATGCATAATAATCCAGATCAAGCAGCCGGAATCAGAAAAATGAAACAAATAAAACCTGTTCGAGTGATCGCCATTGCGAGTGGCAAAGGTGGTGTTGGCAAAACCAATTTGTCGGTAAATCTTGGCGTGGCAATGGCCAAAATAGGACGTCAGGTGGCATTACTCGATGCAGATATGGGCTTGGCAAATGTTGATGTGTTATTAGGTATTCGACCTCAGTTTAATTTATCTCATGTGCTGACTGGTGAAAAATCTCTGGCCGATATTATGCTGGAAGGGCCGGCAGGAATGAGGGTGATTCCTGCTTCTTCTGGTATCCAGAAAATGTCAGACCTTTCCAATGTAGAGCAGGGAGCTATTATCCATGCATTTAGTGAAATGGACGATAATCTCGATGTTTTGATTATTGATACTGCGGCAGGCATTTCACCAAGCGTGGTAAATTTTGCCCGAGCCAGTCAGGAATTGATTATCGTTGTCTGTGATGAACCGACATCATTAACCGATGCATATGCTTTTATCAAGTTGCTAAACAGGGACTATGGTGTGAATCATTTTCATGTGCTTTGCAATATGGTGAAGTCAATGCAGCAAGGACAGGCTCTATTCAATAAATTAACCAAAGTGACCGATAGCTATCTGGACGTCACTTTACAGTTTTCAGGCGCTATTCCTTACGATGAGGATTTAAGAAAATCAGTACAAAAACAAAATGCTGTTATTGAGGCTTATCCAAATTCCAAAGTTTCAAAAGCCATCACTGATGTTGCTCGCAGAATAGATAATTGGCCGATAAAAACCAAATCTGATGGATATTTGGAGTTTTTCGTTGAAAGAATGATCGAATACAGCATCCAGGAGGCCGTTGCGTGAAAGGAGCGGCAATGTATAACGCGGTCAAGAAAACCGCGGAAGACATTGATGTTTTGCAACATGTATCTTTGGTTAAACGCATTGCCTATCACTTGTTGGCGAAATTACCGGATTCAGTGCTGGTCGATGATTTGATTCAGGCAGGTATGCTGGGTTTATTGGAGGCAGCAAAAAATTACGATTCGTCTCAAGGCGCGTCTTTTGAAACCTATGCAGGAATTCGTATTCGTGGTTCGATGCTGGATGAAGTCAGACGTTCGGACTGGACCCCACGTTCGGTACATAAAAAGTCCAGGATGGTAGCTGAAGCCATACGGGAAATTGAAAACAAGACTGGACAAGATGCCAAGGATAGTGAGGTTGCAGATTTTTTGGGAATGAGCCTTGATGAGTATTACCAGATTCTCCAGGATTCTAATAGTAGCAAGACTTTTAGTATTGAAGAACTGATCCAAACGGGTGATCAGTTTCTGGAACAAAATGCTGAGCAGCAAGCAGGACCAGCAGAAAATCAGATCAAACAAGATTTTATGAAGGCTTTGGTTCAGGCAATTACTGATTTGCCGGAACGGGAAAAACTGGTTGTATCACTTTATTATGATGATGAACTTAACCTTAAGGAAATCGGTCAGGTTTTAGGTGTTAGTGAATCTCGAGTCAGTCAAATCAGTAGTCAGGCCATGTTAAGACTACGTGCCAGATTAGAAGATTGGCTGGACGATTCATCACATTAGTTGATTCCAGAATGAATAATGAAAAAAAATGTAACTACTAACAATTTGTCTATACTTTGATACACAGGAAGTGAGAATTTTATAGTTTGGAAAATAACAGAAATGCTTTCCCGGTTATAAAATTCCCGCTACTAAATTAATAATGTTTTATGTCAGTTTAAGTTTGGAGAGAACCCTTGGATAAAAATATGAAAATTCTTGTTGTTGATGATTTTTCAACAATGAGGCGAATCGTAAAAAATTTATTAAAGGATCTTGGGTTTACCAATACCGTAGAAGCCGATGATGGAAAAACAGCATTACCGATTCTTCAGGCAGGTGGTATAGATTTTTTAGTGACAGATTGGAATATGCCTGGAATGACAGGCATTGATTTGCTGAAGGCGGTGAGGGAGGATCCCAATTTAGTAAATTTGCCAGTGCTGATGGTAACGGCTGAAGCTAAACGTGACCAGATTGTCATGGCGGCTCAAGCGGGTGTGAATGGTTACGTGATTAAACCATTCACTGCCGCAACACTGAAAGAGAAAATTGAAAAGATTTTTGAGCGAATAGACGCTTAAGCCAGAGGAGTGGTCAATGACAAATTTAAGCCCGGACAACCGCTTGACTATAGCCAAAGACCTGGTTGCAGCGCTGGAAAAAAATGATCAGGCAAGAGCGGATCAGTTATGTGATGATCTAGCCGGTATCAGGGAATCTTCACTGTATCAGGAAATTGGATATTTAACACGGCAACTTCATGACACCATGAACAGTTTTTCAGCAGATTCCTCATTAAATGAAATTGCTGAAAATGACATTCCTGATGCCAAGGAAAGATTGCAGTATGTGATTACTATGACAGAGCAAGCTGCAAATCAGACATTGACAGTTGTAGAGGATTTAATGCCAGTTTCACAGGAATTGCATCAACAAGCTCACAACCTGTCAGAAAACTGGCAACGTTTTTTGGTCAAAAAAATGCCTTTTGATGAATTCAAGGGTATGAGTCAAGAACTGACAGAACATTTTAAATATTCCGTTGGCGCAGTTGAGCAAATTCAAAGTGGATTGAATGAAGTGCTAATGGCACAGGGATTTCAGGATATTACCGGACAGATTATTCGCAAGGTTATTAATCTGGTACAGAACCTTGAAGAAAACATGGTAGAACTGATTAAGGTCTCTGGAAATAAACATTATCTGGAAAAAAACTCCAAGCAACAGGATTTACCTGGTCCTGTAGTACCCAAAGTTGATGACAGAAATAATGATGTAGCCACCAGTCAGGATGATGTGGATGATCTTTTGTCGAGTTTAGGTTTCTGAGGGAAATAACATGGCTATTGATTTAGATGATGAGATTCTTCAGGATTTTCTGGTAGAAGCAGGGGAAATACTTGAACTGCTGGGTGAGCAACTGGTAGAGCTGGAACAATCACCAGAAGACCAGGATTTGCTCAATGCAATTTTCAGAGGCTTTCATACTGTAAAAGGTGGCGCCGGATTTTTAGCCATTGATGCCTTGGTAGGAGTCTGCCACAAAGCAGAGGATGTATTTAATGTTCTTCGGCAAGGTGACAGGAAAGTCACCCCGGATTTAATGGATGTTGTCTTGCAGGTTTTGGATATTGTCAATGAAATGTTTGACAATATCCGTTCAGGTGTTAATCCTGAGCCTGCAGAACCTGAATTACTGGAAACCCTTCAAACCTATACTCAACCAGATAATGGCGAGTCAGTTCAAACTGAATCAAGTAGCGAAACAGTATCAGAGCCAGAAGAATCAGGACATCAATCTCAACTGATCGAAAATGCTGCAGAAGCAGTAGAACAGGAATTTGCTGCAATGCTGGAAACTGGTGAAGAGCCTGAAACAACGGAACAATCAGAACCGGGTTCAGAATCCCAAGTTACATCAGACCAACAAGCTACATCAAGCGAAGAAATAACTGAACAAGAATTTGAAGAATTACTGGATGCTTTGCATGGTCCAGGAGGTTCGCCGACAACAAGTGACAGTGAAGCACCAGCCATAGAACTTCCAAGTGATGAAATTACAGAAGAAGAATTTGATGCGTTGCTGGATGAGTTGCATGGCAAAGGCGGAGCTCCAACAGTCAAAACAACTGAAAACAGTACTGAACAACCCGTACAGCATTCATCATCAGACGAAATTACTGAAGATGAATTTGATAACTTATTAGATGACTTGCATGGAAAGGGAAAATTTGTCGGAGTTCCAGGAGCGGACAAAGAAGAGCAAAAATCAAATCCGGAACAGTCCAACAAGCCTGTCATTGAGGCTGAAAAACCAGCTCCAAAACCTAAGCTTGAAACGAAACCTGAAAATGTTGTTCCAATAACCAAGAAAAAAGAAAAACCTGCAAAA
>CAZGYJ010000043.1:13368-18918 GCA_964530345.1 uncultured Methylomonas sp.
AAAAGAAAAACCTGCAAAAAATGCAACGGTTCCTCAAGGAGAAAGCACTGTTCGAGTTGACACTCAGGTTCTTGATGAGATCATGAATATGGTCGGGGAATTAGTGCTGGTCAGAAATCGTTTTCAAACGCTTAAATCTGTTGCTGATGATGAGCAGATTTCCAAAGCAGTTTCTAATCTGGATGTTGTTACTGCAGATTTGCAACTGTCGGTGATGAAGACCCGGATGCAGCCGATCAAAAAGGTTTTTGGCCGGTTTCCTCGGGTAGTAAGAGATTTGGCAAGGAGCCTCAATAAAGAAATCAAACTGGAATTAGTGGGTGAAGAAACCGATCTGGATAAAAATCTGGTAGAAGCTTTGGCTGATCCATTGGTACATTTGGTCAGAAATGCTGTTGATCATGGTATTGAGGCTCCGGATGACAGGGAAACTGCTGGCAAGCCACGGGAAGGAACCGTAGTGTTAACCGCATCCCAGGAAGGCGATCATATTCAGTTAACTATTGAAGATAATGGTAAGGGAATGAATCCTGATGTGTTACGACAAAAGGCTGTTGAAAAAGGCATTATGGATGAAGAGTCAGCGGCACGTCTTGATGACAAGGACTGTTATAATTTGATTTTCGCACCTGGGTTTTCTACCAAAACTGAAATCTCTGATGTTTCCGGTCGCGGGGTTGGCATGGATGTTGTCAAAACCCGAATTACCCAAATGAATGGAACTGTGGAGATTGATTCCATCGATGGTAAAGGTAGTACCATTATCATTAAAGTGCCGTTGACTCTGGCAATTATGCCAACCTTGATGGTCAAGCTGGGCGGCCAGGCATTTGCATTGCCTTTAGCCAGTGTCATGGAAATTCTGGATCTGGATTTGACAAAAAGTAATGTGGTTGATGGCCAGCAAGTTGTCATGGTCAGGGAAAGAGCTTTGCCATTGTTTTATTTGGGCGATTGGTTGGTTAATGATCCAGGATACTGTTCAAAATCAAGTGGCGCTGGTCATGTCGTGGTTGTAAATGCAGGTGGTAAACAGATTGGTTTTGTTGTTGATCAGCTGATTGGTCAGGAAGAGGTAGTGATTAAACCGCTGGGCGCGAAATTACATGGGCTGGATGGATTGTCCGGTGCAACGATTACCGGCGATGGACAAATTGCATTGATTCTGGATGTTCCTGGAATGATGAGAAAATATGCCGCATAAAGGCTTAGTCGTATGCCAATCAGAGTGCTAATTGTTGATGATTCACGTTTTTTCTGTAAACGGATTAAAGATACCCTTGAAGAAGAACGAAGTTTCCAGGTTGTAGGAACAGCAACTAATGGCCGCCAGGCAGTTGCTATGGCTGCAAGTACAAATCCTGATGTCATTACCATGGATGTTGAAATGCCAATTATGGATGGTATCACTGCAGTCAAGGAAATCATGTCAACATCACCAACGCCTATTCTTATGTTTTCTGCTTCAACACATGCTGGAGCTAAAGCAACATTTGATGCCTTAGAAGCTGGAGCGGTAGATTTTCTACCAAAACAACTCGAAGAAATAGATGAAAATAGAGAAACAGCAAAGAGTTTGTTGCGTAGAAGAGTGAAAACTGTCGCTATGCAGGCTGTAAGGATAAAACAGAAGCATACTGCTACAAAAAATCGTATTCAGGAAACACAGCAAAAAAATAATGTTATCAAGTTGCATCCTTCTGTTCGTCCCAGCTGTAACAATCCACATTTTGACCTGGTAACTATTATTGCCTCAACAGGAGGTCCTGTTGCAATTCAGAAATTGATAGCAAAAATACCGGAAAATTTTTTGCCTCCTGTGATACTGATTCAGCACATGCCGGGAAATTTCACCAGCAGTTTTGCGGAACGTTTGGATGAATCATGTCCTATTCAAGTTAAGGAGGCAAGTGATGGTGATTTGCTTAAATCAGGATTGATGCTTTTAGCTCCTGGAGGCAAACAAATACTGCTTGAACGTAGGCGAGGCCATAACAAAGTCATGCTGCGGGAAAAGATAGCAGGTGAAATTTACAGTCCCAGTGCTGATGTAACTTTGAGTTCAATTGCAGAAAACTTTAATGGAAATGTGTTGGTACTTGTTTTGACTGGTATGGGTGCAGATGGGAAAAATGGTGCAGCACATCTCAAACGGAAGGGGGCTACCATCTGGACGCAAAATGAGGCGAGTTGTATCGTATATGGAATGCCAAAAGCTGTTTCTGAAGCTGGGTTGGCAGATGAAGTAATGAGTTTGGAAGTAATGTCAGAAAAATTGGCTGGTATGCATTAATGGATTTTCTCAGCATTTTTGGCATATTAATTGGTGTTGTTGCAATTGCAGGGGGCAATTTACTGGAAGGCGGCCAACTGGATGCTTTGTTTAATGGTCCTGCACTGGTCATTGTGTTAGGAGGGACTATAGGAGCAACACTATTGCAATTTCCACCGAGAATATTTCATCGTGCATTGATTATAACTAAATGGGTTTTCTTGCCGGAGAAAATCTTCCTAAAAAAACAAATAAAAAAAATATTGGATTGGAGTACTTTGGCAAGAAAAGAAGGATTATTAGGGTTAGAAACAGTGGTTGGCAGAGAGCCGGATAGTTTTGCAAAAAAAGGTTTGCAATTATTGGTAGATGGTAATGAACCTGAAGTGATCAGAAACTGTCTGGAGGTGGAATTATCAACCAAAGAACATCTTGACCTGCAAGCTGCCAAAGTTTATATGGCCATGGGTGGTTATGCGCCAACGATCGGTATTATTGGCGCTGTTTTGGGTTTAATTCATGTCATGCAAAACTTGTCGGACCCAAGGCTGTTGGGTTCAGGAATTGCAACTGCTTTTGTTGCAACAATCTATGGCGTCGGATTAGCGAATTTATTGTTTTTACCAGTTGCCAGCAAATTAAAATCAAACATTGATGCAATTTCTCATGCCAGAGAAATGATGGCTGAAGGGATCATTGCCATTGCAGAAGGAGAAAACCCCAGGAATATAGAATTGAAATTGACCGGATTTCTAGATAACTATTCACGATGAATTGGTCAAGCATAATCAGTCTATTCATGTCCTTTTTTTCAATTACTGAAAGAATGGGGTTCCAGAGGAAAGTTATTTTCCTGATCTGAAGTTCATAAAAAAGTTAACACATGAGACGAAAAAACAAGCATATTGAAGAACCGGAAAACCATGAGCGCTGGCTGGTTTCCTATGCAGATTTTGTAACATTGTTATTCGGTTTTTTTGTTGTCATGTATGCTATTTCTTCCGTTAATGTTGGTAAGTATCGGGTCTTATCCAATGCTTTGGATGAAGCATTTTCCAAGCATGATGTGGTAGAACAGTCAGAAAGTCCAGTTGAGATTGGTAAAAGACCAACAACAATTCAGCCTATCCAGTTAGATCATTTAATGACCGAACAGAAACGCAAGGAAGAAAAATTAAGTGTCGAAATCAAAGAGGAACGAAGACGCTTGAAAAAAGTAGAAGAACAATTCAACACCTTGCTTGAACCATATATTGATCAGGATTTAATAGAAGTTAAAAGAGATGATTTCTGGCTGGAACTGGTGATGAAAAGTGGTATGTTGTTTCGCAGTGGCGAGGCAGAATTGTCCAAGTCAGCTTTGCCACTGCTCAACAAAATAAAGGATGTTTTAAAACGTACCCACAATATACTCCATGTTGAAGGTCATACCGATAATATTCCAATTGATACCGTTGAGTTTCCATCAAACTGGGATCTTTCTTCTGCCAGAGCTGCCAGTGTGGTGAAGCAATTGGCAAAGGATGGCATTAGTCCTACACGTATGGCTGCTGTGGGTTACGGAGAATTCCATCCGATAGCTGATAATTCCACCGAACAAGGTCGTTATCAAAATCGGCGTGTAGTATTGGTACTAATTTCCCAATCCATAGCCCGTTATAAGTCTCAAGGTCGGGGGGCGGAACCGAAAAGGGTTTCTCAGATGAATTAATTCGAGTAGATATCATGAAAATATGGTCTGTTTCCAATCAAAAAGGCGGGGTAGGAAAAACTACAACGGTTGTGACCCTGGGTGGTTTGTTATGTTCCTGGGGATACCGAACCCTGCTCATTGATCTAGACCCTCATGGTTCATTAACCAGCTATTTCGGTATGAATCCTGATGAACTAGAAAACAGTGTTTATAAGCTGTTTCATCATGCGACGAGCAAACAAAAGGACCATAATCCCAGATCGTTTATAGTCAGCACCAGGATTGACAATCTTTCAGTTCTTCCTGCTGCAACAGCGCTCGCAACATTGGACAGACAAGTGGCAGGATTAGATGGCATGGGTCTGGTGATTAAAAATGCATTAAATGAAATATCAGCTGATTATGATTATGTCCTCATAGATACTCCACCCATGCTGGGAATATTGATGATTAACGCTTTGGCAGCCTGTGAGCATTTGGTGATTCCTGTTTTGGCTGAATTTTTATCTTTAAAGGGTTTAGAAAGAATGCTTCATACTACGCAAATGGTATTTCGATCCAGAAAAAACCCGCCTGGATACACCATACTTCCAACCATGTATGATAAACGGACCAAAGCATCACAAGTCAGTCTTGAACAGTTGCAGGGCGAATATTCTGATCATCTTTGGGATGCTGTAATTCCCGTGGATACAAAACTTCGGGAAGCCAGTCGAGCCGGTTTGCCGGGTTCTTTCTATGCAGCAAATTCGCGGGCAGTAGAAGCCTATGCAGATTTTCTGGAAAATCTGCTTCAGGAACAGTCAGGACGGCTTGCCAATGTTTCATGAGTTAATTATTCAAGTTTATCGGGCATCCATTTGGCAGTGCCAAATGTACCTGTAAATAATGAATTAACTGCTATTATTGATATTAATAAAGTAAATACCTGAACGCTTAATGTGAGTGTGAATATTGTTAATAAATGAGGATATTGATAGATATCTGAATGAGGTGGCAATAAATTTGATGGTATGAGACCCATAATTAATGAAAATCAAAATACAGGTTAATGCGTAATGAGTGAAGCTGAACAAAAACTGGATCCGATCATGCAGTGGGTAACTTTTCGCTTAGGCGATGAAAAATATGGCATTAATGTCATGCAAGTTCAGGAAGTACTGCGGATAACTGAAATTGCTCCGGTTCCGGGGGCGCCTTCCTATGTGTTAGGTATTATTAATTTGCGCGGGAATGTTGTCACGGTGATTGATACGCGCAGCAGATTTGGATTGATGCCTAAAGAACCTGATGACTCAACCCGAATTGTTATTATTGAGTCCGAGGGCCACATTATTGGAATTCAAGTTGATAGTGTTGCTGAAGTAGCAGATTTACGAGCATCGGAAATTGAAACAGCACCCAATGTGGGTAATGAGGAAAGCTCGAAATATATTCAGGGCGTCACCAGCAGAGATAATCAATTATTGATATTGGTTGATCTGAACAAATTTCTAAGTGATGAAGAAAAGGCTGAAATGGATTTGTTTTAAGGGATGATTCTGTGAAAGTGTAACTATTCAGCGCATTTATAGGTTCAATATCA